>JBMOKV010000502.1:0-7690 GCA_049325495.1 Candidatus Rifleibacteriota bacterium | reverse complement strand
TCTTCTGGAATTGGCGTTTCTTCAATTTCTGAAGCGATTTCTTCTGACTCTGATGCAGCAGAATTCTGACTGGTTTGACTTGCAAGGTGCTCTTCAAGAGAGGTATCAACTGATTCAAGCCCCTGAGCTGCAATTGAAGAATCAAGTTCTTCGGCGCGGCCTTCGACAACCAGGCAAATCACTGCCGCAATCAAAAACAGCCGCAGACCGGCATGAAAAATGCTCATTAAAACAAAATCTCCAAATAGTCTATTTGCAACATGATAGCATCAAACAGTTGCGACCTGCTACCCCCGGCCGGCATATTTATACAAATTGATGGATCAATAAATTCTCTGTTTGAAATGTTGAGGGGTTTTGCATAGAATGTAAAAAAATCATTCGAGGTGATTATGAAGACATTAATTGAACCTTTCAAGATTAAAATGGTTGAACCCATTTCTCAAACGACCGAAAAACAGAGAGAAAAATTCCTTAAAGAAGCTGATTACAACCCTTTTTTAATCAGGGCTGAAAACATACTGCTGGATTTTCTTACCGATAGCGGAACCGGCGCCATGAGTGACCGGCAATGGGCGGCAATGATTACCGGCGACGAAGCTTATGCAGGCAGCAAAAGCTTTTATAATTTTGAATCGGTGGTAAAAAAAATAACCGGCTTCAAACATATCATTCCTACCCATCAGGGGCGGGCGGCAGAGAAAATTCTCTTTGCCACCACTGTTAAAAAGGGCGATATGGTGCCGAACAACACCCATTTTGACACAACCAGAGCTAATGTAGAGTATAACGATGCCGAAGCGGTTGACCTGGTAATTGCTGAGGGCAAGCAACCCGCGCTGGTTCATCCTTTCAAGGGCAATATCGACCTCGAGAAGCTTGAAGCCTTTTTGAAAAAAAACCACAAAAAATCACCCCTGGGCATGATGACCGTCACCAATAATTCGGGTGGTGGACAGCCCGTTTCCATGGAAAATCTGCGCAAGGCCTCTGCTCTTTATCGCAAATACAAAGTGCCTTTCTTTATCGATGCCTGCCGTTTTGCCGAAAACGCTTATTTCATCAAAATTCGGGAAAAGGGATATGAAAAGAAATCGGTTCTCGAAATTGCCCAGGAAATGTTTTCTTATGCCGATGGCTGCACCATGAGCGCCAAAAAAGACGGTATGGTAAACATTGGCGGCTTTCTCGCCATGAATGACGACAGTCTTGCCGCCAACTGCCGCAACCTTCTCATTCTCACCGAAGGATTTCCCAGCTACGGCGGTCTTGCGGGGCGCGATCTCGATGCTCTGGCGGTAGGCCTGATGGAAGCCCTGGACGAAGAATATCTGCGTTATCGAATCAGAACGGCTGAATACATGGGTGAAAGACTGCTGGCTGCAGGCATTGGCATAATCAGACCAACCGGTGGCCACGCGGTGTACATCGACGCAAAATCAGTCTACCCACACATCCCCCCTCATCAGTACCCCGGTCAGGTGCTGGTATGCGAGCTCTACAAAAAAGGCGGGATCAGAGGAGTAGAAATCGGTTCGGTAATGTTCGGCAAAAAAGACAAAAAAACGGGAAAAGAGATTCCCGCAGCCATGGAACTGGTTCGACTGGCCTTTCCTCGCCGTGTATACACCCAAAGCCATTTTGACTACGCGGTGGAAGCAATAATCGAGACCTTTGAATGCCGCAAGAAAGCCAAAGGACTGAAAATTATCTGGGAACCACCCTTCCTGCGCCATTTCACTGCCAAATTCGCACCGATAGGCTGAAAATTTAATGCAAAATCTTTTATCCTACCTGAATTTGCCTGAAATAGTTAAGCATAACGTGCGTGGCGGCAACGGTGAAATCAGATGCCGCGACTACCTGAAAATGGAGCCGGATGGCCTTCCCTTCGAAGCGATGGGGCTCAACGAAATGCAGCCTGGGGCCACTATTCCAGAGCATTGCCATGAAGACAGCGCAGAAATGTATTATATCCTTTCCGGTAAAGGCACTGGCATCCATAAGGGCAGCAAGTTCGAGGTTAAGCCTGGCGATGCCTGGCTTTGCCGCCGGGGCGAAACCCATGGCATATTGAACGATCTGCATGAAAATCAGGTTCTGTCCTTCCTGAGCATCTATTTTTCAGAAAAGAAATAATGAAAAAAGCGGCAGTAATCGGGGCCAGTTCAGGCATCGGCTATGAACTGGCCCTAATTTTATGGCAAAATGGCTACCGGGTTGCAGCCGCAGCCCGGCGCCTGGATCTGCTGGAAAAACTGAATCAGCATTGCCGTAATGAACTGGTTACCGGGTATATGGATTTAAATGACCCAGAACAGGCAATCAAGACCCTGGAAAATTTCATCGCCATTCTCGATGGGCTTGACCTGGTCATAATCAGTTCGGGTACCGGAGAAATCAATGACGAACTGCGGTGGGAAATAGAAAAAAGCACTATTCAGACAAATGTGACCGGCTTCGCTGCCATAGCCTGCAGGGCAATGCAGCATTTCATCGAGAAAAGATCCGGTCACCTGGCAGGAATTTCCTCTATTGCAGGTGAAAGAGGCGGCCGTTCTTCTCCGGCTTATAATGCTTCCAAGGCTTTCGTTTCAAACTTCCTTGAAGGACTGCGACAAAAGTGCGTTCATGACCGAATCCCGGTGCAAATTACCGACATAAGGCCTGGTTTCGTCGATACGGCAATGGCCAAAGGGGAGGGAATTTTCTGGTCGGCATCCCCGCAAAAAGCAGCGAGACAGATCTATACGGCCATAGAAAGCAAACGGGATCTGGTATACATCACCAGACGCTGGCGTCTTGTATCATGGCTGCTCAAGGTTCTTCCTGATTTTCTGTACAACCGCATGTGACTGGCAAACTGTTTCTAAACGCCCGCTTCGGGGTTCGGGATTAGTCTCGCCACATTATTGTTGCAAACAATGTACAGGAAAAGTATAATTCACCTCTAAAATAAATTTGATATGGATCAACTTCGCGGAGGTTTCCTGATGGCTCGAAGAATGTTGCTGGCATTCTGCCTTTCTTTTCTTGTTCTTTTTGTTGGCTGCGGAGGAGGATCCGGGGGCGCAGGCGGATCCTATTCAAGTTCATGGATGGGTACCACCCCCAACCCCGATGCCAACGCCCCGGCAACCATTGATATTCAACCTTCAGCAGTTTTGCTTCAACCCAATCAGTCTATTTCGCTGAGCATTCTGGTTAAAAACAACTACGGGCACCCAATGGATGGAGTTAACATTCAACTTGCCTCTCTATTGGGTGGAAAATTCGAAGATCAGACAGGTACCACTGCTAAAGGCTGGTTTTCGACCCGTTTCACCGCAGGCAAACAGGTTGGTACTGAAGGAATTACCGCCCTTGCCAACGGCAAGATGGAATCAAAATCGATTCTGGTTCAGACATCAGCCGCAACCCCACCGAAAGTAACCATCATCACCAGCTCCCAGTCAACCATTGCCGAAACCCCGGTTACGGTAGCGGTTGGCGCAACTATTGCCGGAGCCAGTGCCGAAGATGCCTCGGTTTTGCTCTCATCAACCATTCCCGGTTCGTTTGGCGATTCGTCCGGTCAGATTAAAGATGGCTGGTATTCAACATCATTCAAGCCTGATTCAACTGCTTCCGGTATCGGTACAATCACCGCGCTGGTCGATGGAATAGTTGCCAATGCTTCCCTTTCAGTAACCCTTCAGAAAAAAGAAGCACCGCAACTTAAGGTTGCAGTTAATCCTGATGCAGTTTTTCAAGATCAGTCAGCCGCAGTTATTGTTACGGCCAGGGATGCCAACGGTTTCCCATCAACCGCCAAGGTTTACCTGAGCGCTTCTCTTTCCGGATCATTTTCCGATGTGAGCGGCACCCCCGAAGACGGTGTGTTTTTCACTGATTTCAAGGCAGAAAAAGAAGTTGGCAGCGCAACCATAACGGTTTTCAGCATGGGAGCCTCTGCCACCACCATTCTCTCAATTGAACGGCCAACGATTGTTGCCAAGATTACTCCTTCATCCAAAACAGTTAAGGTGAAAGAAAAAATTCCGTGCTCTGTTCTTGTAACCGACAGCTTTTCCCGCCCCATAAAAGATGCAATAGTTTATTTAAGTGCCGATCTTGGCTGCACAGTGAGCCCTACCCAGGATGAAACCAACAACGACGGCTACCTGTTTTTTACTTTCACTGCCAGTCAGACAGCAGGCATTTCAAACATATTCGCCATGACTGCCGGTGCCAATGCGTCAACTACCGTTACCATCGTCGGCCCCTGAAATTATCCAGGAGTTTAACTCATGTTTTCTGCAAAAAAGTACATTTCAAGATCAATTTTTCTATTAATTTCTGTTTTCTCACTTGCTTTAATTCTTAATGGATGCGACGGCGGTGGCTCAAGCCCAGTCAGCAGCAGTATTTCAAGCGAACCTGGCTACAAAATTCAACTTGGTGCTACAGCAGATAGAGTTTCTGTTGGTGGACAGGCAGTAATAACCGCCAGAATTTATGAACCCGATGGCTCGCCGATTCGTGACAATGAAGACGTTATGTTCGCCTCATCGGAAGGCGGAAAGCTTTCTGATGAAAAAGTTTCGACCAAAGATGGCCAGGCCATGGTTGTTTTTACTGCTGGCGACACCCCGATGCGTTTTGACAATATCTCAGCATCATGCCGGGGAGCCATTGCGACCGTTCAAATCTGGGTTCTGCCCCAGACTTTCTGAGCAAGGCTGAAATTGAAAGGCACAAAAACCATGAAAAATATTTCAAAAAACCGTTTAGTATTTTTGCTGCTGCTTGCACTTTTCCTTAATTTCAGCAATTCTGCCGTTTTTGCTGAATCGGAAAAGAATAAGGCCGATAAAGTTTCCGAATCAGAAAAGAATGAAGATATAGCAGACGAATCTGCTGCCTCCGAAGAAGATAAGAATCTCGATGAAGTAGTCGGGGATAATGCCGAGCCGGCAGGAAACAAGGAAACTAATGACTCTGCGACCGATAACCAACAATCAGAGCCTATTGCCGCCGAAATTGACGGCAAGGTAATGACCGATGATTATCATCCGGATTACCTTATCTCAACGCGCTATAACAAAAGTAAAAGTGGCAATATTACCACCTGGTATCTCATGTACACAAGGGCTACCGATATTTTCGATACGGTAAAAGAAATTTTCGACGAAGAAATCAGTTCCGGCGACATAAAATTAAGTCAGAACCAGGTGACAAATTCAATCGTAATCAAGGCTAAAGACCCTGAAAGTCCAATTGTAAAAGAAATTCTCGACACCATTGTCAGTCTTGATTTCAGAAGTGGCCAGGTTCTTATCGAAGTTCTGGTTGTCGAACTGTCAGTTTCAGATGAAGACCTATTCGATTTTGAATTGCTCAATATTGTTAAAGAGCCATTCAACATCAAAAACACTCTGACCACGCTTGGCGTCGATCACGGAACGATAAGCGAAGCAAACCCACTCTCCAAGAGCGACCGGCTGAAAGTTTTCGTAACCACTCCGAATCGAATGAAAATGTTTCTCAATGCCTACAAAGATAAAAATAAGGCTAACGTGATTTCTTCACCCCATATCGTTGCCGCAAACCATCGCGAAGCGACTTTCAAAATTGGTAACAAAGTCCCGATCATCGAAAGCATCAGGCCTTCCGATGCCGGCCCAATCAAGTCATTTGAAATTAAGGACGTTGGCATCGAGCTGACCGTCACTCCGCACATCAACCGCGGGAACCAGATCGACATGGAAGTCTTCCAGGCAATCAATGCTCTGCAGACCTATGATGCCAAGGAAGGGACAGCCAACATGTCCAATCGTGAAATTAAAACAAATGTTTCATTGGCAGATGGCGAAACCCTTATTCTCGGCGGATTCATCGAAGAAAGAAAAATCAAAATTGATAACAAGATTCCGGTTCTTAGCCAGATCCCGTTGATCGGCAAAGCTTTCAATAAGCGCCAAGTCAATGAAGAAAAGGTTGAACTGTTGATCTTCATTACTCCAAAAGTTCTGGACACCATTGAAGATGTAAAAGTTGCAACCAAACAGAAGATTGACAAAACATCCTTTAAAGACAGGGCACAGGAGCTTTTGAAAAACATGCGGATCAAAAGAGACAAACTGCCCGGAAATCAGTTCTACCTGCTCGAACGTGCATCCAGAGACTGGCTGTATGATTACGACAGAAAGGATATCGATGAACTGGTTTGGGATATCCCTGAAAAGATCGATCCAGCGACCCTTAATCTGCGCCGCACAGGCCACATGCCATTTGGTTTCGGCCCTTCCAAGCGCCTGAAGCCACCCAGACTCAATACCGAGCTCATTCCATCAGAAGGTTTCATCATGTCCAAAGAATTCGAAATTACCGAGCCGACAGACCTGAAATCAATCAGCCTGAATGTTGCCAGCAACAATGCAGCTACGGTTTACATCAACGGGGTCATGGTCGATCAGGATCCGGCAATGAAGCTTAAAGACGGCCATGATTTCGAATACTGGAATCGTTCGGTGGAAGGAATTCCCACAAGCCTTCTTAATAAAGGGAAAAACAACATTGTTGTATTCCTTGCCTGCGACAAGTCGGCTACTGATGCGTATCTAGACCTGGAGCTTATAGGAGTAAAATAATGTTTTCCAAGAAAATCGGTTCTGTTCTGTTTTTTCTTCTGGGGGTTGCAGCTTTTGCCGATGGCGCCGAGATAATCAAGAATATCAAACAGAAGGAAGATGGGCAGAACCGATATTTCGTTCTATTTCAAAGCGTTGACGATGAGACATTGTGGTATGCCGGACAGGTCAAACCCCAGGTTCTGATGCGGGAAACCGATGGTCTGAATATTCCTGAAATTTCTTTGATCCGCTTTCAGAGGCGTGACGTTAAAGATCCCACCAAACTCCATCAAGGTGCGATTTTTCGCATGCATTTATCTCTCGGGCCCGGAGAAGAATCTTTCAAACCTTTGCTTGAAAAAGCCCAGCGAAAATTGCCTGATAAACCCGCCAGACTATCTGCGGTGCCGTTTGCAGCGCTGAAGCTTTGCCTGCAAAAGCCCGATGGAAAAGAAGTAGAGTTGAAGGCTGAAACCCTGGCCGGAATTTCGGGGCAGAAAACTTCTCAGAATGTTGGGTTTTCAATTAATTTTGACCAGCTTGAAACTGAACTGGTTGAAGCTCTGCTCAATGGCAACACCGGCGTAAAATATCACCTGTATTATAATTACAAATATTCCCAGCCAAAGGCTGTAGATGGTAAAACAATCCCTTCATCAGATCAGAGAGATTTTGATCGAAAAAATCCCGATAAACCTGAAGATTCAAGAAATCTTCCTGGACAGCGAGATTTTGATCAGATCAATCGACAGGCTGAAGAAAAAGCAGGCTGGGAAATGGCCGGCCAGGGATTTGTCGGCTTTTCGGAATATGATGAAAACGTTCGCAAACAGTGTGTTTTAATTGAAAGCAATCCTGATGAATGGACCCGGGCTTATCTTACCCTGCCGCTGATCCAACCGCCGAAAGGCATTAACATTGACTCAATCGATCTTAAGGTGGAAATTGCTGCCGGCAAGAAAAATTTCGAAAAATCCTCATTCGCCTGGACCCCTAAGAAAGGCTGGCGCGATGAGCATGGCGCGCCTCTGGTTTATGCCTTTTTTGACCTGACAGAGGTTAAAAAGCAGGTTGAA
>JBMOKV010000501.1:0-7690 GCA_049325495.1 Candidatus Rifleibacteriota bacterium | reverse complement strand
TGAAACAAGGGTGCCGCCGTAAATGAGCACCAGGGCCATAGTGATCGCATAAACCACTGTAACCGCCGGAATGAAGAAAGAATTGTAAAAAACCGATTCAAGTTCGGCATTCTGCAGATCGGTGTTCATTTCATCAAACTTGCATTCCCGGCTCTTTTCCTGATTATAAATGTGAATGACACTCATTCCCGAAATGTTTTCGGCCAGAACTGCATTCAGCATTGCCAGTTTAGCCCTGGCAATACGAAAGGCATCGCGAATTCTTACTTTTAGAAACCAGGCTACGGCAAACAGCAATGGCGAAGTGAGCAGTGCGGCGATTCCAAGCTTGAAATGCAGGGTAAGCATGGTAAGACCAATCGCGAAAAGAATCAAAAATTCGCCCGAAACATTTATCAAAGCCGCACTGAACAATTCTGCCAATGTCGCAACGTCATTAGTGATACGGGTTACCAGACGTCCGGTCGGTGTCCGGTCGAAAAAACCGACCGGCAATCTTTGAAGGTGGCCAAACAGATCGTTGCGCAGATCATGAAGAACTTTCTGGCCTGTGTATTGCAGCAGCCAGTTACGGGACGTAGAAATAATGAAAAACAGCAGCTGGCCTGCGCCATAGAGAGAAACATACCAGATCAGGCTTTCGTTGCTCCTGCCTTTCAGGCCATGATCGACGGCTTTCCCCAGCCAGAGCGGCAGAGAAACCTGTACCGCCGTGCCGGCAAAAACCAGAAACACTGACGCCGAAAAAAGTCCCCGCCAGCGTTTGAGATATGGCATTATCCGCCTGACCAGCCCTGAATCCCAGTGTGGGGCCTTCAGATCATCTGATGAAAAATAGGAATCATCGCTCATGAAAGCCCCCTTTCCAGTTCTTCTTTAAGCCTCTGGCGCTCCCAGGTTTTTGCATAATGCCCCTTGAGTTCGAGCAGCTGCCGGTGCGTTCCACTTTCGGCAATCTCCCCGTCGATCAGGTAAATGATCTGGTCGGCATTCTGCAGACTGACCATTCGGTGTGAAACGATGATGCAGGTTCGCTGCTTACCCGTTTCTTTCAAACCATAGAGAATTTCCTGTTCCGTTTCAGTGTCAACGGCACTGGTACAGTCGTCAAGAAGCAAAAACGGTCGGTCAGCTGCCATCGCCCGGGCCAGCGAAACCCTCTGTTTCTGGCCTCCTGAGAGGTTAACGCCGCGCTCACCAAGCATCGTTTCAAGCTTTTCCGGAAATTCTTTCAGGTCTGGTTCAAGACCCGCTTTGCGGGCGTAACTTTCTGCCAGATCAGCATCAATTTTGTTTTCCCTGGCAAAGAGAATATTTTCTCTGATGGTTTCCGAAAACAGGAAGGTCTCTTGCGAGACTATGGAAAAAAGTGAGCGCAATTGCTGCTGATCAAGCCCGGTTATGTCATTTCCCCCAATTTTTATGGTGCCGGACGTGGGATCGAAAAGATTGACCAGCAATCGCAGCAGGGTGGTTTTTCCGCAGCCCACCGGGCCGGTAATACCAAGGGTTTTGCCATGGGGAAGTTTGAAAGAAATGTTGTTGAGTGCGGGTTTCTGGCTGTCAGGGTAACAGAAGCAGAGGTTGCTCACTTCCAGATCTGGATTCTCAAAATGCACTGTTGGCTTGCGTTTGTGCTGGTCAGCCGGTGGTTCGATGAGAATCTGCAGACAACGTTCAAGTGAGGCCATCGCCCGCTGATACAGGTTGATAACCCATCCGATTGCTATCATTGGCCAGCTGAGTTTCAGCAGATAAGCTTGAAATGCTATAAAAACGCCGAGGGTTATCTTTCCGGCGATGACCATTCTTCCACCAAACAGCAGCAGAATCACCATGCTGGCCGCAATAACCAGATCGAGCGCCGGATGAAAAATCGAATCAACATTTGCAAGCCTGATTTTGTCGCGCACGAATTCAAGCCCGACCCGGTTGAACTTTTTCATCTCGCTTTCTTCACATCTGAATCCTTTGATGATTCTGATTCCGGATATGTTTTCTTCTGATTGTGAAGACAAATCTGAAAGCCGCGCCTGAACATCTTTTGACCGGTTGTGAATAGCTCGTGATACTGAAAAAACCAGAACAGGTATCAGCACCAGCGATGCAAGCGTAATCAAAGTCAGTTGCGATGACATGTAAAGCATGATAAAAGGAATGGTCAGCAGGTAAAACGAAGCATCGAGCATGATCAGAATGCCGATTCCCAGCATGAATCTGATTTCCTGAATATCGTTGGTCAACCTTGACATGATGTCGCCGGTGCGGGTTCGGCTGAAATAATGAAATGGAAGCTTCAGCAGGTGAGAGAACAGGATCTTTCTCAGGTCGTAAACTGCCATATGTGAGGTGCCCAGAAAATACTTGCGCCATAAAAATCGGAAAAAACTCTGGATGCCAGCTGCAGAAACCAGAATCAGGCCGCAATAATAAAGGCGTTCGGTGCCAAGCCCGTTTTCTACGCTGTCAACCGCAGTTTTAATAATTATTGGCGGTAGCACATCGAGAATGTCGACGATAAGCAGTGACAAAAAGCCGAAAAACAGCTGCTTTCGGTAGGGTTTGAGCAGTTGCAGGGTAAACCGCTTTTTGTCTGGATCAGGATTGTGTGACTCGAATTGCATCTTGGCAACTTTACTGTCAAACCGGCAGTTAGTCAATGTTTTTAGCATTTCTTTCAAAGATGATATCATGCTATAGCTTTCCAAAAGGGAATGAAAATGAATGTTTTAATTGAAGGTGAAAAAGTTTTTTTAAGGGAATTCAGATCATCTGATACGGAAAAAATATTTCAGATGAGCATTGAGCCTGGAATGAAGCAATGGATTCCCGACCAGGTTTATGCTGATCGAGAAGAAGCCGGGCAGGTTCTTGAATTTCTCATCGGGCACCTGGAACAATCGACGAGACCAGATGCCGGCCCGGTCGTTCTTGGAGTTTGCCTTGCAGACTCGGGGGAACTGATTGGCCACGTTGGTTTAAGCCCGATTGCCGCAGGGGTAGAGATTGGTTATGCAATCGAAGAAGCCAGACAGGGTAGGGGATACGCGGTTGAAGCGATTAAGTTGATGTGCAGATGGGCTTTTGAACACTTTGGTTTAAATGAGATCAAAGCTGTGGTTGCCGCAGAAAATGCTCGGTCATGCCGGGCCCTTGAAAAAGCGGGGTTTGTTTTCAATTCCCATTGCATGAAAATTTATCACGGCAAAGAACGTGATGTCCGTGACTATTCAATACTTCCCGAGATATTGTTTAAGAACTCTTAAGATACTGGAAAAAATTACCTTTTTAGTGCATATTATACTCAGAATCTTTAACAGGTTGGTATAACCATGGCAAACAAAAAATACTTAAACATTTTATCCGTATTACTGATAACCATTCTTGTCGCCTTTGCAACCGGCTGCGGTGGCGGTGGCGGTGGAGGTGGCTCCACACTTCCCACTGGACCAGGAACCGATCTTAATCCAAATTCTGTTCAGGCTCCAGGCACCAGTGTTCTGGCGAATAATGGAGCCATGTTTACTTATGCTGCGGCTAATGCAGCATACGTTGCCATGAAATTACCGGTTGACGACCAGGCGGCACAATTCGCTCTAATCGTAACCAATCCGAATACAACAGCCCAGAATGTTCGCATTAAACCTGAGTCTTACGTTCTTGGCACCGTTAGAAATTCGATTCAGACCAGCGCACCTGATGCTCTTGGGCAGTTGCGCCTAAACCAGGGCCCACTGGAATCAAGACTCAGAGTTCTGGCAAACCAGCGTGCCGCCGTTGAGGGAGTGAGAGCCAGCCGTTCAATCAGAGCATCGGACCATTCCGGCGAAAAGGTCGGTGACATTGTGGTTTTGAAGGTCGTTTCTGACTGGTGGGGCACCAATTACGTCAGTCGCAACTGCAAGCTCGAGCGCATGCCGGTCGGCGGCAAGTGCAAGATTTTCGTTGACCAGGATCCCTATGACGGCCTGAGCGCGGTAACCGGAACTGATGCCGTTACTTCGGCCGATCTTGACCATTTTGTGACCGAATTTGAAACGCACATTTATCCGTTGATTTCAACAAGTTATGCAAACTTTTACGATATCGACAACGACGGGCGCGTTTCGATTCTGCTTTCGCCGGTTTACTCAAAGCTTGGTTTTGCCGGGCTTTTCAACAGCAATGATTTTGCTGTTGATAATGCCAACAGCAACCAGCGCGATCTGATTGCCCTTTTTTCACCCGATTCCGCCAAATCCTGGACAGGAACAAAATGGCTGGAAGCCACCCGAGAAACGATCTGTCATGAAATGCAGCATCTGGTGAACTATAGTGCTCACATGTACACCAACAAAGTTGGCCAGATGGAAGAAGAGTGGCTCGATGAAAGCCTGTCGGTCGGGGCCGAAGCGCGTTACCGACTGGCCCGTGGCAGTTCGGTGCTTGAAAATCGTTTCACTCTCTGGTCAAACAGTCCGAGTTCTGTTGGTTTGTGGAATTTCAGCCGAGCCTTGTCGCAATACGGAATTGTCGGTTTATATAACTTCTTTTTATTCGAACAATCGAATTCAGATACAATAAAAGCCCTGGTTAATTCAACGGTGCTCGGGCGCGATAATATTGCAGCAAGATTTCCCACACTGGGAATGAACGGTTCTTTGCGAAACTTTGCAATGGGTGCAATGCTTGACACCTTGCGCAACAAGGGAATGATCGATCTTACCAAAATCAATAACTCTTACCGCTACACCACTCCAATCGGTTTGAATGTGGCTTATACTACCGTTCCATTTGGCTATTCTTCTGAAAACATTGCAGTTCCACCTTATGGATCCGCCTTTTATCTTATTACCCAGGCTTCTGGTTTTTCTTCGACCGAATATCAGTTCAGGGTTGAATCTGAGCAGGGCAGAGATATTGACATTCTTATGGTTCGAATTCCCAAATAAAAATTTAAACAGTTGTTTTAAACATATTATAAAAGAAGCCGCTCAAAAGGAGCGGCTTCTTTTTTTAGTATTAGAATTCTATTTTTTCAATAATCTGCGGCGCTTTTTTACGTGCTGGTCGAACCAGTCGAACATTTCGGCCAGAACATGCAGAATCGATTCTCTGGCATCGTAAGAGTGGCTCTCATATGGCAAAACCACCAGCTTTGCTGTGCCGCCATGCCCTTTGATCGCCCCGAACATTCTCTGGCTCTGTATCGGAAAAGTTCCCGGATTTGGGTCATCCTGGCCATGAATCATCAGCAGCGGCTCATTGATCTTATTGGCGTGGGTAAAAGCTGAAAGCTTGATGTAAACGTCTGGTGCTTCCCAGAAGGTGCGGCGTTCGCCCTGAAAACCGAAGGGGGTCAGGGTGCGGTTGTAAGCCCCGCTTCGCGCAATTCCCGCAGCGAAAAGGTCAGTGTGGGCCAGCAGATTGGCAACCATGAAGGCGCCGTAAGAATGCCCGGCGACCCCGATTCGGTCACGGTCGGCAATGCCAAGTTCAACCAGCTTGTCAACTGCTGCTTTTGCCCCGGCGGTTATCTGTTCAACAAAAGTATCGTTGGCGGTCAGCGGATCGCCGACCACCGGTATTTCTGCGTTGTCGAGCACCGCATAACCGCGCAAAACAAAGAACAAGACCGAAATGCCTGAAATACGTGCGTATTGGTTGGTCGCCGTTCGAACCTGCCCTGCGGTTTTTATGTCGGTGTACTCACGCGGGTAGGCCCAGACAACGGTTGGGTATCGACGTCCCGGTTTATAATCGATTGGGTAGTAAAGAGTACCCGAAAGAGGTACGCCATCTTCGCGCTGATACTTGATCAGCTCTTTTTTTACTTTTTTCAATTCTGGCGCTGGGGCGGGATAAGCGGTCAGTTCAAGAGGCTCGGCCGCTTTTCTGGCATTGATCTTTCTGAGGAAAAAGTTTCTCGGGTTTTCAACATCTTCGCGGGCAGTTATAATCGCATCACGGCTGTTCGACGAGAAGTCGACGAAACTTTCCAGGGCTTCAAGGCCTGATCTGAAGATTTCCTGTTTCTCGCCGGTGTTGATGTTGTAGCGACGCAGAAAAGGCTGGTAGCCATCGGGCGTTGCCCCCTTTCCTTCAAGATAAACCCAGGCGTCTTTTTCAAGTATCGCTACGCTTTGCCCATCGGGTTTTGCGTAATAGACCAGGTTTCCTTCATCGTGATACTGGTCATAATAGTTGCGTGAAAAAACTTCTTTCGACTCAGAAGCAATGTTGGATGTTGCCATATCGATCAGTCGGGCTTTTATCCAACGGGTGTCGCGGTCATAATCCCATATCAGGGCCATGTTTTCACGATCGAAAAAATCAAGGCCGCTGTAGCGCATTGGTAATTTTATAATTTCGCGTTCCGGTTTGTCGAAGGGGGCATCAGAAATTTTCAATACATCCCGGAAATCTGCCTTGCGGTTGGGGTCGCCGCCATCGAGAGCCTCGATCCAGCAGAGGCTGGCAGCCTTGAGCCTTTGCCAGAAAGGATTGCGCATTCCTTCCTGAACGCCTTCAATGGGGATTTCTTCGCCTGTGGGCAATTTGGCTAGAAGCCTAACCAGCTTGCCATCAGCGTTCCATATCTCATACCGATGGGCAAACCTGCTGTGGGGAACGGTGCGGGAAAATGGCTGATCGAGAATATTTACCAGGTGGTAATTTGAATCGGGCGAAGTGCTGAAACTGGTAATGAGACCAGGGTTGCCGATCTGGCTCATTCGATTGTTCCTTATGCTTATTCTGATAATCTGGCTGGTAGCATAATATTCAAAAAGTCTTTCATCATGCCTGGTCTGCAGCAGATCCTGATAAGTGCGTACCTGAGAAACGCTGCCGGAGGTTTCCTGAATCTCCGGGGATTCTGGAATTAACGGTGGGGCAGGGGGTTGCCCACGCTTTTCAACGGTAAGCGGAATAAAAACATGCTGGCTGTCTTTGCTCCACCAGAAAGGACTCAATAAAACGGAATTGATTCTCGCCGGGCCGATCGGTTTTCCGACCATTTTCTGCGGGTCAAATAGCCATACCTGGCAGCCGTCGGGCTTATAATTTGCCGATAAAAAATATCTGCCATCTGGAGACCAGGTTGGATAGCCGAATCGAGAGCCGTCTGGTAGTTTAAAGTCTTTTATTTCGCTGGTTTCAAGATCAAGCAGTCTGATTTTTACCACATAATAACTGCGGTGTGGAATGTTGAACCGGGTGAGAATTCTTATGCCGGCAAGCTTGGCCATTGGCTCAGCCAGATCGGCCAATGAAAGCTGGGTCGTGTATTCTACCAGTAATGCGGTTTTCCCTGCCGGATTAACTGAAATTTGTGGCGGATTAGGAGTATCAACGATGTCGACAATCTTTTTTTCGGGTAAACGGTAACCTTCGCTGGCCATAATTTTAAAATCTGCGGATAAAACTGTTAAAAACAGCATTAACAGCAGGCTGGTCAGTGCTTCCTTTCGCATTTTTTTTTTGTTCCTTTCAGGGTTTTGTTCATATTAGATCAATAACCCGCGAAAGGCAATTTGCTTATAGGGTGATCAGGCCGATATCGACTTATTTTTTTCGCTCTCGTCCCCAGATAAGGTAGATCAGCAGACCGACCGGCCCGGTGAAAAAAATCAGGGCAAGCCAGGCAAATCGATTAGACCGACATCTACCATCAACACCGGCAAACAGCAGGGCGATTGTCTGAAATGAA
>JBMOKV010000500.1:0-7693 GCA_049325495.1 Candidatus Rifleibacteriota bacterium | reverse complement strand
CCGTCAGAATAGGTTGTTTGCCCGCTCTTATTATGCTAAAATTTTTTACATGGACGGAATAAAATTACCAATAATTTTACTGGTTATCGTGATTGCGCTGGCAGTTTTTTTTGCGAATCCATTTGCCGGGAAAAAGCCGGCCAAGCCTGTTACCACAACAAAACCTGCGACTGATGCCCCTGCTTCAGCCGATAATCTTGCCGATGCTGCCAGGGCCTTTGAAAAATCTGAATTTTCAAAAGTTGTTGATCTGTTAGGCAGCAATAAAAACAGCAGCGACTACGATACCCAGAGAATGCTGGCCTATTCCTACGCTGCATTGAAGATGTTCGATGATGCGATTATCGCCTTCGAAAAAGCCATGGAGCAGAGAAAAGTTCCTGAAAACGGTTATTCTCTTGCTTATCTTTACGAAATTACCGGACGAATCAATGTTGCAAGAATGCTCTATGAAGATCTTCTCAAGGCACAGCTTCCCCCGAAAATGCAGAAAGCTGTTTATGAAGGGCTGTCGCGCACCTCGGTGTTTGAAAACGACACTAAGGCAGCGTTTAAATACAATACAGAAATGGTCAAACGCTACCCTGAATCCCCCGAGGGCTTTATTGCTCTGATCAAAATTATAAGAAATACCGGCCAGATCAAGGGAATTGAGAAGCTCGTAGCCCATGGCGACAGCTACCACAAAGGTAATTTCGAATATAATTTCTGGCTTGGTGTGCTGTTTTACGAAGCCGGAAATTTCAATGAATCACTTAAAAGATTTAAAACCTGCATTGAAATCGATGCAACCAACAGCACACCGTATTTTTACACTTATAGAATTCTTAAACGTCAGAAGAATATTGAACAGGCACTGGCAGATCTTGAAAAATACCATCGCCTGAACCCATTGCTGCCCCACATTTTCTTCGAAGCCGCCATCGACGCAAAATCCGAAGGCCGAATCGATCTCGCATGGCGGTTTATCAGATCTTCCTATACCATGGACAGGACTCTTCTTGGCCGTGACGACAAAGGAACCATGCAGGCCATCGAACGCATGATCAAGAAAAATGGCTCAGATACCGACAAAAAGTTTTTAAGCGCATTTGTTAATTACATCAATGGCGACCACAAGGTAGCCCGGGACCAGATGCAACACCTGCTTCCCGCACTAAAAGGAACTCAGCTTGAGATTGACGGGCAAAGAATTATCCGTGAGTGTGATCTGCTTGACCGTCAGGAAAAAGATTATCAGGGCTATCTCAGCCGACTTGAACGGCAGCGCCAGATGCAGCAGCAGGCTATGATGCAGGCCAGCGGCGATTCGGGCGAGAAAGATTTTGCCAACGAAACTCAGGCCGACCAGATACTTAGAAAAGCCATGGTTAATCCAAATGATTTGCGCACCCAGTATTCCGCCGGGCTTCAGCTTGCCCGCATCGGGGCAGTTGAAGATGCCAAACGTTTATTTGAAAATGCGCTTCGCCTTAATCCTAATATTCTTGAAGTCAACTATTCGATGGCGAAGATTCTCATGTTTCAACAACAGAATCGCAAGGCCAGGGAATACCTTGACCGGGCGCTGAAGGTAAACCCGAATAACAGCCAGTCTTTATCAATGTCGGCAGCTTTGCATATGAGCGAGCGCGATTATTCAAGAGCCCAGTCAGATGCAGAAGCAGCCCTCAAAGCTAACCCCAACAACGGGGAAGCCAGGCTGGTTCTGGCCGAAATTGCGATCAACAACAACGACATGACCAAAGCTCGAAAAGAAATCAACATGGGCCTTGAAATCGAAAAAGACCCGGAACGTCGCGAAAAGCTTGCGCAGATGAAGAAAAATCTGGCGAACTGATCAGAGCTTTTTTACCTGATCCCAGTATTTATCCAGTTCAGCAAGAGTCTTGCCGGAAAAATCGTTATTCACCAGTTCTTCAACTTTTTCAAAACGACCGACAAATTTTTCGGAGGCCTTTCTGAGACATTCTTCTGCATCAATGCCGCGTAACCGGGTAAGATTGATAATCGAAAAAAGCAGGTCACCCACTTCTTCGGACACCAGTTTTTGATCAGCTTCCGAACCTTGACTCATATGCACACCCACTTCTTCGACTTCCTCGCGCACCTTTTTGAAAGCTTCTGAACTGTCGGGAAAATCAAAGCCAACCACGGCGGCTTCAGACTGAATTTTCTCGGTGAGCCTTATGGCAGAAGGAAACTTGAGGGCTTCTTTCATTCGCGAAGAAACCTTGCCACGATGGGCTTTTTCCTGAACCTTCAATTCACCCCACATTGCCAGAACCTGCTCCGGGTCTATGCCGCGCTCGGCCTCGCCGAACACATGGGGATGGCGTGATACCAGCTTGTCACTTATTCCCCGGGCCACATCTTCAAGGGTAAAAGTTCCGTTTTCCATGCCGATCTGGGCGTTGAAAACAATCAGCATCAGCAAATCGCCGAGTTCTTCAACCATATGAAGAACATCGCCTTTTTCGATGGCTTCGATGGCCTCGTCTGACTCTTCTTTAATATACTTTGCCAGAGTTTGATGAGTCTGCTTTCGGTCCCATGAACAGCCGTCCGGGCTTCGGAGCTTCTGCATGATTTCAACCAGTCGAAGAACTTCTGACGCAATTGCTTCTCTTTTGATGTTCATTTTTTTAACCTGTGACTAATGTTTTTACCAGTTCATACAAACTTTCAGTATTCTCAACCACATGGTGCGCATAATCAAGATATTTCTGGCGACGTTGCCAGAACATGGTTTCGATGCCCAGGTCATCAAGGCTGGTAATCAGCGGACGCTTTTTCCTTTCATGGGCAAGGCGCTGCAAAACCACCTTAAAATCAGTATCGAGGAAAATGACCAGCGCATCTTTGAGAATTAAGCGGTTCTCTTCCTGCAGAATCAGGCCCCCGCCGGCAGCAATGATAAAATTTTCATCCGGGTTGTTTTCCAGAAGATCCTTTAAAACTTCATGTTCAATATTTCGAAAAAATGGCTCGCCTGAGCGTGTGAAAATATCACCTAAGGCGGTACCCACACGTTTTTCAATCAGATCATCGGTATCAAAGCTACGCCAGCCGGTTTTTTGACTAAGCCACACCGCGGCGAAACTTTTTCCTGCCGCCATGAACCCGGTTAAAATAATTTTTATGCTCATTGTTGTCAAAAAAACAACGGCGGGACATCATCCCGCCGCTGCTCATTTCCTTGAATAAAGAGATTATCTTACCGGCACAACTCCTGAGGGGAGAACCGGCATTGAAGGATTCTGGCCGCCAGTAACCGGAACTTCGGGTCTTACCGGAGGAACAAAACCAGAACCGTTCGGATTGCTGAAAGTTCCGTTGTTATTCATATTTCCGTAGTTGTTGTTATAACCAGGCATGTTGGTATTGCCACCAAGAACGTTCTTGATAATGACCATCAGCTGGCCGATTCTTTCTTCAACGGCGCGTCTTTCGTTCATTACCAGATAGAATTTGATCTTGCTGATGCGTTTGTCAACCTCGCCTACCAGCATGTTGTATGCGGGATCAACCGGAGTTTTTCTGAGCGCGGACTGTGAGTTGTTAAGATGACCGATTGCAGAAACGTTATCCATTACAGATTTGGCCATAGAAGAGCGACACATCTGCAGGTCTGAATAGACCAGATACAAAAGGCCAACCACAACCTTGTCTTCAGGGTCAACCTGGCCAAAACCAGGATTGCCTGCGAAAGCGGAGCCAGAAACAAATATAAGAACTGCAAGAAGCCCGATTAATATCTTATTCATTGATAATCCCTCCATGTAAAACTTACCATTTAAATATACCATCAATTTTTACAAGCCGTAAGGGTACATTAAAAATTTCTTCATTTTTCCCTTTTTTTCGGTTAATTTAGTTTTGACGAGGTGAATATATTAATCCAAGATCAGGAAAAATCAAGATCCGATTGTTTGCTCTGCTGCTACTGTTGCTGAGCAGTTCAATTCTGATTTCATCATATCGCTCATTAGCCCGGGAATTCAATGGCACTCTGATAAAAAAATCTTCATCAGAAGGTGCGACCACAACACAATATTGGTTTTTTCTTTTATCCGACAAAGATCTGACCACGCCCGAAGGAAAGAATGCCGTTTTGAACGCTCTCAGCACTGAAGGGCAAATCGAATATTCAGGAGAACTTCAGAGGGTTGGCGTCTCATCCATTGTCTTTAATGAAGCCAAAACCCTAAACCGCGTGGAAAAAGCAGCATTTTCACCTTTTGTTAAAGTTGAGAATCAGGTATTTATCGATCTTGGAATAAACTGGCTTCTGTTTGGCCTTGCCGGAATCATACTGGCCGTATGGATGTATGTTCAAACCGCCAAACCAGGAGCCGCTGAATCTGAAGAGCTCGAAATACCGGGTCTATAGCTGTTCACTTTTTGACCTTTTGTATAAAAATGGCGCAAACAATGGGTTTGCAATTTTTCAACTCGGCAGACTCTCAATTGCTCGGGCGGGCACCATCTTTAGCCGCAAAGGCTGACTAACAAAGAATATTAACGAAAACAGACTTTTATTCCGATAATCATCACTAGCATTGGCATATATTTTGCATACAATAATTATGAGTCACTTAAACGCCGATTGGTGGTAAAAAATTATGCAGGAAAACACTACAAAAACTTATAAAGATTACGTCCTGGTAAGAGTTGAAGAAAAATCCAAGCTTCAAGTCTGGGTTAAGCTACCGCCCTCGGGCAAGTAAAACTTAACTCGGGTTTTGATATAAACAGCAGCCGGGCCGCAAGGCCCGGTTGCTGTTTTAGCAAATATTCGCAAAAAAAATTTTTGCCCATTTGCTGATTTTGTGAAAAGACGATCTTTTGGCTGCGACACGGCCCCGGTAAATTCAGCATCAGGATATAAATTAAAACCGCCCATGACATCTCTTCGATGTTAAGGGCGGTTTTTTGATCGAAAAAAGGATCAGCGACCCAGATATTTCATCGGGTTTCTTACGTTGCCGTCACGCCTGACTTCAAAATGAAGATGCGAACCGGTTGCAACACCAGTGCTGCCCACGTTGGCAATTTTCTGGCCGGCATTGACCTGCTGGCCTGTTTTAACCAGCGATCTTGAGCAGTGGGCATAAACAGTTTCAAGGCCATTCCCATGGTCGAGAATTACTACCATGCCATAGCCCCTTTTCCAGCCACAGAAGGTTACTTTTCCTGATCTGGCGGCCTGAATCGGGGTTCCCTTGCGGGCTACGATATCAACGCCGCTGTGAAAACGCCATGAACGGGAAGTAGGATGTCTTCTTCTGCCGAACAGGGAGCTGATTTCACCTCGAACCGGCATCATCAGGCTTTTTCCTGCGGGCAGATCGACAAAAGTCGATTCAACTTTTTTACCCGTATTGGACTTAGATGATGAAGATGATTCGTTTTTCTTAACGACTTTGATAGTATAGGTCTTGACAGACCCGGTTTCAGATAGATCCGGTCCGAGGGTGCCAAAAAATTCCTGGGCTTTAGAGGAATTGCGCTCGATCGAGGGTGCACTGAATTTTTCAGGCTGGCATACCAGCATTCCCTCGGCAAGAAGGCCACCAACAACAGGTCCGGCTTTCAGTTCACTTCCGGGGAAAAACAGGGAAAACATCGCCAGCATTCCCACCAGAAGCTTGTTAACGTCGGATTTGTTTGCCATTAAATCTCTCTTTCAGATAGCGTTTACAAGGTGCATTATTTATACCTGATAAAAACTTCATTGTCAAGCCAGGGGCAAACCCCGGCCAAAATAGAATTTCGGCTATTGATAGCAAAAAAATGTCGTTAACAAAATTAAAATATTGAAACATGGTCGCCTTTACATATATTATATATGGGCCGTTGAGGTAGAATATCAGCGGTCTTAACTGAATGAACCACCATAAAGGTTCGGCAGACAAATTCTTTAGACATGCAGGTGACAAAATGTGGGATTACACCAAGTCAGTCATGGATCACTTTTCCAACCCCCGCAACGTCGGAAAAATTGAAAACGCGGACGGAGTCGGCGAAGTTGGTTCCCTGGCCTGCGGCGACGCATTAAAACTTTATTTGAAAATCAATAAGGAAACTGGCCTCATCGAAGATGCCAAGTTTCAGACTTTTGGCTGTGCCAGTGCCATTGCCAGTGCCTCTGCCCTTACCGAAATAATCAAGGGCAAGAAACTCGATGAAGCAATGAAAATCACCAATGATGATATCGCCAGGTTTCTCGGAGGCCTGCCCGAACAGAAAATGCACTGCTCAGTCATGGGCAAAGAAGCCCTTGAAGCGGCAATAGCGAATTTTCGCGGCGAAAAGATTGTGGAACACGCTGAAGCTCCGGTCATCTGCAAATGTTTCTGGGTAGATGAAGAAAAAATCAGACATGTCATTGCCGAGAACAAGCTCAATACAGTAGAAGAAGTAACTCATTACACCAAGGCCGGAGGCGGCTGCGGTGGATGCATTCCCGATATCCAGAGAATTCTTGATGAAATGAAAGGTACAGTTACGGCTAAGCCGGCTGCAAAACCAGCTATGACAAATTTACAACGCATTAAACTCATTACCGAAGTTATCGATAAAAAGATTGCTCCCATGCTTCGCATGGATGGCGGTGACATTGAACTGGTCGATGTGGACGGAACCAACGTTTTCGTAAAACTTCGCGGAGCATGCGCCGGCTGCCCCGGAGCGAAAGCAACTTTGCAGAACCTGGTTCAGCAAACCCTTCGCCAGGAGATTTCTCCCGACATCATTATCATCGAGGCGGGGAAATGAGCGAGATCAAGCCGGTCTATCTGGACAACAATGCCACCTGCATGGTCTCTCCCAGCGTCCGTGATGCCATGCTGCCGTTTTTCGGTGAACTTTATGGAAACCCTAGTTCCATGCATTCTTTTGGTGGAAACGTCGCAGCCCATCTTTCGCGCGCCCGTGAAAAAGTCGCAGCCCTTCTGAACGCCCACCCTGAAGAAATCATTTTCACCTCATGCGGGACCGAAGCCGACAATCACGCCCTTCGCGGGGTTCTGGAAGCCAACAAAGACAAACGTCACATCGTTACCACTAAAGTTGAACACCCGGCGGTTCTCAACGTCGCAAGATATCTCGCCAAAAAAGGCTATGAAGTGACTGAACTTCCGGTTAACAAACAGGGCGATCTTGACCTCGACGAATTGAAAGATGCCCTGACTCCCAATACGGCACTTCTATCGGTAATGGCAGCCAACAACGAAACCGGAACCCTTTTTCCGATCGAAGAAATCGGGAAAATTGCCCGTGAAAAAGGTGTTTACTTCCATACCGATGCAGTGCAGGCAGTGGGCAAGATCCCCATCGATGTCAAGAAAATGCCGATCGATCTTCTTGCTCTCTCAGGACATAAACTGCATACTCCCAAAGGCATCGGTGCCATGTATATCCGCAAAGGCACCAGAATTTCGCCATTTCTTATCGGCGGGCACCAGGAAAATGGCCGCAGAGCAGGAACGGAAAACGTTCCCTATATCATTGGGCTGGGCCAGGCCTGCGAAGAAGCGATGAATGACATTTTCGAAGCCAACAATCGCGTTCGCCAGCTGCGCGATAAACTGGAAACTGCCCTTCGGCAAAAAATTTCCCATACCTACATCAATGGCAACCCGCGCTGGCGCCTGCCCAACACCACCAACATCGGCTTCGAATTCATCGA
>JBMOKV010000499.1:0-7696 GCA_049325495.1 Candidatus Rifleibacteriota bacterium | reverse complement strand
CATAGACTTGGTGGCGAACCGAAAAAGTGAATTAGGAGAAATTATGGATTTGCAGAAATTTATCAGAGACGTTCCTGATTTTCCCAAACCGGGAATCATTTTCAAAGACATCACTCCTTTACTTGGAAACCCCGAAGCTTTCAAAGCCATGATCAGATCTTTTGCGGAACGCTATCGTAATGCCGACATCAAACATGTTTGCGGTATCGAATCCCGTGGATTTATCATTGGAGCGGCGCTTGCCCTGGAATTAGGGGTTGGATTCGTGCCGATTCGCAAAGCAGGCAAGTTGCCGTATAAAAAAATCAGACGTGAGTACAGTCTCGAATATGGAAAAGATGCGGTTGAAATTCATGAAGATGCAGTTGCAAAAGGTGAAAAAGTCATACTGGTAGATGACCTGATTGCAACCGGTGGCACCGCTCAGGCTGCAGTAGAACTTCTCGAAGAGATCGGGGCTCAGGTTCATGAGATTGCTTTTGCGATCGAACTCGAATTTCTTCAGGGAGTTAAAAAATTCGCTGGTCGCAAGGTTTTCTGTCTGTTAAAATACTGATGAAACTTGCGGTAATAACGGCCCGGGGCGGATCAAAAAGGCTGCCCCGCAAGAATGTTATGCCATTGCTCGGCCAGTCCCTGATTTTCCGTTGTGTTAAGTGTCTGCTTGACGCCAGCTGCTTTGACCGGGTCATTGTGTCTACCGACGATGTTGAAATTGCAGCCGAAGCTGAAAAGGCCGGTGCAGAAATTCCCTTCATCAGGCCGGCAATACTTGCTTCTGATTCTGCTTCTTCGGTCGATGTGCTGATTCATGCTGTCGAGAACCTCATTGCTGACGAAGAAATCAAACAAACGATTGTAGGACTTTTCCAGCCTACTTCGCCGTTGCTTAAGCCAGAGCATGTTAAAGCTGCTCTTGAAACATTTGAAGACGGAAATTTTAACAGTCTTTCGTCCATGTGTCGGGTTCACCAATACCCTGAATGGACCTTTCGAGCAGAAGGCGACGGTAACCGGGTTACTCCGCTTTTTCCGGATAAATTCGCTCTGTCTGGTCAGCAGCTGCCGGCCAGCTTTATCGAAAACGGGGCAATTTATCTGGTAAAAGGGGATTGGTTGATTTCAAACAAAAGTTTGTATGATTTAAAAAATCACGGAATGCTTCTAATGTCGGCCAATGATTCGATTGATATCGACACCCGCGAAGACTGGGAAATGGCCGAATTTTTTCTGAATCGCCTCAGCGGTTCATGATTGGGTTATAAAGCGAGGATCGGTTTCTCCCGTTGGCTTTGGAAAAATAAAGGGCATAATCGGCCCGTTGAATGAGTTCGGTTTTTGATCTTGCCTGGTCCGGGTAGCAGGCTACACCCATTGAAACCGTAATCTGCACTGGTTTTTCACCGATTCTGAAATCGTAGTTTTCAACCGCCTGCCGGATGCGTTCTGCCGGAACCAGTGACCCTTCACCATTCTTCTCGGGACAGATTACGACAAATTCTTCGCCACCGTAACGGGCAGAAATATCCACTTCACGCACACTTTTTTCAATAAGACGGGCTACGGTTTTGAGAACCCGGTCGCCTTCAGGGTGTCCGTAAGTGTCATTGAATTTTTTGAAATGGTCAACGTCGAGAATCAGCAGAGAAATGTGATTGTCGTAGCGATCGGCCCTAAGCAGTTCTTCGTCGAGGCGCTGTTGAAAATAGCGGTGATTGTAAAGTCTGGTCATTTCGTCGGTAACCGCATAACGATACAATCTGGCGTTTTCGATGGCGATGGCGGCCTGGTTGGCAAGGCTGATGAACAGTTCGAAATCTTTGTCCGAGAAAGAATCGGGTTCGGGGCGTGAAACATTCAGGGCACCCAGAAGTTTATCTTTTGCCAGAAGCGGTACGCACATCAGGGTGCCGGCCCGCAGATTCTTTTTCTTGATCGCCAGAAATGCCTGATCGGTTTCGACATTTTTAACGAACAGAGGCTTTCTCGTATCTACTACCCATCCGGCCACCGATTTTCCAATTTCAAGGCGGGTGTCGCGGGTTACGTCTTCTGAAAGTCCCACTGCTACGCCAATGGTCAGAATCTTTTCGCTGTCGTCTACCAGCATCAATGAGCCTTTGTCTGCCTTGATCACTTTTACAACGGTTTCAAGAATTATGTGTTGCAGTTTCTTGAAATCAAGCACTGAACTGATTGCCTTACCGACTTCGTAGAGAGTTGAAAGCTGTAAAATCCGGTATTCAAGATCGGCTTTGGTGTTTTTAAGATTAATCCGCATTTCATCGAAGATCACGGTAAGGTTGCCGATTTCGTCGTCAGAACTGGGCAGGATCTGGTGGGAAAAATCGCCGGCGCTGATCTGTTTTGCCCCTTCGATGAGGTTTGAAAGCGGTGCGGTAAAGCTGCGTGCCAGAAGAATCGCCAGAATTATTGAAAACAGGGCGGTAAGATAAAGAATTCTTATTATGCGGTTTTTGAAAACAAAAGCTGCCTGAAACGCGACCTTTTCGGGAATCTGTAAAACTATTGTCCAGTTTGGAGCCTGGTAAAAGTCGAACTTTTTCAGGGAAACTGCAGTTATCAGGTATGGTTCACCATCGATGGTTTTCAACCTGGTAATGTCGCTTTCCATCGTCTCTTCGCTGGAAATGCTGAAAGTTCGAGTTTCTTCGGAAGAGCGGGCTATGACGCTGCCGGCTTCGTCAAGAACCAGTCCTTCTGAACGACAGTTTCGCAGGGCTTTTTTCAGAATTTCCCTGATGTTGGTAAGATTGACTTCGCTGATCAACACCCCGGTTATTCCATGTTTTTCCGGTGACTTGATGATTGCTTCGAAAGTCATGAAGGGGCTGCCGTCGGGGGCGGTGAAAACTTCAGAAAGAGAGCCATGGTAGCTGCGTTTGATGGCATTTGAATAAAGCTGGTCAGTTTGCACCTTGATGTCAGGTTCGGTGGCGGCAACCAGCTTCTTGTTGCTGTCGACCAGGTAAATAGTTTTAAAAATTGAAAAATTTCCGAGCAGGGCGTTGAAAAGATCTTCTGCTCTGGGAGCTTCAAGATTTTTTATGGCTGAAAGGGTGGTAATTGCAGCCAGCAATGATCGGGTGAATTTTAGATTTTCATAAATTCCGTTGGCCAGCATGTTTGAAAGCTCAAGATGGCTGGCAGTAACTTCTTCGGTAATTATGCGGCGTTGTTCATTATATGCCTGATATCCTATAAATCCGGTTGGAAGAAGGGAAAGCAGCAGAATAAAAACGGTCAGCTTGGCTTTGATGCCTGTTCTGAGGAAGCCTCTTTTATTCATCATCTTTCAGAGTCAGCTTTTTTCTGATACTGCTGATATTTTCGCTGATGAACGGGTAATCAGGTGCAAGTCTGGAAACCCGGGTAAAATAATCGAGTGCTTTTTCAAGCTCGCCAAGGCCGAGAAAAATATTGCCAAGATGAAAGCTGGCATCAGCATTTTCTGGATGCTCAGCAGTAATTCGCATGAAGGTTGCGATGGCATCGGAGGTTTTGGAAAGCCCGGCCTGGGCCTGACCGAGAATGATCTGCGCCTGAATGTCTTCTGGAGTCTGCTGTAAACAATGCTGAACGATTTCAAATGCTTTTTCGAAATTCTCTTCAATAATCGCCATCAGGGCCATGCTCAGGTCTCCATGATCTTCAAGCTGTGATTCTTTGAAACTTTGTTTCTTTTTCTCAAGCTCGGCCAGGAATTCCTGCTCTTCACACTTCAATATTTCTGTTTCGACCACTTCAATATATGTGCTGTCAAGTTCTCTCAATTTGTTTAAATGGAACTTCGCTTTGGTGAAGTCACCCTGATCACGATAGATTACCCCCAGGTTCTGGTGTGCCTGAACGTGTGTCGGTTGAATCTGAATGACCTTTTCGTAGAATGGTACTGCCTGTTTGCTTTTTCCCAGGTGTGAAAGAGCCACGGCAATATTGAAAATTGCATCGACATCGCGGGGTTTTACTTTGATGACCGATTCCCATTCGCTGATTGCCTGGAGAATCTTGTTCTGGCGCATGTAGATCAGGCCGAGGTTGTAATGCGAAAAGCAATGATCCGGAGAGACCCTCAGCGCATCCTGATAAGCCTCTATCGCCCTTATCGGGTCATTCATCCGATGCAGAAAAACTCCTCGGGTTGAGTAATAATCAGGGTTCTGCGGATTTTTCTGAATTGCTTTGTCGATTTGTGCCAGGGCTTTGTCATATTGTCCCTGTTCGAAAAGGTCTATTGCAGTTTCGTAATGCCGCTGAGCGTAAACATTGTTTAGGTTGGCCATTTTGGTGCTTTCGCAAATGAGTGTAGATGAATTATAGACTAATTACGCCTCTTTTTCAAATATGCCGGTGATTTGAGCAAATCAAAGAATTATTCTTGCAGTTAAGGCTCATTGCTTTTATAATTCAGGTTCATGAATGAAATGATTGAAGAAAATCAGCAACAGCAAACACCACATCAGCCAGGAGCGGCACCAGTCGGCAGTTATCGATGGATAGTCGAATGGTCGTGCCTGCTCAGTACCGTTTTTCTGACCGGTTCAACTTTAAGCTGTCTTTTTCAATGGTTTTCTTATCGCCACCCCTGGGACATGGCAACTACCATTTTCAGCCTGGTTCTTGCAGGCCTGGTGTATTTCACTTCTTTTTACCGCAATAAAATCGCTTCTTTGCAGCTGCGGCTTTTTATCGCCACTGCTTCACTGGCCGCATGGGCTGTTTTTCTGCCCATAATCCTCAAAATGGCAGGCTTCAAGTAAAAAAAGAATCAGCTCTTGGGCTGATTGCCCTGGTTAACAATGGTAAAGCGGGAAACCAGAGAATGAAGTTCATCGGCCAGGGTAGCCAGATCTTCAGTTGAACTCGATACCTGAGAAACGGTAGTAGTCTGTTGCTCAACCGAGGTTGCCACAATACCGAGTCTTTCGGTGGTAACTTTGGTTATGCTGGTGATATCTTCAATCGTTCTTGCCATCAGCATTGAGTTTTGTGACTGTTCATTGGAAATCGAGCTGATTTCAGAAATCTTGCGGTTAACGTCATTTACGCTTGAAATAATATTGTCAAGGTTGGTGCTGACGTCACGGATTACCTTGATGCCTTCATCGACGCGCCCGCGCCCCAAAGTCATTGAATCTACCGCATTCTGGGTTTTGGTAAGAATGTTTTCGATGCGGGTGCCGATTGCTTCGGCCGCTTCAGCAGATTCTTCGGCAAGCTTTCTAACTTCGCCTGCAACGACCGTGAAACCCTTGCCCTGCTCACCGGCTCTTGCAGCTTCGATCGCGGCATTCAATGCCAGAAGGTTCGTCTGGCTGGCAATTGCGGTGATAGTGTTGACGATTTCGTTAATCTGCAAAGAGGCCGAGTTCAGATCGAGAATAACCTGAGTTGCAATATCAACCGATTCTTTGATTTTGCCTACCATTTCTACTGACTTTTTAACGGTTTTGCCCCCGGTGGCGGCTGTTTCGGCGGTAGTGCTGGCAGCTTTAACTGCAGTTTCTGCAAGTTGTGCAACTTTCTGTGCTGAGAGAGAAAAATTTTCTACTGATTTTGTCGTCTTTTCAAGATTATCGGTGATTTCTACCGATGAAATGTTAATTTCATTAACGTTTTTGGAAATATCGAGCAGAGTGGCCGCGGATTCAACGGAAGCTGAGCTGAGCTGCTGAGAACTGGTTGCCAGATCGTCACTGGTGGCCAGAACTTTTGAAATCATCTGGCAGATACCTTCGAGCATGCGGTTGAAGCTTTCGGCCAGTCGCTGGAATTCATCGTGGGAATCAAAGTTCAGGCGGGTGTGAAGATGTCCTTTTTCGGCCTCAGACATTGAACTGATAATTTTTTCGAGAGGTCGCGAAATCCCGTTGGAAATAAACCATGAAAAGCCGATTCCAAAGGCGATGAGAATAACCGGAAAGAGTTTAACAATATAGCCCATGATATCGAACATGGTGTCGATGCTGCGTTTGGTAACCAGCTTTGAATGGCTCGACAGAGCTTCAGAAAGACTGCGGCATTTTGCGTTTATTTCCATTTCTTTTTCTCTGACTATGGAAATCATTGAAGTCAGGCTGGCAGGCGAGTAAACCACATCGGCAGGCTTGTCAAGGTAACGGTCGGCAACATCGTAAAGTTCGAACATGTTCGATTCAGTGTTCTGCTGGAATGCTTTAAGGCTGGTTGCAGTTTTTAGATAGGGGTCGCCCGTAAGGTCGCCGATGTTTTTCAGTCTTGCAAAAGCGCTTTCTTTGGCTGAATCGTAAAGGGCCCTCAATTCATCGACGTTTGGGGCTCCGCGGGCAATTTCGGTGACGGAGTTGGCTGAAATTTGAATATTGCCCATCAGTTCCTGGGCATGAAGAAGAATGTCGGTATGACTGCCTTTGAGAAAGTCGATGATTTCACGCAGTTTGAGCATGTTGAAACCTGCGAATCCGGCCACGCCGACGCAGATGATCAGAATGAACAAAAAGCCCGACATGATTTTTTTACTGATCGTGAACATTGTTAGTCAGCCTTCTCCGTAGCTTTGTAGTTTGGAAACGTGTAGTAATGAGGCACGAAAATTTCTTTGAATCTTCTGATGGCATAATCATCGGTCATACTGGCAAGATAGTCAACCAGAGTTCGATTGAAAGTCTGGTCTTCAGGAACGATACCCCTGGTATGCCGCAACAGTTCATCAGGATGTTTAATCATCCATTCGGCCATCTGGCGCAAAAGGTTTTTCGATTTTTGCACCGCATAGTCGATCTCTGGCCGACGGTAAACGTCGTTGTATAAAAACTTTTTCAGCTCATCGGTTGCTTTTTGAATAGTCGGACTCATGGCGATTATGTCTTTATTCACGCTATTATCGACAATATCACGAACCATCGTATGAATTCTGACTGAATGCCTGATTCCAAGAAGCTCAACCGTTGATTTTGGCAGTTCTTCTGTGGTTATTACCCCGGCCCGAATGGCGTCATCGACATCATGGTTTATATAGGCGACCAGATCGGCGATTCTGACTACCTGTGCTTCAACGGTCAGCGGGAGTGCTTCTCGATTAAGGGTCGCTGAACCATGTTTACCCTTGCTGTGTTTCAATATGCCGTCAAGAACTTCCTGGGTCAGATTCAGGCCTTCGCCATTTTTCTCAAGCTTGGTGCAGACCCTGACGCTGTGTGAGGCATGATGAAAACCGGTTTCACTAATTTCACTCAAAACTTCTTCGCCGCCATGACCAAATGGAGTGTGACCCAGGTCATGCCCGAGCGCGATTGCTTCAGTCAAATCTTCATTTAAATTAAGGCAACGCGAAAGGCAGCGGGCAGTGCAGACCACTTCCAGAGTGTGTGTCAGTCTGGTTCTGAAGTGGTCATTGGTTGGCGAGAGAAAAACCTGGGTTTTGTGCTTCAGTCTGCGAAATGCTTCGCTGTGAATTATCCGGTCTATGTCGCGTTGAAAACAGGTTCGGATGAAACAGGAATTTTCAGGCTTTTCCCGTCCCAGGCTGTTCCGGGCACGACAGGCAAACGGCGAAAGGCTCTTGTCTTCGAGCTCTTCGAAGGAATTTCGCAGTGTTGCATCACTGGTCAGGCCGTGGCTTGAATAGGTCATGAGATGATATCTAAAATGAGCGGGCTTGCGTTTACTTTTTTACTGCTGAGACAGATTGCATCAC
>JBMOKV010000498.1:0-7698 GCA_049325495.1 Candidatus Rifleibacteriota bacterium | reverse complement strand
GGCGCAGTTACCGACTTTTTGCTCAGCCTCGGCCGAATCATTACCGAACCGCTGGTTGAATACATCGAACAGCTCGAAAACGAAATCGACCGCAAAGCATTGGTAGATTTGATTGAAAGCGTTGGCGGCACGGTTGACCCCGATGTTCTCAGACCAAAAGGCGAAGCAAAAATCGTTCTTTCAGATACCCACCTCGATGAAGTTCTTGAAAGACGTAAAGCAGCACTCGAAGAACTTGAAAAATACGATGAAATCATCAAATCATCGCATACCCTTGATCTGGCAATCATGTTCACCGATGTTAAAGGCTATACCGCATTCAGTTCGAAAGCTTCACTTTCTGAAGTCATGTCAATGCTCAAACAGCATGATGAAATTCTCAAACCGGTATTTGAAAAATACAGCGGCGAAGCTCTGAAAAAAATCGGCGATGCGTTCCTTGTAGTTTTTGAGAACCACAACAATGCAGTTCTTGCCGCCATTGAAATTCAACGTCAGCTCAACAAATTCAATGCTTCCGTTCCCGAAGAAAGGCAACTCGCCATTCGTATCGCGATCAACAGCGGATCAGTTATCAGAACTGAAAACGACGTTCTTGGCGATTCGGTTAACCTGGCCTCGCGCCTGGAAGGCATCGGCGATGCATATGAAATCATCATTTCCGAAAACACTCTGCAGCGCATCAACCGCAGTATTTTCGAAATCGAATCCTACGGCGAACACAAGCTCAAGGGAATTGACCACCTGGTGAAAGCCTACCGGGTCAAGTGGTCATAAATCATTAATCGAACCTGATTAGAAACCGCAGCTTATTCGGTAGAATATTTCAAACCAAATTTTTAATTGGCTATTCAGGCTTTTCCTTTAACCTGCGGCTTGTCTGAAATTACCGGTTTTCCCACCCCAGGGGGCTGTGGCTTGTCTGAAGAAGACAGATCCGGAATACCTGCAGACCGGGTAAATTCTTTGCCAAGCCTGAGTTCCAGGCGTTTCTGAAAATCTTTTTTATCTTCAGCATTTTTGAATCCATCTTCGTAGGTAATGCGCTTGCTGACAACCAAGTCCTCAAGACATTGATCCATGGTTATCATACCATCCTGGCGACTGGTCTGCATGATCGAAATCAACTGATCGGTCTTGTCTTCCTTGATGCAGCGTCGAACCGGAGTTGAACCCACCAGAACTTCGTAGGCAAGCACCCGGCCCGAAGACAGATAAGCAGGAATAAGGCGCTGAGAGATAATGCCTCGCAAAGTGCCCGCCAGCTGCATTCTTATCGACTGCTGAACATCGCCCGGGAAACTGCCGACGATACGATGAATTGATTCATAGGCGTTGATCGTATGCAGGGTTGAAAAAACCAGATGGCCGGTTTCAGAAGCTGCAATAGCCAGGCTCATGGTTTCAAGATCGCGCATTTCACCGACGAGAATAACGTCTGGATCTTCACGCAGAGCGCTTCTCAAGGCGTTTGAGAACGTCAGCGTGTTTGTACCCAATTCTCTCTGAGTAACAACGCTTCGTTTATGCGGATGAACAAATTCGATCGGGTCTTCAATAGTTATAATGTGATCATATCTTGTGCGATTGACCAGATCGATCATTGCCGCCAGCGTTGTAGATTTACCCGAACCCGTTGCCCCGGTTACCATGATCAGACCAGATTTGTTGTTACAAATCTTTTCCATGATTCCCTTGTCGATTGAAAGCTCATCAAACGACGGAACAGTGTTTGGAATAATTCGAAATACCCCGGCCATACCGTTTTTCTGCTGAAAAACGTTGACGCGGAAACGGGCACAATCAGAAATTTCATAAGAAAAGTCGAGCTCCATGCGCTCACTGAATGCCTTTTTCTGGGCGTCATTCATGATTGAATAAAGCAGAAAACGGCTTTTTTCAGGGGTGATGGTCTCGAAGGTCGTACGAATCAATTCACCATGAATTCTTATACTTGGTGGCAGACCGATTGAAATGTGCAGATCTGACCCGCCTTCTTCGTGAAGATAATAAAGAAGTTCCTTAAGGTCAGTAATGTTTTCCTTGTTGAACTTTCGCCGCAAAACGCGAGTTTCAACGTTTTCCGGTTTAAGTGAGTCAAAAGTAATCTTTTCTTTGGACATTACCGCATCGAGCTGGTCTTCCGAAAGCTTTGAAACCAGCGAGATGATACGATCTTTTTCAACATCGGTTGCCGACTCGAAAAGGTTCAGAAAAGATGGTATGCCAACGTAATCACGCCGTTTCAGGATTTCCTTTGACCACCAGGCCACATCGGCACTTTTATCGAGAGTAGCGGCAACCAGTTCCTTCAAAAAGGCTTTCTTCGGCTGCTTTGCAAGATTTTCAACGATCGTATGCCTGATCGAAAGGTCTTTATCGTCAAGCTTCAACAGCAGCAATCCGGCAATCAGTTCAAATTTCTGCAGCTTGGAAATAGCCTCGATGGCGCAGGTGCGCACCAGAGTCTTCTTCGAGTTATCGATCAGAAACAGCAACGGACGCAAAGCCTCTTTCGAACCGATAACCCCGATAACTTTGAGAACCTGAATAATCAGCTCTTCATCTTCGGTGTCGAGGCATGCCAGCAACGGATCAACCGCATGTACGCCGAGCTGAGAAAGAATTCTCACCGTGTAATCCTGAATGAAAATCGATTCATCTTTCAGGTAGGGAATCATGTGGGCAATAACCGCCGGATCGCGAATCTCGCCCAGACCGGTCAGCATATAATACTTTGAATCCTGGGTCACTGGGCCAAAACGGTCTTTCAAAAATTCAACCATTTCCAGGCCAAGAATGCGTCCCATCAGACTCATGATACTCAAACGGGTTTCCCGCTTTGCAGTTGGGAAGATGGCCAGCAATGAATTGACGATTTCTTTTCCCCAGTTGGCCAGAGATTTTATCGATTCCTGACGCACCAGAAGCGAATCGTCGTCGAGCAGCCCCAACAGGGTCTTCATCGATGCTTCAGTCTTGATTTCGCCAAGACCGGCACAGATATAAGGCTTAAGCCCCTCATTCTTATCAGCTTCGAGCATTCGCTGAAACAGGGTAAAGGCTTTTTCTCTGAGTATCAGCGGAATGATCTTGATACATTCGTATTTCTGCTGGCTCGAACAGCTTTGAAAATACTCCTGAATAATCTGGTAAATGCTGTCGCCCTGCTCGATCAGAGCTCTTTTTGCCTGCTTTCTGACGATCCAGCTCGGATCAGAAATTCGGTTGAGCAAAGCAATGACAACCCTGCGATCGGGGCTTTTGGCAAGCGAATCAAGAGCTATTTTTCTGATTTCGTCGTTTTCCCTGCTCTCCATAATCGAAAGCAGTTCTTCCTGTTTGATGAAACCAAGCTCGATCATTACAAAATGCGCCCAGAAACGAACGGTCATGTCTGAAGAAAGCCGCAAAGGAGGCAGAACATCTTTCAGAATCGTAGGATAATTGATAATAGTCTGAACAGTCTTCTTTTGAATACTTTCAAACTTGCTCGCCAGAGCCAGAGGCAAAATATTGGAAATGATTTTCTTCTGCTTATCGGTGGTCTGCGACTGCAACAATGATGAAAATTTGTCCAGCGCCTGCTCGTTATCAAGAAAATCGCGGCTGCGAAGCTTATCCTGTAAACTGATTAGAATTTCTTCTATCATGACTGTAGTGGTTCCTTAGTAACGTGATTCTAAGATTATACAATATCCTTCTGATCTAATCCCATTTTTTTTTCTAAAATGAAATTACCGGCAAACCGGGTATTTTCAAGAGGTTTTTTTCTGCAGTGAGAAATGCCGATGCCCCGGCACTGATACAACAGCAGTAATTCTGCAGCCCAAGCTCATTGATGCCCGCCGGCAAGGCCAGGCTTCGCCGCAGCGCATCCTCCCCAAATCCCGCCAGCTCAAAAACATTCTGATCCATGATGAAATCTTGTAACTGCTTGAATTTCCCCGGGATTTTCAATGCCCGACGCAAAATCCAGGAAGCCAGTGAAATAGAAATCACCAGACCATCTGAGCGCATCACAAGATTGTAGATCGCAGGAGCTCCAGGGCCATCCGCAAGCCAGTTCATCATCGGATCGGTGTCAAGCCCAAGCAACCCACCAGGAAAAGCAATGAAAGAACTGCTGCCCTCACCGCTTTTCACCAGGCCCTTAAGCAATCCGCGCCCCGCCAAAAACCTTTCACGCCAGTATGCCGACCGCTCAGTACTGGCTGCAGCGTAAATCGCCCCACGCCTCTGGTTAAGCCAGACCATAACTTCTTCTTCAACAAACAGGGTTTTTCTGCCTGCATGTCTGGCCATGGCAGCAAATTCCGGGCGGTGATTCGGAGAACTGGGCGAAATCCATGCCTGAACCGTGTGTTTCGAAACTCTCAGACGAGATGCGATTTCAGAAAGAGTCAAAAGATTTTCATTTTTTTCATTCATAAATTTGTCCAAACAACGTCTTTATTTAATATATTACAATATTTTAAAATGTTTAACAATACAAAACAAAACCTGCTTGGCAAGCGGGTTTTAAGACACAACTCCATTTCGCAATTCCCTTTTTAATTCAGGTTCACAGCCGCCCATGCCTCACAAAACCATCATCAACAGCGTTTTTTACGGTAAAACCTCCGTGTATTAACCATTAACAGAGATTTTCTCTGGCAGGAATAACTTGACCAAAGTTTTGATTTGCGTTAACATAACCAGACCAACTTAACTTTTAAGATTTTTTTCGGAGGTACAGTTTCAATGGGTATCGTTTCTATGAAAAACCTTCTGGAAGCCGGTGTACATTTTGGCCACCAGACCAGAAGATGGAATCCCAAGATGGCAAAGTACATCTTCACCGCCCGCAACGGCATTTACATCATCGACCTGCAGAAAACCACAAAACTTCTTGATGAAGCATGCGATTTCATCAAGGGCGTGGTACGCGAAGGCAAGCCTCTTCTTTTCGTCAGCACCAAAAGACAGGCCCAGGACATCATCAAGCAGGAAGCTGAACGCTGTGGCATGTATTTTGTCAATTATCGCTGGCTCGGCGGCATGCTGACCAATCACGTCACTATCGAAAAGCGCATTTCAAGACTTAAAGAACTTGATGATCTCATCGAAAGCGGCAAAATCGAATCTTATCCCAAAAAAGAAGCTTCACGCATGAAGAAAGAACGCGAAAAACTTGACCGCGCTCTCGGCGGCATCAAGAATATGAAGGGCATGCCCGGCGCTCTCTTCGTCATCGATCCCCATAAAGAAGCCATCGCTGTTGCCGAAGCAAAAAAAGTCGGCATTCCGATAGTTTCAGTCGTAGATACCAACTGTGACCCCGACGACATCGACTATGTCATCCCCGGCAATGACGATGCAATCAGAGCGGTAAAACTGGTTACCAGCCTCATTTCTGATTCGGTTCTCGAAGCCCTCGAAGGCAAATCGTTCACCGAAGTTCAGGAAGAAGGCGATTTCCACGCCAAAGTCGAAGAAACTATGCCTGCCGATTTTGCGACTGAATTCGAAGCCGCAGAAGAAGACAGCGATACAATGGTCATTGACTAATTTTAATTAATTGTTTGAAAGGTGTAAAACTATGCAGATAACAGCTCAAATGGTAAAAGATCTTCGCGAAAAAACCGGCGCCGGCATGATGAAATGCAAAGAAGCCCTGCAGGAATGCAATGGAAATTTTGAAGAAGCAGTTGATTTTCTTCGCAAAAAGGGTCTTGCTTCTGCCGACAAACGCTCTGGCCGCGCCACTTCACAGGGGATGGTCGTTCCCATGACCACCGCCGACAGAAGAACTGCGGTTATTCTCGAAGTAAACTGCGAAACCGATTTCGTTGCCAAAAACGACGATTTCAAAGCCTTCGCAAATAAACTTGCCAACGCTGTTCTGAACAATGCCTCGATCAAAACCGTAGCTGATCTGGAAAAAGCCTCTATCGAAGGCCAGACCGCCGACGATCTTCGCAAAATCATGGTTTCAACCACTGGCGAAAACATGAGCTTTGGCCGGGTTGAACGCTTTGAAATTGCCAACGGCAAGTTCGGCATTTTTGACACCTACATCCATGGCGACGGCAATATCGGCGTTCTGGTTCAGCTTTCTGCTGAAAACGCAACCGCAGCCGGAAATCCGGAAACCGTAACCCTGGCCCATGAAATAGCCCTGCAGGCTGCTGCAATGAAACCTCTTTATACCCACACTTCAGAAGTACCGACTGAAGCGCTGGCCCGTGAAAAGGACGTCATTCTCGGCCAGATCAAGAATGATCCAAAAAATGCCAACAAACCCGAAGACATTCTTCACAAGATCGTCGAAGGCCGACTGGCTAAATACTATAAAGAATACTGCCTCAACGAACAGGCCTACGTTAAGGATGACAGCAAGTCAATCAACGACCTGACCGTTGAACTTTCCAAAAAACTGGGCAGCAAAGTGGCTCTGGTAACCTACCGCCGCTGGGCTCTCGGTGAATCATCTGCCGATGCAACACCGGAAGAAAAATCTGCTGAAGCCGCCGGATGAAGGTATAAGTGAAACTGATTCCGCTGATTCTTAAGAGTTAACACAAGTGGGAGACGCCTGTATTCAGGCGTCTCCTCCCTTGTCTGCCAGGTTTAAATATGAAAAAAATTGGAAAAATGCCCTGTTTCAAAAGACCCCTGCTCAAGCTCAGCGGCGAAATGTTCGGCGGCAGCGATGGTTTTGGCTTTGACCGAAATACCCTCGAAAATTTTGCCGGCGAAATAAAAGCCCTGGTTGAGCATAAAATCACTCCGGGTATTGTAATCGGTGGCGGCAATTTCTTCCGCGGCGCCCGCACCACTTTGCCCGCCCTCAAAAGACACCGGGCCGATGCTATCGGTATGCTGGCAACCGTTATGAATGCCATTTGCTTTGCTGAACATCTTGAAAGTATCGGAATCAGAACCGCTGTTTTTTCCGCAACTCCACTTGGTGAAATGACCCGGCCATACAACATCGACGTCGCAACTGAACTTCTGTCGCAGGGCGTCGTCTGCCTGTATTCCGGAGGAACTGGCAATCCTTATTTCAGCACAGATTCCGGTGCCGCCCTGCGGGCCATCGAAACCGGCTGTGATGTTCTGATAAAAGGCACCAAAGTTGATGGGGTGTATGATTCTGACCCATACAAAAACAAAAATGCCAGAAAATTTGATACAATAACCTACTCTGAAGTTCTCGAAAGAAACCTTCAGGTAATGGATCTGGTTGCAATTACGCTCTGCAGAGACAATCGCATGCCTCTGAAGGTTCTTTCGCTGAATGAGCCGGGCTCTCTTCTAAAAGCCTGTCTTGGCGAAAAAATCGGCAGTGATGTCATCGAAAAAGATTAATCAGGAGAAAGTTTGAATGTCATACGAATCAATAATCAATGATGCTAAAAACAAAATGCTGCAGTCGATCGAAGTTCTTAAAAAAGATTTATCGACGATGCGCACTTCAAGAGCGACACCTTCACTTCTGAGCCGCATAACCGTAATGCAGTACGGCCAGGAAACTCCGCTGGCGCACGTCGCTTCAGTCTCTGCACCCGACCCCAAATCCCTGGTAATCCAGGCCTGGGATAAAGGCCTGCTCGGAGAAATCGAAAAAGCCATTCAAAAATCAGATCTCGGGCTCAACCCGATGAATGATGGCAACCTGATCAGACTGCCGATTCCTCCGTTGACCGAAGAAAG
>JBMOKV010000497.1:0-7722 GCA_049325495.1 Candidatus Rifleibacteriota bacterium | reverse complement strand
AGGTAGAAGACCAGGCTCTCGAGCCTTTTACCGTTCTTCCATACGCCCAGGCTCTTGTTAAACTATTGAAACAGCACAAACCCAACATTTTACTGTTCGGTGCCACGCTTAAAGGCAGAGAACTTGCCCCAAGGGTTGCCTCAGAAATGTTGTGCGGGCTCACAGCCGACTGCACGGATCTGCAAATCGATGACTTCGAAGACAAAGTCAACAAGGTCAGCTACAAAGACAAACTCATGCAGATAAGGCCTGCTTTCGGCGGAAACATCATAGCTACAATCGTCAACACCTGGGAAGACCCACAAATGGTCACAGTCAGAGAGGGCGTAATGAAACTTACGGCTCCTGATACTTCCAGAAAAGGCAATGTTGTCAAAGTTACTCCTGAACTTTCAGATGAAACCAGGGTAATGAAAGTTATCAAAAGAGTAAGAAAGCCAAAAACCGTTGACCTCAAAAAAGCATCGATAATCGTTGCCGGTGGATACGGTGTGGGCACAAAAGAGAACTTCAAACTCATTGAACAGCTTGCTGAAGCTCTCGGCGGACAGGTCGCAGCATCCCGCGCGGCTGTTGACGCCGGCTGGATCAACCATGATTATCAGGTTGGCCAGACAGGCGTTACGGTCAGGCCGAAGCTCTACATCGCATGCGGTATAAGCGGTTCAGTTCAGCACGTCGCAGGAATGAACGAGAGCGCGAAAATAATTGCCATCAACAATGACCCGGGCGCTCCGATATTCTCTGTTGCACATTACGGCATCGTCGGTGAACTGAATGATGTTGTTCCAAAACTAATCAAAGCCTTCAAGGCTAAAGTCTAAGGAGGTTTAAAATGTCCAACTTTTTTACTGATAATAAGGATCTCCAGTTCACCTTGGCCAATCTTGAACTCGAAGAATTAGTAGCTCTTCGTGAGAATAATTATGAACAGGCTAAAGATTTCGATTACGCTCCTGAAAATTTCGCTGATGCCAAAGACAGCTACAAGAGAGTTCTCGAACTGGTCGGCGAAATCTCAGGCGAAAAAATAGCCCCCAGGGCAAGAGTTGTAGACGAAGAAGGCCCTCATTTCGAAAATAACAAGGTTACATATCATCCGCTTACGGTTAAAAATCTGGAAGACCTCAGGCAGGCCGGTCTTGGCGGCGTTATGCTTCCCAGAAAATATGGCGGGCTTAATTTCCCTGTAACAATTTACACCATGATGACGGAAATGGTTTCAAGAGCTGATGCCAGCCTGCAAAACCTCTTCGGCCTCCAGGACATCGCTGAAACTATCTGCGAGTTCGGTTCAGAAGAACAAAAGCAAAGATTTCTGCCAAGATTCGCCAGCGGCGAAGCAGACGGCTCAATGGACCTTACGGAGCCTGACTCAGGTTCAGACCTCCAGTCAGTAAGACTTAAAGCCACTCTCGATACGAAAACCAATCAGTGGTACCTCGACGGGATGAAACGCTTCATCACCAACGGATGTGCCAAAGTCCACCTTGTTCTTGCCAGATCTGAGGAAGGCACATCCGACGGACGCGGCCTTTCAATGTTTATCTGTGAAGCATGCCCTCAGCTTGTTGTGAGAAGAATTGAACACAAACTTGGCATACACGGCGTTGCGACTGCAGAATTGCAGTATAACCATGTACCTGCTGAACTCTGCGGGCAGAGAAAACGCGGTTTGATAAAATATGTAATGAGCCTGATGAATGGCGCACGCGTCGGAATCAGCGCGCAAGCCCTTGGTATAGCCGAAGCAGCCTACCGAGAAGCAAGAAAATACGCAGCAGAAAGAAAACAGTTCAAATCTTCCATCGATAAATTCCCTCCGGTATTTTCAATGCTGGCAAGCATGAAAATGGAAATTACTGCGGCGAGAACTCTGCTCTATGAAACTACCAAAATGGTAGACCTCAGAAATGCCTACAACAGCAAAGTTGAACATGGCAAACCTGAAGAAATAACTGCTGAAGACAAGGAAAAAGACAAACTCTATACGAAAATTGCGGCAGTGCTTACTCCTATGAGCAAAGCTTTTGCCACCGAAATGTCAAATAGAGTCTGCTACCAGGGCATACAGGTTCACGGCGGAACCGGCTACATGAAAGACTTCAATGCCGAAAGATTCTACCGGGATGCCAGAATCACAAATATCTACGAGGGAACGACTCAGCTCCAGCATGTTGCTGCAATAGGCGGCATCGTACAGAGAGTTCTCGACCCTCTCATGGATAAGCTCGCCGCCCTTCCTTACGAGGGAAAGCTCAAGAGGCTGTCAACCTATGTACATGAAATGCGCAAAAAACAGCAGATCGCTGTTCAGTATGTTGTAGATAAGAAAGACTCAACCTATTATGACCTGGTCACAAAGCATCTTGTTGATATGGAAACTTATATTTTTGTAAGCTACCTGATGCTGAGAGACGCTCTAAAGGGCTCTGAAAGAGAAATCTTTGCGGAAAGATATATTCTGGATGCCGTTCCGGAATTCGACAGATCTTACACAATAGTAATGAGCGGCGATGTACAATTAATTGACAATTATCGAGAACTTCTTGATTACTAAAACCTGAAGGATTGTGTCCTTTCAGCGAATTCTCCTGAAATTGCTGAGAGGACACTTTTATTCAGGCTGCTTTTTTTTGAACTCGCTGAGCTTCAGAGTTTAAATGATTATTTTAATCGGTGGAACAAGCTGTACGGGCAAAACAAGACTGGCGGAAAAACTGATGCGTCAGCTTGCGATTCCGTTTTTTTCACTCGACATTCTGATGATGGGTATCTTTAGAAGCAATCCAGATTGCGGCTTTTGCCCGGATGACCCTGATCATTCAGTTGCACAGAAGGTCTGGCCGATCATCAGAGAAATGGTAAAAACCGACATTGAGAATGGTAGAAATCAAATTTACGAAGGTGTACAGATTCGCCCCGATTTCATGGCAGACCTTTCCAGCTATTATTCCAGCAACATAATAAGCTATTTTTTGACATTCTCCGAGAATTACCTTAGAACCGGCTACAATGAAATTATCAAGTATAGAACCGCAGTAGAAGGGAGAAGCGACTGGCCAACCCTTGAAGAAATGCTTGAATCCAGCCAGAATCTAACCCGAGAATGCAGAATTCATGGTTGCAATCTTCTGGAAATAGAAAAAAATTACATCGAGGAAATGGCAGGTTTTCAGCTCCTGATTTCTGAAAAGGTAAACTGCGCACTGTGATCGTACGATTTCAGGCCTGACAAGGCTGGAGACATCGGCAAAAGCTTTCCAGTAAATATCTTCCGATTTTCCGTTATCGATGGCACCGCTTATCCAAATCTTTGCGGGGAACCAGGCACTGGGCGGGTTAGAGTATCTATCGCTGTCAGACGCGCCCGCAGCAACTGAGTTTATAAGTCAATTTAATCGATTATTTGAATAAAACTGTTTTGCCAGGTTTTAAGCAAACTTTTAAAGCAGAAAATTGGATGGGTTTGTGGATGGGGAAAAAATTTTCCCCATCCCTGGAAAAATCTTATTCATTCAAAGCTGAAAACGGGACAATTTTAAACCCGATCCGTTCGTAGCGCGCCCCTTTTTCACCTTCGGCGTATTTACCTTTTTTGTTCAATTTAGGCTCTCCTCCACGTTCAAATAGAATTGCAATGTCATTGCCGTTAATCAGGGCAATATCAGAATATCCTGAGAATTTAAGTGGTTTGCCTGAATAACGTACTCGCTTTGTCCAGGTTTGACCGTCATCTTCGCTTAATTGCAGGCAACCATTGGTGCGCCAATCCGGGTGACGGGGATTGGAAAAAATTATATTGCCTTTTCCGGTCTTCTTGTTTATTGAATGAAAAAGCAGGCTTCCCTGGCACCCGCGAGGCTCGAAATGAGCCTTTTCTTCATAGGTTTTATAAAAGGTTTTGCCTCCATCACGGCTTAAAGAGATAAGACGGCAGTGGCTTTTATCATCCTGATTCCGGCTGCTGAGCATGATTTCGCCATTACTTAGTTCGACCACAGTGCTCTCACTGCTTCTTTGCAAGGCAGATCCGCCGATATTCCAGGTTTCGCCTTCATCGTCAGAATATATAACGTGTGAAACTCCTTTTGCACCGTCTCCGGGGTTATGTCTTGCAGCAAAAACGATGCGACCTTTGTTGGGATCGCGTCTTTTGACTATGCCATGGCATGGTCCAAGACCCGACCAACCCCAGCCTTTACCATATACCATCGATGTTATATTGCGTGACTTTGACCAGGTCTCACCATCGTCATCGGAAAAAGTCAAAAATACGGGGCGTGATGGGTATGGCAGGTTTTTCCTCTCTCCTTCATCAGGGATAGATTTGTTCCAGGCCCACACCACCAGGATTCTCCTAGAATCGAGCACTACCGGACAGGCGAGTTTGCATGGGTTTTTGCCGTCATTCTCAAGAACCTGCATTTTTTTCCAGGTCTTGCCATTGTCTTCCGAGCGACGTAAAACGATATCCATGTCGCCCTCGTCCTGATGCCCGTCAACCCGGCCTTCACAGAACGCCAGAATGGTGCCTTTTTTTGAAATTGCCAGTGTCGGGGCACGAAAAACGGAATAACCACCCAAACCAGCCTCAAATGGAGGGCTGGTCTTGGTTAAAGAGCGAACACCCTTATCGCAATATTCTTTTACCTCAGCATCGACATCATCGTCTTTATCTGCGTCATCATCCCCATCGCTTTTTTTCAGGGCTTCTTTGTCTTTATCTTTATCTTTATCTTTGTCTTTATCTTTGTCTTTATCTTTCTTTAAAACTTTTTCACCACTGTCTTCGGAAAAGAATTCATCATCGAGACTTTTTGCAAATAGAGAATCACTCGAAGTAATCAGAAAGACCATTACCAGGAAAACCATACTCACAATACGCAAAAACCTGGATTTTTTCATACCTTCCCCCCAGGACTGATAAAAATTAAACATTAAAACGCAAACAGAGTTTTTAAATCCACCTTCATTTTAATATACGTTTACCCGATTCCACCAACTAATCGTCATCCAAAATGTTTCGATTTTCGCCGCCCCGCAACATAATCATCCCAACCCAGGCCTCCACAAAGCCTCCCACAGATTTTTTCAAAGAATCTCCTGCTTTTTCCATGTCGCACACACTCTTTTGTTTTCGATATATCAGCATAAACTGCCAAAGCAGCAGCAAATTGAAGACTGACTTAAGAGAATTTGCAGGCAGGGACAATCTAAGTTCTTCATCTCCTTATTTTTTACTGCTCACTTTGTCGAGGGTGCGCCAGGTGATGTGAACGTATTCAGTGCCATCGGCTTGAACTGTGAAGATACAGTTGTCTTCATTTTGCCAGACGGTTTTAACCGTTTCGTCGGGCTGTATCTGGCGATAAAGGCATTTGCACTCGACGATTTTGCCGATTGGCAGGCTTACTTCGGCAACGAATTCATCATCTGCAACCCGCACCATGGGCACCGCTCCGGCATCAGGATTCCAGTTGCCCAGTTCATCGCAGTTGCCGGTCAAAAGCAGTTGTGCTTTTTCGGGGGCATAATCAAATTTTAATTTGACTTTTACGGGCCTGACACCCCAGGCTTTCTCATTCTCGAATCGTCTCTGCCAGTGCCTGAAAGAATTCTGATAGAATTCAGGTGAAGTTTCGGGAACAAAAAGGGCAGCGGTTCGCGGCGGCAGAAAGACATCGAACTGACCCTGCCGAACCAGTGCCCTGGCCGAACCAATAAGATCAGTCATGACGTATTTTTTCTTCAAAGGAAATGGAAACGGAAAAACAATCTGCCGGCCCTGATCGCTGTTGTTGAAAACCGCAACGGCCAGTTCATCCGGCGTCAATCTGGCAAAGGCTAGACTGCTCTCATCGGCATGCAGATGGCACTGCAGTCCCCTTCGCAATGAAATTAACTGCTTTCGCAAACCAATAAGCCGGGAAGTATATTTGAACGTTTCTGATTCTTCATCAAAAACCATATCGGCACGATTGTAGGGCTTTGGCCCCTCATGACCGGACATCGCCTGTTCATCGCCATAATAAAGTGTGGGTATTCCACGGGCCGTCAAAATGAAGGCCAGTGCCATCTGGTGCCTGCCCACATTTTCTTCGCAAAGACTCATGAACCGGTCTAAATCATGGTTATCAATAAATGTTGCCAGCAAAGAAGCATCAGGGCAATTACGATCGAAATAAAGCCTGGAAGCGAGCTTTCTACAGTCCTGGCGCCCGGCGAGAACTTCTTTGATCGTGTAATACAGAGGAAAATCAAATAAAGATGTGAATTTCCCCGACTGCATTATCTTGAGCAATGCCTGCGGATCACCGTTCAGATACTCGCCCAGCAGCATGAAATCAGCACCGCCCGCCAGGCGCATTTCGGCATTGAAATCTTTCCAGAAATCTATGGGAACGTGTTTTACCGCATCAAGTCTGAAACCGTCTGGTGCCAGCTTTTTCAGCCAGTGACGGCCGACCACTTTAAAAAACTTTTTAACCACGGGCTTTTGCGAAGCGAAATCTGGCAATCCGAAAATATTGTGATTGACCAGCTCAAATTCATTGTTCCAGTCTTTGATATTGCCATTCTGATTGAACCATTCCGGGTTTTCTGCGGCAAACGGCGCATCGTAACCCATGTGATTGACCACCAGATCGAGCAGCAATTTCATATCTTTCTTTTTCAGGGTTTTGGCAAGATCGACCAGTTCTTCTTCAGTGGCAAACCGCGGGTCGGGACTCCAGAAATCCCAGGGCCAGTAACCATGATAAGAGGAATGCTTGTAAAACTTCATCGGCCGGTTCCTGACCGTTGGGCTCAGCCAGATTCCGGTTATGCCAAGCTTTTCAAGATAATCGAGCTTTTGCATCAGCCCTGCAACGTCACCACCATGAAAGGCATAAAGGTCACCGGGCCTTACTTCGTCGTCATTCTCAACATTGCCATTGTGAAAACGGTCGAGCAGAACGAAATAGAGAATCTGATCCTTCCAGGTGTCACAATCGGCAGCAAAAGAGGCTGAAGCCGACATTAAAAGCACAATGAGCAACAAAAAAGGCTTTTTCATCTCAAGACCTTTCAGTAAGTATTTTATTGCAATTATGATATCATAATTCATTATGACCGGTCAGTCGAACAAAAGCGGCGATAAACATTTTGAAACAGCAAAAGAAATCCTTAAAGGAGCTCTTTTTCTTCTGATTTTTGCTGCTTTTCCAATCATTGTAATGCAGTTTGCCCGCCATAAAATCGATGAGCTTGAAATAGCCCAAAATATAAACCACCAGCGGCTTACTCACGAACGAATTCTCGGTAAAATGCGACAAGCCGACGAAAACGCCGAAGTTACCGGCCGATCAATCAAATTGATATTTGAAAAATTGAGATTGGCGACCGCCCCTGAAATAAGAATTCAGTATGTTCAAAGCCTGCATCGCTCTTACCCCCAGGCAATTGATCTTTACATTTTCAATGGGAAAGGCCGGCTGATCCCGGAGATAAGTTCGAAGAGAATGCCGCGCCGAGGCATCGAGTTCGCTCTTGAGGCTATAATTGGATTTGCAAGAGACGAAGATGTTCCGGCCGGCAAACTGGGTATTCTAAAAAATATTGTCGGGCTTCAGGAACTGCCCCCACTTCTTAAAGGGCAGGTTACCGCCAACAAGCTCGGTAACCGCAAGCTTGACAGCCATTTTGCCTGGTTTCACAGCCCCGCCACCGAATCCGTCT
>JBMOKV010000496.1:0-7745 GCA_049325495.1 Candidatus Rifleibacteriota bacterium | reverse complement strand
GTCACTGCAGGCGATGGTGAATCTTGTCATTGCCGGCAGTTCGCCGCCAAACCTCGTATAGATTTCTTTGAATCTGGGAACAATTTTTACCAGAATAGCAGTTACGACAACGGTTGAAAGAACCATTACCAGAACAGGGTAGGTCAGGGCTTTGATAATCATGCCGCGCAGTTGGATTTTTTTTCTGAGAAGACTGGTCAGACGGTCAAGAACTTGCGGCAGGTTTCCCGATTCTTCACCAACTTCGACGAGCTGTAAATAAGTTTTGTCGAAGACGTTGGTGTGTCTTGCAAATGAGGCCTTCAGACCATTGCCCTGTTTTACATCTTCAGAAATCTGTTCGAGACATCTTTGAAGATTCTGATTTTTCGCTCTTCTGCCAAGCAATTCAAGGGTTTCGATGAGGGGGATTCCCGCTTTGGTTAAGGTGCCGAACAGTCGGGTGAAATGGTAAAGTTCGGCCGCAGGAACCGAACCTGTCTTAACGAATGCTTCCGATTTTTTTTCCTGGGCTTCGAGCGCGACATAACCCTGAATGGATGCTATTTCAAGGGCTTCTTTAGCGCTATCAGCCGAAATTTCAATTAAATCGCTTGAACCATCCTGGTTCTGAATCGTTACCTGGAATTTTTTCATTATAACCTTCAGGGGGAATTCTGCAGATTCTCGGTTTCACTGGCATTGGTTAGTATACTATACACTGTCTGGTTTCCGGTATTTTTTAGAATTTCCAGTGCTTTTTCTACGCCGGTATTATCAGGCTTTTTTAAATCCAGTTCATGTTCTTTGCCGGCATTATCCAATACTGTGTATTTGTCTTCTGCTACTGAAACCAGTGTGAAGTCAGCCTTTTCATCGTCGTTAATCAGATATACCTGATTATTTTGTTTAATCATCAGTTTCCGCTTTGACCCAGTTTTGAAGCTGGCAATGAGTTCAAGAGGTGGTGTCGGTGTGGCAATTGAAACAACTGACGATTCTGAAGCAATATCAGTTTGCACAAGGGTTTTTGCAGGAATTTTGATTTCAAAAAGGTCTTTTCTTGCGAGGAAAAGAGTCGCAGAGAGGTCTGGTATCGGTAAAGGAAGAGGGATCGAATCAAGCTCAGCTTTAATTTCTGCCATTCTTGATTTAAGATTCTCAAGTTGTAATTCTACTGTTCCATCACTTTCTATGGCGCATACTTCCAGGTCCGGTTTTGGAACAGAATCATCAATGTTTACGGAAGTATTGGCAGGAGTTCCTTGAATTGTCGGTTTTCTGCCTATTCTTACAAGAAAATTGGCTGATAAAAGTATAAGCAGAAATACTGCTCCGAAAATCAGTCGCCGATTGTCTTTCTGGTTATTTGCCAATTTTTCTGAACCTCAGGCTGCAATCAGCTTTTAATCTGACCAGATGGTCTTCGTCGTTAAAAGATATGAAATTCAAATTATCGATTGAAATTCCGGCGCTGTTTGTTTCAAGCTTGTGCAGCAACTTTCTCAGGCTTTCATAACTGGCCTTGAACTCGGCTGAAAAGGGAAGCACGAGAAAGTTTCCGACGTCGTTTCGCTTTTGATAGCCAAGATTAATTATTGAAGTGCCGGTATCAGAAAAAATCTGTTGAAGTTCATTGATAAATTCTGGTATCTGATCTTCAGTCCTACATTTGAAGGCTTTTTCAGTAATAATTTTTTCACGACGGGAAATCTCGGTTTTAATCTGGTCAGATTCGCTGCGAAATGAATCGAGAAAGCTTTTCATTTTTGTTTCAATCGCATGGCGATCGGCAATGCTGTTGCGAAGCCTGATAAGATTCTCTCTTTCCGACAGGAAAGAAGGCAGCAGAATTATGATCGCCAGGATCAAAAAGATTGTTCCAAGCCACGAAAGAATCAATAGAAGAATTGCTTTTTCAGGTTTCTGCATTTTTTTCGTTGAATCGAAATGAAATTTCAATCAGCACAAAATTTTCTGAATTCTGTCCCGAAGCTGGGTTGAAGCTCATTGCTTCAAATGCCTTGTTCTCGGTGACCTTCATGTAAAGGTTGTTTGCCGATTCCATATCGGGGACTGCCACGGAAATTTTAAAAAGCCGTGACTCGGCCGCAAAAGAACTTGAGTCTTTCTCCTGGTTTTTTATACTGAGTATGTATGAGTTCACCGGCAAAACTTCTTCAAGTTCATTGAATAGAATAGTCCAGCACGATCTCTGATTTCCAATGGCATTGTTATGTTCTTCGGTTAAAATTTTCAGGTCATTCAGAACCATGGCATCAGGAAGAATCTGCCGGGCTTCTTCGACGAAACGAAGACTTTCTGACTGTGCTCTGCTTGACGTTTCCTTAAAGTCCTGTTCAAGCCTTTTTTTCGCAGTTCTGGTGTAGAAAAGGACGAAGGCAAGGATCAATGAAAAAGCCAGGAAAAAAATCAGGGAAATCCGGGGATTTCTTATTCTCAAGCGATCTTTGGGCATAAATTCAAATGATGTATTCATGCTGCAAAAACTCTTTCAAAACCTTCATTATTCCATGGTTGAATCAAAGCCTGACCAATTGCGGGAGCAAAAACATTGAAATTCTCGAGATTAGAAAATGGAATCGATTCTGAAAAACTTTCTGAAGAGATGGTTCCTGTGGCTATTCCTAGATTGGCATTGAAAAGCCGGTCGAGATTTTTGATTCCGCTGCCGGAACCACTGAGAATTATTCTGGAAAACCCCACTTCTTCTGGATGGTCATTTGAAAAAAGAAGTAAAAAACCATAGATTTTCTGAAGCAGATCGGCAAAGATCGATTCAAGAATCGTATACTCGACAATCTCAAGCTGTGCTTCATTTGAAGGGTCTTCAAGGATTATCAGCTTTTTTAAAATGATTGAACAGGCTTCTTCAATCGCAATGTTAAGGTCTTCAGAAAGCCTTTCAGCCAGATTTTTCAGTCCAACGGGAACAAGCTGCAACTGCAATAAGCCGCCATTTTTGAAAATTCCGGCCGTTGTGGCAAATTCGTCGATATGAATTACAACTGCAGGGTGGGGAGAGTCAGTTTTAATTTGTTTAATTAAATGAATCAGGCCGGTGAAAGATGGTTGAATCGAGACTGGTAGAACCCTGGCAGAATCGCAGGCAGCATGAATCTCTTCGATCAGGTTTCGGGAAATGGCCGTATAAAAAAGATTAAGTTTACTGCCAGTTCTTGCTCCAAGTTCGTAGCGAATTATGGATTCTTTTATATTCAATTCACTGCTTTGACGCAGTTCTCTCTCAAGCAATGGCTGAATTCCTGCCTTAATCGCAACAGTAGGAACGGAAAATGATCCCATGGAAAAAAGATAATCGGGCAAGGTCAGGGCGATATATTGCTCGAAAAACATTTTTTGCTCAAACAATTGTTTAAGGCAGTGATTTGCAAGATCTGCTGAAAACCGCCAATTTTCGTTTTCCCGCTGGAAAAAGGAATTGTCTACGTTGACGGTTGTACTTTCGACAAGTTTCTGACCAGCAGAATTTTGCGATAGACTAAGGCGATGACAGGCCGAGCCTGCGAAGTACAAAATAAAAGGCCTGCTTTTATTTATTAGAAGTTGTGTTATTTTTTCTGTCAGCGACAAGGCCCACAAACCCTTTCCAATTCGTCAAAGTTTGTCATTCCTGCTGCTACTTTTTCCAGACCGGAATCAAGCAGAGTGCGAAGTCTTCTTTTTCTGACTTCTTCAATGCATTCCGTAAGACCAGAACCGGTAATCAGGTCTTTTATCGATTCATCGAAGGGAAGAAATTCAAAAATTCCGGCACGGCCACGGTAGCCGCTTTGCAGGCAATTGGCGCAACCTGCCGGTTCGAAAATTTTTCCTGAGCTTTCGAAACTGCTTAAAAGTTCTGTTTCTTTTGCTGAAAGTTCTCTGGGAGTTCTGCATGCCTGGCATAGTTTTCTTACCAGACGTTGCGAGAAAATTAAATTCAATGAACTCATAAGAAGATGAAAATCGATTCCGATATTTTCAAGGCGTCGAAGCGTTTCAACTGAAGAGTTCGCATGCACCGTCGATAGAACCAGATGGCCGGTCAGACTTGCTTGAATGCTTATTTGAGCAGTGTCCGTATCGCGGATTTCGCCTACCATGATGATGTCCGGGTCAAGTCGCAGCACTGTTCTCAAGCCCCTGGCAAACGTCAGTGAACGCTCTGGTTCATTTCGGTTGATACGAACCTGAATCTGCTGAACCCCATCTATTCTTCTTTCAACTGGGTCTTCTATGGTTATGAACTTCAGCCTTGGGTCAGCCATTTCTTCGAGCAGGGCATAAAGAGTCGTCGATTTACCACTGCCTGTGGGGCCGGCAACCAGAATCATACCGTGTGGATGTCTGGTTTCTGATTTAATTAGAGCAAGCTCGTCGGGCATCATCCCAAGTGAAGACAAGCTTAGCTTTTGCGATGAGATTCCCGAAAGCAGACGAAGAACAAGATTCTGCCCGTAAATTCCGGGCATGCTGGCAATACGAAACTCGATATCCTGTTCACCGGATTTAACTTTGAAACTTCCATCCTGCGGCATGACTTTTTCGGTTATATCAAGGTTAGACATGATCAGCAGTCTTGATATAAAGGTTGAAGATGAACCTGAATCGAGCTGAAAGCGATCAGTCAGAACGCCGTCAATGCGAAACCTTACTCTGGCACCGGTCTGGGTGGACTCTACGTGAATATCGCTTGCCTGTTGATTAACAGCCAGCAATAGAGTCTTGTTCACCAGCTCAACCAGCGAGGAAGAATCATTTTCAGCAGCGATATCATTATGGCTGATTTCGGTATTTTTCGCATCAGAACCGCTTTTCAATGAATCAGCAAGAGAACTGATTCCGGTGAAAAGATCCTGATTTTTCTTTAACTGCTGGTCTTCGACTTTAATGCCGGCAAATGCTGAGGGAGGAGCGATGAGAAAAACCGGTTCATAACCAAGGGCCAGAAAAAGTGGAGCGAAGCGTTTAACTTTTTCTGGTTCACAGGTGAACAATTCAATCTTTTTGTCGTCTGCACTTTTAATAAGAAGTCTTTCGCGATTGCAGATTCGTTTTAATCTTTCTGGTATGTGGGCTTCATTCATGACTTCCGGGGAAGCGGAAAAACCAAGAGAAAATGATTCTGCAAGAGCCTGATAGACCGTGGTTTCATCGATTTGCCCGGTTTTAACCAGAAAATCTTCTAATTTTTGCCCGGCTTTAGCTGCATTTTCCATGAATTTATTCAATATTTCACGAGAAAACAGGCCCTGGTTTTCAAGGATTTGGTCTAGAGGAATAGTAGAGTTCTGAGTTGAAATTAGTCTTGCCATATTTCTTCTATATCGACAAAATGAGTGGAATTATTACTTCAAAAAACAGCAGTTGCTGCCGAGTACTGTAGCATGAAAAAATGTCTGAAAAAATCAGGCCTGCGGTTTTTTTTGCTGAGAATGACTCTGGCATTCGTCGGTTTGGCTTTCTTAACTCTTTTTCTAGCCGGGTTTAAAGAAGCATCAAGTTTTTCTGCGCTTGAGGCAAGGTTTCTTCGGGTAGATTTCAGGCCCGCTTCAAGAGAAAACCCAAAAGATTCAGGCACTTACTATCTTAGTTTCGACAATGCCGTTACCGCTGAAATGGTAAATCAGACTGAATTACCAGTAGCTTACCTCGACATTCTGGGGGCTTCTCTTGAAGTAAACCCGTTTTTGCTGAATTTTCCCCAGGGCCCGGTCAAAATGATCAGGCTCAATCAAATTTCCGAGAGCCCAAGGGTTATAAGAGCCACTTTCTTTTTAAGAAAAAAATTCAGTTCCAATATTCGATTGTTGAAAGCGGGCGTTGAAATTGGCTTTTCTGAAACGGCCAGCCTTTCAAAAGAAGTGCGCGATTCCTATTCTCTTATTCCACCATTGACTACCCAAAAATTGCCTGAAGTAAAAGCAATTGCCAAACCGGTTGAAGAAAATTTGAAAATAAATGTCTCCAAAGGTGATCCGGTTGCAATTATTCGGGAACTTGCAAGAAGTGCCGGAAAAATAGTGCATTTCCGTGACCCGATGATTAATTATGTTGAATTGAATATCAGTGCTGCGGATCAGGTTTCTGCAATTCAGAAAATCTGTATTGCTCTGAATTTAAAAATGAGTGAGGAAGACGGTGAAATATGGGTTTCGCGTCAGTATAATCCCCTGTTAAAAATCCCTGAAAATTTCAGGGTTGAGGGAGCTGATTTAAGCGGACTCGCTCTTGGTGATGTTTTACGCGCCCTGGGTCAGATTGCAGAGATAAATATCGTATTGGATGATTCTCTCGAGCTTCTGCAGGGACGTAATGTTCAGATGTATCTGCAGAAAATGTCGGTGAGAAGGGCCATAGAAACTATTTTGCAGAGTAACAACCTTCAGATGAAGGAAATCGATGAGAAAACCCTGATGGTTATGACCCAGGCAAAAGCTCGAAGTTTCGAGGGCAAGGCCGTAAGGGTTATTACACCAGGTGTACCGGTAAATACAATTAAAAATATGATTGAAAAAGCTGTTGCCAAAGAAATGACTGAGCGGTTCACCATTTCTGAAGATCTCGGAAATCTTATTTTGACGGGAGATCGCGAAGCGGTTGAAGAAATTGGAGTGTTAATAAAAAATCTTGACGAAAAATTCATAGTTGCAGGTGAAGGACTGGTTCGTGAATATTTTCAACCGGTCAACACTAAAACCGATGAATTGATCGCTCTGACCAAAGAAGCCTTGAGCGAGAATGAAAACATCAAAATTACCCATGACAAAAGAACCGATATGTTGCTGCTGATTGGGGCAAAAGAGTCGGTTAAACGTGCCGGTGAAATTGTTAAACGGCTCGATAAACCAAGAACCAGGCAGGCTTTGATTCATATAAGGCTGGTAGAGGTTCATCGAACCGAGCTTGAGGAATTGGGAATAAAGCTGCCTTCAACCCTTGTTTCGACAGACGATATCGGAAGAATTTCGCGTGAAAACTATGTGATTCCTGCAGAACTGGTAGGAACTATAGAAAAAAGCAAAATAAAAACCCTGGCAAACCCAACTATTAGATGCATGGATAAAGAGGAAGCTTTGATCGACATTTCTGAACAGATTCCGGTCAAGAATACGGTTACCGAATATCTGCCGGTGGCCTCTGCATCTCTGGCCGCCAGAACGAGCGACAACTGGACGACCTCTGACATTGGAATCAAAATGAACGTTAAGCCAACTATTCACGTAAATGATGAAATTTCCATGGATGTCGATATTGACCAGACCGAGCTGGTTTCTCTGGTAGAGGGCCACCCCTGGACCGCTAAACGGCAGATTAAAACAAAAGTTAGAATTAAAGACCGGGAAACTGTTGTTATCGGTGGTTTGATCCGCAGCAAAAAGGGAAATACCCGTAAGCCGGTTCCCATATTGAGTCGCATACCCTTGATAAAAAACCTGGTTAGAGCTGTCGAGCATCGAAATCAGAATGATGAAAAAACCGAGCTCGTTGTTCTGATAACTCCCGCACTGGTCGAAGAAAACGAGAGTGAAATCGATCGAAAATTAGTAAGGCTTGATGAAAAAAAGTAAATTCAAATCAATGAACATTCTTCGCCGAAGGCAAATGCTGACCTTGGTCGCGGTTTTTATGGCAGCAACCATTTTTGGCTACCTCGGAGAAAGTCATGCGGTGCAAAATGCCGAAAAATTGACCCGTAAGTCATTGATTAAAGAGCTCTCTGCAACAATTTCCAGGCTTCA
>JBMOKV010000495.1:988-7803 GCA_049325495.1 Candidatus Rifleibacteriota bacterium | reverse complement strand
CGAGCAGGGTTCGCAACCCCATAAAGATCGCAATCGGTCATGCTTGCAAGGAATGTAATGCAAAGCGGAATCATTTTAAACAAAACAATGATTGATAAAGCGGGAAAAATGAAAAAAACTGCGGTTTTGAGCCTTCCCAAAGCCATCGATGTATAAGAAAGCCCCTCCCCTCGCCGCAGAAACCAGACAATTGACAGAAATGCCACATTCAAGACAATAAGCGCAACAATCTCCAGTTGGCCAGATGGCGATTTCCGGTTTTCATCTTCAAGGTAATTCTGCATTCTGCTCTCAAGAATAGCTGGGGCAGAAGCAGCCGACACATTTCCATGAGCAAGTTCATCGAGTAACCCGCCAATAATGGCCGAAAGCCTGGGCCATTCAATGGAAAAGGGAATCCCCCTTCCTTCTCGAATCTGTTCGCAGAAAGCTTTCAATTCATTTGTACCAGTAATTGCCGGGTCTTCAAGAGCCTCCAGGTTTACCGGCAGATTTCCCGCGCTGGCAAAAAACTCGAGTTGAGCCTGTCGCGAAGCCAGGTATTCCATAAATTTCCATGCAAGAGGCTTGTTTTTACATGAACGAAACATCACCGTTCCGCATGGATAAAGAAGCGAAACATTTCTGGTGGGCCCGGGCAACCTTGCCGTATCCCACTGGCCATTTATCTGTGGAGCTTCTTTTTGCAGCGCCCAAACCACCCATGGGCCCTCAAGAAGCATTGAATACTGACCTTCTGCAAACCCGGCTGTGTTGCCTGCCAGGACTTCTGCACCCCATGGGGCCCAGCCTTCTTTCCGCCAAAGATCGATTTCGGCAAAGGCCTTTTCGGACGCCGAAGTGGGAGAAATGACGCCGTCGGGTTTTTCTGCCAGAATCTCGCCCCCGTTCTGGTAAAGCAGATTCTGAAAAATACCGGGGCGGTCGAATTGCAGCCAGATCGGGTATCTTTGGGGGTTGAGCTTTTTCAATTGGGCGCAAAGATGGTGAAATTCATTCCAGGTGCGGGGAAAGGTGGTAAAGCCCGCAGCAGCAAGATGATCTTTTCGATAAAAAATCAGATGAGTGCCGACATACCATGGCAATCCATACCAGAGTCCGGAATAACAAAATGATTGCGCCATTCCGGGCAGAATTTTCTTTTCATCAAAGCTTGAATCGGCAATGAATTGATTCAGTGGCTCAAGAACGTTTAAAGCGGCAAATTCAGCCACCCACGGGGAACTGACATGGGCAACGTCGGGCAGGTTACCGCCAATGGCGCTGGTTACCAGCTTTTCATGTATCCCCTGTTTGGGGATTACATGCAGTTTTACGTTGCAACCAGGATTCATCGACTCGAATCGGGCAATCAATTGAGCAAGAAGACGGCCTTCTCTGCCGAATGCCCAGACATCAATCGTAGAGTAATTCTGCTCGGCAGCAGAATAATTGGGAAAAATCCCAATCAAGATCAACAGCAGGAAAAGAGTTCCTCTCCCTGAGATTTTCATTTTCATTAAACCCCGACAGTTCGATTGGCCAGCAAATAGCCTGAAAAGGCCTGGAAAATTTCAGTCTTTTCGGTTAATCTAGCAGAATGACAGACCCAATGCAAAAATTAAAGGAATTATTACTGGAAAAAGGTCGGGTGTGCATCGCTTTTTCCGGTGGAATGGACAGTTCTTTTCTTGCGCTGGTTGCAAAGCAGGCCATTCCTGAACGCTATGAAACCATTATGGTGAATTCTGCTTTCATGGCTGAAAGTGAAATGAATATAGCCCGTGCCACGGCGCAGAAATATGGGTTGAAATTTCGTGAGATAAGAATCGATATCTTGCAGGAACCACTGGTGACAGACAATTCGAAGGAACGTTGCTATCATTGTAAAAAAGCTATTTTCAAACGACTGCTTGAAATTTCGGAAGGCGCGATTCTCTGCGAAGGCTCGGTAACTGACGATGACAATGATTATCGTCCGGGAAAAAAAGCTTTAGCCGAGTTAAGAATTGTCAGTCCGCTAAGAGATTGCGGATTCAGCAAAAAGATGGTGGCAGAAGGCCTGGAAAAACTGGGAGCCCATGAATTGGTAAGGTCGGCGCAGAGTTGTCTGGCAACCCGCATCGTTACTGACCAGAAAATCACTTTGTCGGCCCTGCAACAGATCGAGCAGGGCGAAAAAATTCTGCGTGAAACAGGTCTGGATTATTTCAGGTTGAGACATCATGGTGAAGTTGCACGAATTGAAACCTCGCCACAAAATCTGCATGAAGCTCTGGATCGAATTTTAACTGTTTCAGACGATCTGAAGAAGCTGGGCTTCAAACATATTGCTCTTGATGTAGAGGGCTACCGAAAGGGTTCGATGAACCGAAGCTGATTTTCCACACAAAAAAAACCGCCTCAGACGAGGCGGTTCTTTTTTTCGAAAAAGAGCAAAAATTACTTGAGAGAAACTTTTGCGCCAGCTTCTTCGAGTTTTTTCTTCATCATTTCGGCGTCGGCCTTGGTCAGACCTTCTTTGAGGGTCTTGGGCACTGCATCTACCAGGTCTTTGGCTTCTTTCAGACCCATAGCAGTCAGTTCGCGCACGACTTTGATTACGTTGATCTTGTTAGCGCCATTGCTTTCAAGAACTACGTCAAATTCGGTCTTTTCAGCAGCAGCGGCGGCGGGGCCGGCGGCCATAACAGCTACCGGAGCGGCGGCGGTTACGTCGAATTTGGTTTCAATAGCTTTAACCAGGTCAGAAAGTTCGAGAACGGTCATCTTTTCGATGTGCTCGAGAATCTGTTCATTAGTCATTTTAAAAACTCCTTATAAAATTCTTATGCAAAGTATGGGCAAAGCCCGGGATTATTCTGCAGCAGGTGCAGCGGGAGCAGCTTCGCCGCCGGCGGCTTCTTCTCTTTTCTTGCGAAGAGCGTCGAGAACGCATGCGAGCTTGCGAATCGGACCCTGAACGGCAGAAGCCAGCATAGAGAGCAGTTCTTTGCGTCCGGGGATTTTGGAAAGGGCGTTGAGCTGATCGACGGTCAAAGGTTTGCCATCCATGTAGCCAGCTTTGAAAGTGAATTTCTTCGCTTTCTGAGTGAATTCATAGAGAGCCTTAACCGGGGCGATCGGATCATCATAACCAAAAGTTACTGCGGTAGCGCCTTTCATGAAACCTTCGAGTTCGTTAAGTTTGAGGTTATGAAGAGCACGAGCCACCAGAGTGTTCTTTACAACGCGAAGTTCGGCTTTGGTCTGGCGAACGGCGCGGCGAAGTTCGGTCATTTCAGAAACGGTAACACCCTCACAATCAGCGAGAATGATAACGCCAGCTTTTTCAAGCTTCTGCTGGAATTCCTTAACGTATTCTTCCTTATGGCTGATATCTTTCAATTTTTTCACCTCCTTGCGAGTGAAATAAAAAACCGTTTTCGATGCCTAACACCGAAAACGGTCAGATAATTATTATCTTACAAATTTTCAGTCTCGGCAGGGAGATCGGTTAGATCAATTACATTCGACCTGCGGTCTACGACCGGGCTAGAATCAGACGCTGAGTTTTTCAGCTTCGATTCTGGCTTCGTTTACATCAATCAGAAAACCAGGGCCCATGGTTGAGCTGATGGTTGCAGATTTGATGTAAGTGCCCTTGGCCCCTGAGGGCTTGGCTTTATTGATAGCTTGGAAGAAGGCGAGAAAATTTTCTCTGAGCTTTTTAGCATCAAAAGAAGCTTTTCCAATGGCTGAATGAATGATACCTGCTTTTTCCACGCGATACTGAACTTTACCGGCTTTAAGTTCGGTAATAACCTTGGCGATATCCTGAGTTACGGTACCAACTTTGGGGTTGGGCATCAGGTTTCTCGGACCAAGAATTCTACCAAGCTTACCGACGAATCTCATCATATCGGGCGTAGCAACGGCAGCATCAAAATCGAGCCAGCCTCCTTCTATTTTGGCGACGAGATCTTCGGCGCCTACGAAGTCTGCTCCAGCGTTAGTGGCTTCCTTGGCCTTTTCGCCAGCGGCGAAAACGGCGACTCTGGTTGTTTTACCAGTGCCATGGGGAAGAACACAGCTTCCGCGCAGCTGCTGATCGGCATACTTGGGATCAAGACCGGTCTTAACAGCGATATCGATGGTTTCATCGAATTTGGCGGTGGCAGTCTTCTTAACGTTATTGAAAACTTCTTCAAGGGTATAAACCTTGAGATGTTCCAGGTTCTTGCTAAGATTATTAAAACGCTTTGAGTGTTTCGGCATTCCTTGCTTCCTCCTTTCTTCGATGATCAGCTTACCATAGACGGGTAGGCGTATTAGTCAACAACTTCCATGCCCATGCTGCGGGCAGTGCCCTTAACGGTATTGATCGCAGCCTGCAGATCTGCAGCGGTGAGATCGGGCATTTTCTTTTCGGCAATTTCCTTGACCTGAGCCATGGTAACTTTGCCTTCTTTGCTTCTGCCTGGGGTTTTATTGCCCTTGGCAATTCCAGCGGCCTTCTTGAGCAGGAACGCAACCGGCGGCGTTTTGGTGATGAAGGTGTATGAACGATCGGCAAAAACTGAAATTTCTACCGGAATGATCGAATCGCCTTCTTTAGCCGTCTTGTAGTTGAAGTTCTTACAGAAGTCCATGATGTTGACACCATGCTGGCCAAGAGCTGGACCTACCGGAGGGGCCGGATTTGCCTTACCAGCTGGAATCTGCAATTTAACGATAGCTACTAATTTCTTGGCCATAACTTATTACTCCTTCTAAGAACGAATTCTTCTCTTATATCAGGCTTCTTCAAGCTGAATGAGATCAACTTCAATCGCGGTATCGCGACCGAAAATGAAGACAAGCACTTTGGCCTTGCGCTTTTCCTGATTGATCTCTTTAATGACACCAATAAAATCGGTAAATGGGCCGTCGATGATTTTAACGGTCTGGCCTTCGGTGAAGCCGATCGGGGTCATGGCAGCAGAGCGCTGCGGCCCGATGCCGGCTACTCTCAGAACGTTCTGCACTTCTTTATCATGCAGCGGAGTTGGCTTGTTGCCGAGGCCGACAAAACCGGTAACACCGGGGGTATTCTTAACAACTGTCCAGGTGTCGTCGTCCATGTTCATTTGAACAAGAACATAACCCGGATAAATTTTGCGGGTCTGAGTAACGCGTTCGCCGTCCTGGACACGTTCAGCACTTTCTTCAGGTACCAGCACCTGAAAGATGCAGTCTTTCTTGCCAAGAAGCTCGACACGGTTCTCGAGGTTCTTCTTAACCTTGTATTCTGATCCTGAGTTAGTATGGATCACATACCATTTTGCTTTTGTAATGTCCACTTTTAAACCTTACACACTTCCACCGCCGATGATCATCGTCAGGATCTTCCCGAAAATGACATCGAGCAAACCAATAAACATGCCCAGGCCGATAGATGAAACTATTACAACCTTTGTTGAAAGTTTCACATTTTCATAAGTCGGCCATGAAACACGGCCGTTGTTCGGTCGGACTTCGATCCAGACTTCCCGCAGGTAACGGGAGGTATCTTTCCACCAGGATGCTATTTTACTCATGTGACCCTCGTTTTCAATTGGGGTAATTCAACAGGCCAAGAGGGAGTCGAACCCCCAACCCCCGGTTTTGGAGACCGGTGCTCTGCCAATTGAGCTATTAGCCTATGTCTGTAACCAGACCCTTATTTGCCTTCGCGATGAATAGTGTGCTTGCGTTCAGCGGAGCAGTACTTTTTCAGCTCGATGCGATCGGGGTCGTTACGCTTGTTCTTCATAGACATGTAATTTTTGCGCTTGCAGCTGGTGCAAGTCAGAGTGATCTTTTCACGCATAACGTTACCTCGCTTAAAAAAGCCGACTGGGTCGGCCTGGAAAGTTGAAAAAGGGGCGGGGCAAGCCCGCCCCCTCTAACGGACAGTAAGATTATTCGAAAATCTTGGTAACAACGCCAGCGCCTACGGTGCGGCCACCTTCGCGGATTGCGAAGCGGAGACCTTCTTCACAGGCGATCGGAGTGATCAGTTCGCACTGGAATTCAGCGCGGTCGCCGGGCATAACCATTTCTTTGCCTTCGCCGAGCTGCACAACGCCAGTCACGTCAGTGGTTCTGAAATAGAACTGGGGTCTGTAGCCAGAGAAGAACGGGGTGTGGCGTCCGCCTTCTTCCTTGCTCAGGATGTAAACCTGAGAATGGAATTTCTTGTGGGGCTTGATACTGCCGGGTTTGGCAAGAACCATACCGCGTTCAACATCTTCTTTGTCAACGCCGCGCAGCAGAACGCCAACGTTGTCGCCAGCCTGGCCCTGATCAAGAAGTTTGCGGAACATTTCAACGCCGGTAACGGTGGTTTCGCGGGTGTCTCTGATACCTACGATTTCGACCTTGTCGCCGACTTTAACGATACCGCGTTCAACACGACCAGTTACGACGGTGCCGCGGCCGGTGATGGTGAATACGTCTTCGATCGGGAGCAGGAAGGGCTTATCGAGAGGTCTTTCGGGTTCAGGAATGTAGCTGTCGAGAGCGTCGAGCAGCTGCTTGATGCATTCGCAATCGGGACCGTCTCCACCGGCTTCTGAAGCTTTCAGAGCCGAACCGCGGATGATTGGAGTATCATCGCCGGGGAATTCATATTTGCTGAGGAGATCGCGAACTTCGAGTTCGACCAGGTCGAGAAGTTCAGCATCATCAACCATATCAACCTTGTTGAGGAAAACGACGATCTTGGGCACACCAACCTGGCGAGCCAGAAGGATGTGTTCACGAGTCTGAGGCATGGGGCCGTCAGTAGCGGCAACAACAAGAACCGCGCCGTCCATCTGAGCTGCGCCGGTGAT
>JBMOKV010000495.1:0-978 GCA_049325495.1 Candidatus Rifleibacteriota bacterium | reverse complement strand
GCATAGTGGCGCTTGGGGCTTTCGTATTCAACGTGAGCTGTGTTGATGGTAATACCACGAGCTTTTTCTTCAGGAGCTGAGTCGATGTCTGCATAGTTCATGACTTTTGCTCCGCCCTGTTTGGCTGAATACATAGTGATTGAAGCGGTCAGGGTAGTTTTACCATGGTCGATGTGACCGATAGTCCCAACGTTCACGTGCGGTTTGTTTCGAACAAAATTTTCTTTAGCCATGTGGCGTCCTCCTGAAAAAATGCTAGATCATTTTTCGCTTAAATTAAAGTAACTAATAAAAGCCCGCGACCGGGATTGAACCGGTGACCTCTTGCTTACCATGCAAGTGCTCTACCGCCTGAGCTACACGGGCACGCAATGGAGAGAGCTGGATTTGAACCAGCGTAGGCGCTAGCCAACAGATTTACAGTCTGCCCCCTTTAGCCACTCGGGCATCTCTCCAGTTGTCAAGCCGGCGATGGGACTCGAACCCGCAACCTGCTGATTACAAGTCAGCTGCTCTGCCAATTGAGCTACGCCGGCGACTGCAGTTCAAAAAGAACTGTACCGTGCTTACGGTATTGATGGATTATAAAGCAGGCCTGGTTTTATGTCAATAACTTTTTTAAAGTTTTTGAAAAAATTGTTTCTGCCGGCAGATTTCGAACAACGCAACCGCTGTACTGACCGAAACATTCAAAGAACTGGTATGCCCACGTAACGGAATAGAAACCAGCTCATCACAGCTTTTCTTAACCCGGTCACCCAGGCCTGCGTCTTCTCCGCCAGCCACCAGAACCACCGGTCCTTTGTACACAGCTTCGCAGAAAAGTTTTTCTGCTTCGCCATCGAGGCCAACAACCCAGAAGCCGGCGTCTTTAAGAGTAACAAGCGCATCGGCAATATTGGTTACCCTGGCAACCGGCAGGTGAGCTGCCGCTCCCTGGGCGGTTCTTACTGCCCACTCAGTCATTCCTGCTGAGCG
>JBMOKV010000494.1:0-7819 GCA_049325495.1 Candidatus Rifleibacteriota bacterium | reverse complement strand
CAGGCAGCAGTCAGTCGGGCCGGCGCTTCAAGTGACCCGCTGCAGCTGATCAGGTTTTCCAACAGTGCCGATTTCATGGCCGGAACCAATCCCGAAGCTCTTGATCAGGCTTTCGCGGCTGTCGGCCGCAACCTGTCAGCCGGTGGCAATTCTTTGCTCGACAGTTTTAATTCTGCTTTTTCTTCAACGGTGGAAAAGGCCGGCGCAGCCGGTCTTGCCCAGTTCAATCGCAGCATACAGGCAATCGAGACCGCAGGTTATACCGGTTCCTCTACTTCGGTCAGTGGTAATCTGCAGAAGTTCTTCACTGCTGCAAAACAAATTAACGCCGGCGCTGAAGACAGCGCCCAGGCAATTTCCGGTCTGAGCCAGATGGCGGGAAAAATTGAAGCTGCTGGTTCGGGCGATTCGATCAGCGCTTTTTTCGATGAGTTTTTCAATGCCGACTCCACAGCATGATCAGGTTTGCTAAAATTGCGTCTGCGAAATAATTGTGGTATATCTGTAAAAACCTTGTACAGGCGCAATTATGGCAATCTTTAAACCTTTCTGGAATTTCCTGGTACATATCTATAACCGGATAAACGATACCAGAGTGCTTGAAGCAGCGGCTGCCATCGCTTATTACGCGATTTTTTCCTTTTTCCCCCTGATTCTTTTTATTGTTGCCTTCAATGCTTCATTTCTTAAAAGCGTTGAAGTGCAGACCCAGATTCTCAAGTTTGCCGAAAATTACCTGCCCGGCTCTGAGGACATTGTGCGCGGCAACATTCGCCATCTGATTCATTCAAGCGGAGCAGTGGGGCTGATGGGTACTGTAGTGCTGTTATGGTCGGCAACCCTCGTTTTTGCCGGATTCTCTCAAAACATCAACCTGGCCTGGACCAACGCCAGAAGCCGTCATTTTCTCGCTGAGCGACTTATCGGGCTGATGATGATAGGTATCGTGATTATATTTTTGATCACAACCCTGATCATCAACACACTGTTGGATGTCCTGCCACGTTTTTTTCCAGCTTTGTTTGCCACATACTATGAGAACATGTCAGGCTTTCACGCAATACTGCTTGATTATCTGCCATTTTTTACAACTTTTGCCCTGTTTATGATCATGTATCGCTATGTTCCCAATGTCAGGGTTCGCTGGCGCGAATCATGCGGCGGGGCGGTTTTTTCGGTTCTGGCTCTTGAGCTGACCAAGAAAATTTTTGTCTGGTATCTTTCGCTGGGCACCAGCAGTTACCAGTTGATTTACGGCTCATTAGGGGCAGTCGTGGCCTTTATGCTCTGGATCTACATTTCCTCCTGCATTATCCTGATTGGCGGGCATGTTTGCGCAGCGATTGCGGTTTCATGGCGACCCCACGAAATAGTTGAAGAAGAAAAAGCGGTTAATGGCAATAGTAATAGCAATGGGGTGCTTGTTTCACCAGCCGATTGAGCAGTTTTTCCCTGTTTGTTTTTTGCAATATTTTTATGTTTGCAGTATTCTTTTTCTGCCGGAATTGTGTTCAGGTTCCATTTCATCAATTGCAGCTGCGCCAGGGAGTTTTTATGGTTTCACTGATCGAGATTCTTGAAAAGAATGGTTTTGTTAAAGAAAACCTTGGAAAAATAGGTATTCTCGAGATTGGTTCAAATCAAAATTCTGGAAGGAACCATGGTTATCAAAACCTTTGCGGATACCCTTTTTCGCGATTTCAGAAAATTGAAGATCTGGAAAGAATCAGTGAAATCAATTTTTCAATTGATTTTTTGAAAATTGATAACCAGAGTTTAAAATTGCCGGATATTGAGCTTGTTTTGGCAAGTAGCAAGAGTCTGCTGGCAATTGAGGCAGATGTTGCCTGGATTCCGGCATCGAATGGCATGCCACTTTTTTCTGAAATAGAGGGCTTTCTACGGCGCCATGGTTTTTTGCTGCATCGTCTTATAGAGACTGACTTTCGCTGTTTGAACCCCGCAATTCCGGCAGAAAAACTCGACTCCGGGCTGCAGATGATATCCTCTCGGGCCGTTTTCATCAGAGATTTTTCGAGGTTCAATGAGCTCAGTCCTTCTCAATTGTTGAAGCTGGCGGTAATTCTTTCCGAAGCTTTTCGCTCGTCTGATCTGGCTCTCTATGCGCTTAAAGAGTTTGATTTGCAGATGAATAATCAGCTATCAGAACTTTTTCAGAAAGAGCTGGCTGGTGAAGAGACAGGCTCTGCCAATGAATCTGCTTCTTCTGAGCCGACAAAAGATTACCCGACCGACTTTGTTTCACTTTACTCTCTTGGTGTTGATGCCTTTAATCACAGCAATTTCAGTGAGGCACTCGACCTTTTTGCAAGAGCAAGCCTTCTTCAGCCAGGATTTGCTCAGGTTTTCTTCAATCTTGGCCTTTCTGCCGGACGACTTGGGCGCTATTCTGATGCTTTGAATTACCTTGACCGATGTATTGGCCTTGATCCATCCTTTGATGAGGCCAGAAAAATCAGAAAAACGATTGCCGAAGAATTGATCCCGAAGAGTTCAGTGGTAAAGTCTTCGCAGCCAACAACAAAATATGCGGATAAGCTTCGTAATGCCATTGAACTTCAGGGGAAAAACCAGCTTACCGAAGCTGAGGCAATTTTTCTCGAAATTCTAACTGCAGACCCGGGTGATTTCCCGTCGTTGTTTTCCCTCGGGGGCATAGAGCAAAACCGGCGTAATCCGCAGAAGGCTCTCGAATATTTTTCCCGGGCAATGGCGGTAAAACCAGACTATCCAGCTCTCTGGTACAACATAGGGGTAGTTCAACAGAGCATGAAGAGGTTTGATGAAGCTCTGGCAAGTTATGACAAAGCACTTGAGCTCGACCCAGAGTATTCTGAGGTTTTATTGAACCGTGGCGGCGTTCTGGTTGAGATGAAACGTCACCGAGATGCATTGATGACGTTTGAAGAATTGCTCAAGAAAGACCCGGGAAATGCCAAGGCTCTATGCAACCGCGGCATTTTGCTTACCGATTTTAAACTCTACGATCTTGCGATTGAAACCTTTGCCAAACTTGTCGAGGTTGATCCTGATTTTGATTATGCTCTGGGCCTGTATGGCTTTGCCAAAATGCACGCCTGTGACTGGACGAATCTTGAACCAATCAAGCAGTCAATAATTGAAGGGGTTAAAGCTGAAAAACGAGTTTGCAAGTCACTGGCCTTCACGGCAATATCCTATGAGCCGTCTGAACACCTGGTTTGCGCACAGGTTTTTGCCCGTCATTTTTTTCCAGCCCATGAACCTTTGTGGCATGGCGAGGTTTATGCCCACCAGAAACTGAAAATTGCTTATGTCTCGCCAGATTTTCGCGAGCACCCGGTTGGTCATCTGTCGGCCGGACTTTTCGAGGCGCACGATCGCAGCAGATTTGAAATTATCGGGGTTTCTTTGGGAGTCGACGATGGTTCGCCGATGAGAAAACGCATGGAAAAGGCTTTTGATAAGTTTATCGATGCGCGGCCGATTCCGTCTTTTGAGCTTGCCTCAATGCTTAAATCGATGAATGTCGATGTTCTTGTCGATATGGCAGGTTACACCGCCGATTCACGGACCGATGTGTTTTCATATCGCCCTGCGCCGGTACAGGTTAATTATCTTGGCTATTCAAGCACTCTTGGCCTTGATTATATTGATTACATCATTGCTGATCGTCACATTATTCCCAAAAATTACCGTAATTGTTACAGTGAAAAAGTGGTTTATCTGCCCGACACATATCTGCCCACCGATTCACGTGTCGAGATTGCCGCAACCACTCCGCCCAGGCCTCAATACGGGCTTCCAGAGGAAGGATTTATCTTTTGTTCATTCAATCATGATTACAAGATAAATTCACAGATTTTTGACGTCTGGATGCGGCTTCTTAAGAAGGTTGAGGGCAGTGTTCTGTGGTTGATGAAACTGAATGAATCTGCCGAGAGAAATCTGCGAAAAGAAGCAGAAAACCGTGGAATAGACCCGGGTCGCATAGTTTTTGCCACCCGTGTTCCTTCGATTGCTGATCATCTGGCTCGTTACCGCATGGCCGACCTGTTTCTCGATACCTCTCCCTGCAATGCCCATTCTACCAGCAGTGACGTTCTGCGGGCAGGACTGCCACTGATTACCTGTCGTGGCAAGGCATTTGCCAGCCGGGTTGCTGCCGGATTACTTTCGGTTGTCGGGCTTGAAGAGCTGATAACTGATAATCTTACTGATTATGAGGCTTTGGCCCTTAAGCTGGCTCAAAATCCAGATTATCTGCTGAAAATTAGAGAAAAGCTTGCCCAGAATCTTGAAACCAGCCGACTTTTCGATACTGACTATTATTGCCGCAATCTGGAAGCGGCTTATGAAGAGATGGTAAAACGAGCCAGAGCTGGTTTGCCCCCGGATAGTTTCGCCGTGCCCAGGCAGGGTAGAACCACAGGGGCCAAAAATGATTAAACTCGATAACCCTGACTGGAAAAAATTACATATAGGCGGGCGTGAGCCAAAGGCCGGCTGGCAGATGCTGAACATTCAGCCGGGTGAGGGAGTCGATTATGTCGGTGACATAAAAGATCTCAGTCAGTTTGCTGATGGAGAATTCGACCTGATCTATGGCAGCCATGTGCTTGAGCACATTCCGCAATTTGAAATGATAAATACTCTGGCTGGTTTTCATCGGATTCTCAAGAAAGATGGAGTCTTTCTGGTTTCGGTTCCTGATCTTGAAACTCTTTGCCGCCTTTTTTTGAGCCCTGATCTGGATAAAGCTGCAAGGTTCCATGTGATGCGAATGATGTTCGGCGGCCAGGTCGATGCCCATGATTTTCATTATGTCGGCCTGAATGAAGAAATGCTCATGGATTACCTTGGTAATGCCGGTTTTAAGTATTGCCAGCGTGTCGACGAGTTTGGAATATTCAACGACACCAGCTCTTACAAGCCCTACGGTATTGCAATCAGCCTGAATCTTATTGCCTACAAATCAGAGCCCAGATAGGCTCTGACCCATGGCCAGATAATCGGAAAAATTGGTCATTGAAATCCCCAAAATAAAGGAAGCCTGCAGAAATTTCTCTGCAGGCTTCGCTAGGATTGATTAAGGAGTTAGATCTTAAAAGTTCAAAGCAGCGATTTGAGATGTGGTCATCGCCGAAACCTGATCAGGAGTCAATGCGGCAATCTGAGTCGTTGTCAGGGCTGCTACCTGAGCAGTAGTGAGACCGTTTCTTACCTGATCGGTTGAGAGTGACTTGATCTGTGTGGCAGAGAGAGCCTGAATATCTACAGTCTCGATCTTGCTCACCTGTGAAGTTGACAGAGCGCCGATCTGAGTTGCGGTGAGACCCTTAATCTGAGAGGTTGTCAGGTCAACGATCTGGGTTGTGGAGAGCTTGGCAATCTGGTCGGTGGTCAACGAGGCGATCTGTGTAGAAGTCAGGGTCTGGAAGTCTTCTTGCTGCATTGCTGCCAGCTGGGTGGTGGTGATCGCTTTAATCTGGTTTGCAGTCAAAGCCTTCACCTGACTGGTGGTCAGAGCTGCGAACTGGGTTGTAGTAAGGTTGGCAAGCTGATCAGTGGTCAACCCAGCGACCTGAGATGTGGAGAGAGCCTGAAGCAGGGTTGTCGTTATACCTGCTGCTATCTGCTGAGTGCTCAAGTTGGTTAGCTGGGCCACGGTCATCGCCGCCAGATCCTGGGTTTCAAATTTCGACAACTGAAGGGTCGTCAGCGCGGCAACCTGTGAATTGGTCAGAGATTTTGCCTGGGTTGTGCTGAGACCGACAATCTGGTCAGTTGTGAATTTCTGAACCTGATCGGTGCTGAATGCGGCAATCTGGGTCGCCGAAAGTTGTTCGAAATCTTCGGTCTGAATTGCCGTTACCTGGGTTGTGGTAAGATTTTTGAGCTGGTCTGCAGTCAGCCCCTTAACCTGCAATGTTGACAGGTTGGCGATCTGAGTGGTCGACAACTTGGCGACCTGTTCGGTGGTAAGGGCCGCAATCTGAGAAGTTGACAAGGTTGCAAAGTCTTCTGTTTGCATCACTGCCAGCTGAGCGGTAGTCAGGGCCTTGATTTGATTGGCAGTCAGAGCTTTTACCTGACTGGTGGTCAGGGCGACAACCTGAGCAGTGGACAATTTTGCAATCTGATCGGTAGTCATTCCGGCAATCTGTGTGGTATTCAAAGCCTGCAGCTGGGTAGTTGTAAGGCCGGCAGCAATCTGAGCGGTACTGAACTTGGCGATTTGCGCTGCGGTCATTGCTGCCAGGTCTTCGGTTTCCAGCTTGGATACCTGAGTTGTTGTCAGAGCCGCAATCTGGGAGGTGGTAAGTGCTTTGGCCTGGGTGGTATTGAGAGCGACAACCTGAGCTGTGCTGAGTTTCGAAATCTGATCGGTGGTCATCGCAGCTATCTGCGTTGCAGAAAGCTGCTGCAAATCCTGGGTCTGCATGGCAAAGACCTGGGCCGTGGTCATGTTCTTGATCTGGTCGGCGGTAAGGCCTTTTACCTGTAGAGTAGAAAGATTGGCTATCTGCGTCGTTGACAACTTGGCAACCTGTTCAGTTGTCATTGCAGCAATCTGAGAGGTTGAAAGAATCGCAAAGTCTTCAGTCTGCATTACGGCCAGCTGAGCAGTGGTCAAAGCTTTTATCTGGTTAGCTGTAAGGGCCTTTACCTGGCTGGTATTCAGAGCGACGAATTGTGCGGTGGTCAGGTTTTTGATCTGATCGGTCGTCATTCCGGCAATCTGGGTTGTATTAAGTGCTTGCAGCTGAGTTGTGCTCAATCCAGAAGCAATCTGGGCAGTGGTAAACTTGGCTATCTGGGCGGCTGTCATCGCTGCCAGATCTTCGGTTTCAAGTTTTGAAACCTGAGTAGCTGAAAGAGCCTCAATTTGCGAGCTAGTCAAGGCTTTTGCCTGAGTGGTATTAAGTGCAACTATTTGAGCTGTTGTGAGTTTGGCAATCTGGTCAGTATTGAATGCGGCAATCTGGGTTGCCGACAACTGAGCAAAGTCCACGGTTTCCATGGCGGCGACCTGGGTGGTTGACAACGCTTTTATCTGGTTGGCGGTCAGACCCTTGACCTGAAGAGTCGAAAGGTTAACCATCTGCTGAGTTGAAAGCTTGGCAACCTGCTCGGTGGTCATGGCTGCAATCTGGCTGGTAGAAAGTGTTGCAAAGTCTTCTGTCTGCATTGCCGCAATCTGGGCGGTAGTCATTGCCTTGATCTGGTTCCCGGTGAGTGCTTTAACCTGACTGGTAGTCAACGCAACCACCTGAGCAGCAGTCAGGTTGGCTACCTGATCGGTAGTCATGCCGGCTATCTGGGCGGTGCCAAGAGCTTGCAGCTGAGTGGTTGAAAGACCTGCAGCGATTTGTGCGGTGGTGAACTTGGCAATCTGGGCGGCTGTCATTGCTGCCAGATCATCGGTTTCAAGTTTTGATACCTGAGTTGTAGTTAAAGCTTCAATTTGTGACCCGGTAAGAGCTTTGGCCTGGGTAGGAGTGAAAGCTGCAATCTGGGCGGTAGTCAGTTTTGTGATTTGGTCAGTGCTGAAAGCTGCGATCTGGGCCGCAGACAACTGTTCGAAATCAGCGGTTTCAATAGCAGCGACCTGGGCAGTTGAAAGGGCTTTGATCTGGGTAGCGCTCAGACCCTTGATCTGAAGAGTGGAAAGGTTGACCATCTGCTGGGTTGAAAGCTTGGCAACCTGATCTGTAGTCATTGCCGCAATTTGCGTCGTTGACAGGGTTGCAAAGTCTTCTGTCTGCATTGCTGCAATCTGAGCGGTGGTAAGTGCTTTGATCTGGTTCGCAGTCAA
>JBMOKV010000493.1:0-7846 GCA_049325495.1 Candidatus Rifleibacteriota bacterium | reverse complement strand
TCGCCAGTTGAATGCGGCATGGAGCATTGATTCTCGAGGTTACACCAGGCTCGGTCACGGTCACCTGAACCTTATAGCGCCAGTAGTTGTTGACTCCACCGGCATTCGACATTTGAACCGGCCTGATGGATCCTGGATCGGTTGTGAAGTCGATCATTTCCATGACTCGGGCATTATGAAAGTATGTTTGCGAGGCAGTATCAACCAGCACCTGGTCACGCATTGCCAGAAAACCGTCAGAACCACCGTAAGCCCCGACCTGACCATAGGCGTTTATGCCACGAATCGTCGAAAAATATCTGGTTCCAGACGCAAGGGTTAACCCGGTAATCTGGGCAATTCTGGCGTGACCGACATCGGTCCAGGACTTGACATCGGTGCCATATTTTGTCGTTCCAACCGCGACTTCATAGCGAATCAACTCAGTTACCGGGTGATCCCAGTTGCTTTCGGCCCGATCTTCAAGGAAAGAAAAATTGATATCAGGTTTAAGACCGTCTCTAACTGTGATCGCAGTTAAAATAGTAGTTTGAAAACCATCGCTGAATACGGTTGATATCGGCACCCCCCCCATATCAACCGGTCTAACGGAACAGTAATACATGGTACCGTTAACCATAGTTAAACCAGAAAAGGTGGCGCTGGTTGACAAACCCATATTGGTCCAGCTAACCATATCGGCACCACCGGGAGTGGTTCCTACTGCAGCCTCATAACGCAAAACCGGAATACTTAAGCTGTCCCAGTTCATTGAAACAGCATCCGGGCTGTAAGAAAAATCTTCGTCCGCTCCGGTTCCGTCTCGGACTTCAAACTCGTAAAATACAAATCCATCACTGGTGTTGGTGGCAACCACACCAAGTGCATGGACAGTCCGGAGAGAACAATAGTAGGTGCTGCCTTCTAGAAGAGTGAAACCACTCAAAGATCCACTTGTTCCGGCACCCACATCGACCCAGGTTAAAATATCGGTGCCGCCTGGGGTTGATCCCAAGGCTGCTTCAAAATGATCGACGGGAAATCCAACAATTGCATCCCAGTTTAAATTAAATGAACCGGCGTTGAACCACAGATCAACGTCAGCTCCCGAGCCGTCTCGAACCGAAGTCGAAATTGAATTTGCCGTTACAAAACCATCACTGGTGAACACCCCAATTAGTGCGGGGCCCATGTCATAAGCCCTGACGCTACAGTAATAAGTGGTTCCATTGGTCAATGCCAAACTGCTGAAAGTATAACTGGTCGCCAAACCCACATTGGTCCAGCCAACAACTTCAGTGCCGCCAACACTTGTGCCAAGCGCTACTTCGTAAGATGAAACGGGAATGGTCAGGGCATCCCAGTTCATATCCACATCGGTCAAACTGGTGATGAAATTGATGTCACCGGCCGGCCCGTCACGAACATCGGTATTGATCGAAACAAAACCATCGCTTGAACTTGAATTCAATGTTCTGGAGGCAGTTACAATTCTTACTGAAGTGTAATAGGTCGAACCATTTGTCAGGGAAACCCCTGAAAAAGTATATGAGGTAGCCAGAGCAGCGTCCGTCCAGGCAACTATATCGCTCGCACCGGGCGAGCTACCCAATGCAACCTCATAACGAACTTTAGCGATCGCAGGAACGTCATCCCAGTTCATATCTACATCAGAGCCGACGATTGAATCGACATCAGCCGCCGCACCATCCCGCACATTCATTCTTACAACCGGTAATTCAACAGAAATGGGAGACTCAAGTGTCGTGTCATCCACGTCGGTCACCACATAGTAAACAACAGTTGCAGCGGGTGGAGTCGGGTCAGAAAAGCTGTTGCTGCCACTCGTTCCAATGGCTGCGCCATATGGCCCACCGGAAGTAGTGCTGCGATAAATGTTATAATGATCCAGTGTTGCCGCTCCTGCGCTGGCATCCCATGTCAGATCGTTGGCCGCACCATTAAGGCTTCCGATCAAATTAGCCGGGCTGATGTTACACATGAGGTTGTCAATGTAAGCACCGGTAATTCTTGTATTATCAGCCCTCACATCCATGTAGATTCTTATAATGTAACTTCTATTGGCCTCAAGAAGAACTGGGGTAGTCCATCCGTAGCTTTCCCAGGTGCCTGTGGTTCCATAATTGCCGGTTTGATTATCAACAGTATAGGTGGTTCCGGTTTCATTAGGATAAGCGGCGGAGGTGGAATCAAGAATGCTGGCATATAACCTGTAATAGTCTATGGAACCAGTTCTGAACCTGAAGCGGTCAAAATAAACAGAAGCATTAACCTGACCGGCAGGAGTTGTAAAAGTCTGTTGAAAAATTCCGTCTGCAGTAGAATTACCAGCTCTAGAAGCATATCTGCCATAGAAAGAACCAGCAGGGTTGCCTGTGCCAGCATTGTAGGCCCAGTCAGTCATGTTATTTGCTCTTTGAACACGGTTGTCAACCAACCAGTCGGCAGTATTACCCGGCTGACCAGGAGCAATTAACTGCTGCAAAGCCGATACCGGGCAAAAATGACCGGAAAAATACAGCAGGAAAAAAATCAGAAAAAGCTTCTTAAAAATAAGAACCGGACTTCTCTGCCGATAAAAATTATCCATAACCACCTCCGAATCTTTGTCTGTACAATTGTAACATCCACGCATCCTCTCTCACAATGGGGTCTTTTGCCGTAATATATTGTATAGCGACCATAATTGCCGGCAACACACCGGAAAAGCGACAATTAAGATGACCAATAGAACAAAGTTCCAGAAAAGGCCGGATTTTTCCTGAGAATCAGTTTTTTCTTCCGGTAAATTACGCTGAGATTCTGACTTAACCGCCGCATTTTCAGACTCCAAAACAATTAACGGTTCTGAAGATTGATTCGAAAGCCAGTTTGGTCGGCGCAAACCGGGGAAAAGTCGTCTGGCCTGAGAAAAATATTTTTCCGATGACACCAGGTCGCCAGATTCGAAATATTTCTTCGACAAAACCATCAACTCAGCTACTCTGGCAGACATTCCAGTATTTTTTTTACGAACCGGCCGAGCGAACAAAGATACAGAAAAGCTTTCTGGAACGCAGAACAACAATGTTACCAACAACAATAAAATTCGCCTCTGGTTTGTCAATGACGTCGCTTCCTGCTGTTAAATGACTTTTAACTATTCTAACACAGCATTCAGTCTGCAACAATCAAAAGATCAGACTTGCAGACAAAAAAAAAGAGTGCAATTATGCAAAGAGTTGGATATTTCCGAGGATTAGAATTATCATAAGTTGGAAAAAAAGAATGAAAGGAACTTTTTAACCTTTTATGATAGTGCAAAAGCAGATTTTTTCTATTGATTCTTTTTTGTTTGAAGAGGAAAACCGCAGAATACCGGTTAAGATTGGTTACGAAACCTATGGAAAGCTGAATCAGGCCAAAGACAATGCGATTCTAGTCTGCCATTTTTTTACCGGCACCAGTCACGCTGCGGGCAAGTATCAGGAAAACGACGCCCTGCCGGGCTGGTGGGATGCGCTGATCGGGTCAGGCAAAACCATCGATACCAATCGTTTTTTCGTCATCTGTACCGATTGCCTGAGCAACATCAATTTCAATAATCCCAACGTCGTTACCACCGGGCCGGCTTCAATAAACCCGGAAACCGGGCGACAGTACGGCATGGATTTTCCAATATTTACTTTAAAAGATGTGATGAAAACACAAAAGCTTTTGCTCGACGCACTGGGCATTAAAAAGCTGAAATACGTTATTGGTCCTTCGATGGGCGGGCTGCAGGCTTTCATGTGGGCGCGAAATTACCCGGAAATGGTTGAAAAACTTGTATCAGTGGTGGCAACCCCGATGATGCGCCCGGCTTGCCTGATGGTGCCCAACCAGCTCGGCATCGACGCCATCATGCTTGACCCGGCCTGGAAAAACGGCAATTACTATGACTCAATGCCACCGAGATCGGGCCTTCTGCTTGCTTTTAAAATTCTTTTAACCGCAACCAGAACCGATCACTGGTCGCACAGCAATTTTGGCAGAAAATTTACCAACCAGGATTCAGCCAGAACACCGTTTAACAGCTTTTCTGAAAAATTTCTGGTTGAAACCGAAATTGAAAAAACTGTTTTACAGCGCATGCAGTTCTTCGATGCCAATTCGTATATATACATAGCCAAAGCCAACAGCCTTTTTGACCTGTGCGAAAATGGCGAAACACTTGAGCAGGCATTGAAAAAAATCAAGATTCCGGTTCAAATGATTATCGACCAGTCAGATCTGATGTTCACTCAAGAACAGGCCGAAGAAGCCAGAACCTGGCTGCCTGACTGCGAAGTGGTTTATTATAACAGCCGCAACGGGCATCTTTCATGTCTTTACGAAACCGATTATTTTTCATCAGCATTGAAAAACTTCGTGGTTTGAATGGGAGAGGAAATATTATGAAATCAAAACTTATCAGCGTTGAACAGGCAGTATCTCTGATTAAAGACGGTGACAAAATTGTAGTCGGCGGGTTTGTGGGCAGCGGCCATCCTGAAGCGCTGACATCGGCCCTTGAACAGCGTTTCATCAACGAACAGCACCCCCGCGACCTGGAACTGTATTTCGTTGCCGGGCAGGGAGACAGTGCTGATCGTGGTCTGAATCATTTTGGCCATGAGGGTATGGTAAAAAAAGCAGTCGGCGGGCATTGGGGCCTGGCACCTAAATTAGGCCGACTGGCGCTCGACAATAAAATTACCGCCTACAATTTCCCACAAGGCGTGATTTCTCACATGTTTCGCGATATTGCCGCCGGCAAACCTGGCACCATAACCCACGTCGGGCTCGAGACCTATGTTGACCCGAGAATCGAAGGCGGCAAGGTAAACAAAAAGACCACTGATGAGCTTGTGGAGGTCGTGAGATTCGACGATCAGGATTATCTTCGCTACAAGCACTTTGATATAGATGTGTGCCTGATTCGTGGCACCACCGCCGATGAATTCGGCAATATAAGCATGGAACAGGAAGTTGCCCCGCTCGACGCCCTTTCTCAGGCTATGGCAACCAAGAAGCGCGGCGGCATTGTGATCTGCCAGGTAATGCGGCTTGCGAAGGGCGGCGGAATAAACCAGCACTTCGTTCAGATTCCCGGCATCCTTGTTGACTACATAGTTTTAATCGATACGGTAAAAACCCCACAGCTTCACATGCAGACCTTTCTTGAGCAGTACAACCCATATTATTCCGGTCAGGTCGCTTTTCCTGAAAATTCACTGTTCAAGCCGATGAAGATGAGTATCCGCAAAATCATCGCCCGCCGTGGGCTGCTGGAATTGCTGCCGCTGGGTGAATGTGTGGTCAATCTTGGCATCGGCATGCCCGAGGGAGTCGCCAATGTGGCCAAGGAAGAAGATGTAAGAGACCGTATGACCCTGACCGTTGAATCTGGCCCGATCGGTGGATTGCCCGCATCCGGGCTTTCATTTGGCGCGTCTTACAGCCCGGCATGTGTTGTTCCACAGCCATCGCAATTTGACTTTTATGATGGCGGCGGCCTGGATATAGCTTTTCTCGGTGCGGGAGAAATCGATGCGGAAGGCAATGTCAACGTCAGCAAGTTCGGCCCGAAATTCGCCGGCTGCGGTGGTTTTATCAACATCACACAGAATGCACGCAAAGTAGTTTTCTGCACTACCTTTACCGCTGATGGCATTGAAATAGCTGCAGAAGACGGTCGGCTCAAGGTAATGAAAGAAGGAAAAACCAGAAAATTTGTCAAAATGGTAGAACAGGTTACTTTCAGCGGCAAATATGCCAGAAAAAAAGGCACTGAGGTTTTTTACGTTTCAGAAAGGTGCGTATTGAAACTGGGTGAAAAAGGCCTGCATCTGGTTGAAATTGCACCAGGAATCGATATGCAGAAAGATATTCTCGATCTGATGGATTTCAAACCAATAATTGAAACTCAGCCTAAACTCATGAATCCGAGAATCTTTATGGATCGTCCAATGGAAGTGAAGGATTGAAATGAATTCAAATTCAGCAGAAAACAATTTTATTCTTGCCAGAAGTCAGGAACACAAGCTTATTCTCGAAAGCCTTGGCGACATGGAGGCCTGTCTTAAATTTTCTACAGCAGATGAATTGATTGATAATTTAAAACGAATAATTGAAACATTCAAAGCGAACCTTCTCCTGCACCAAAAGCTTGAAGAACTGGTTATATTTGCGGCGGGAGCGCAGGCGGTTCCAACCTCAACCGTAACAGGCTTAATAATTCAACTCACCAGAGAGCATGGGATATTTGAAGCCACAATCGATTCAATTATGGATAAAATGAATTTTCCGTGTGAGGGCAATCAAACAAGACTGATGATCCAGAGGGATCTGGAAAGGATTATCACATTGATCAAGAAACATTCGCTCAATGAAGTCAAGAATCTATTCCCTCTTTTAAGCAATAATCTAAAATGTCGGACTCTTATTGACAGTCTTGCCACCACCGTACAAATTTAGTAGTGGAGGAAGAAAAATGAAAAGCAGATCATTGATCATTATCCTTTTGTTTTTGGCGCTTCTTTCCAGCATGGCTTCTGCGGCTGAGCCGGAAATTTGCCTGGTCTTTGGTCAGGAAGCCGACCCGGTAAAGGGGCGGAACTTTTTCAAATCAGCACTTGAACTGCTTCACAGGGGGCAACGAAAAGAAGCTATAGAGCACTACGAAATAGCAATAATTGCCGATCACAGTATTCTCAGGCATGAAGACCATGGTCTTGCAATGGCATTGCTTGAGAAATATCGGGATATCGCGGCGGAACAGACTCCCGCACTGCTTTGTAAAAGAGGTTTTCTTGAAAACATTCTGATCGGCAATCTTGAGGATTCAATTCAGTTTTATGAGAAAGCAGCGGCTCTGGCAGCTGATGAAGATGCCAGAAATCTTGCAGAAGACGAGGCAAAGAGACTTAAGCAGCAGCTTGATTATCTAAAAGAATGGCAGGCAGGCGTGAGGGCAGCAAACAATCTGGCACGAACCAGAGATCTGAAAGACTATCTTGAGCGGGAAAAAATCAAAGATATGGAAAACCAGATCGAAGACAATTCGGCGGAACTGGAAGAGCTACAGGAACGTCTTGCTTACCTGCAGCAGCAGGAAAAAGAAGTCAGCGAACAGATGTATTCTTCGGTTCAAACAGCAGCCAGATATCGCAGGCGCTATTATTACCCGGGATCTTATCTCAGCACTGCTCCTGACCCGGATTTAAACAACATACCGGAAGGGGAATGGGGCGGTGACGGTGCCAGCAATAATCAGCAGGTGGCAAACCCTTACGCCGGTCAAAGCAGCAGCGGGGCATCAGGCAAAACGGCTCTTTACCGCTATTATGTTCATCGCGGTTCGGCCAGACGCAGTCAGGATCAGTTGAATCAGATAAGAGCTGAAATATCAGGGATATACCGGCAGATCGCCCAATTAGAAAAATCCAACAAAAAGACCAGAGAAAAGCTCAGCAACGAAGCGGTTAAATAACCGTTTAAAAAAAACTTATTCTTCTTCGACTTCAATAATGTCGGGGCCAACCTCTGAAGGGGTTTCCCCGACATATTTTTCCCGGTCACCAGGCAGTAAAAGATTGGCCAGCATGGCAGTCAGGCCACCGGCAATTATTCCAGAGCTCATAAGACTCTGCAACCATACCGGCAGGGCTTTTACCACCCCAGGCTCGAATGACACTGCCAAACCCGCTCCCAGAGAAATGGCAAGAACCAGCAGACCTCGACGGTCAAGGTGTTGAGAAGCAATAATTCTAATTCCTGAAGAAGCTACTGTGCCAAACATCAGCAAAGTTGCACCGCCAAGAACCGGCGCCGGCATAACAGCAGC
>JBMOKV010000492.1:0-7870 GCA_049325495.1 Candidatus Rifleibacteriota bacterium | reverse complement strand
TTTAAGGACTTCCATGATAATTTTGGCTTTAAATTCTGGTGTGTAATGATTTCGCTTATTCATAATGGTTAAATTCTAACCTATTTTTCTCAAATTTTCTGTCTCATCTTCGGGGAGCATTATAATGGTGCTTAAAATCGTATCGGCAGTTGGAAAATGATTGCAGAAGACCGTGATGGTAAGATGCTTGAGCTTAAGCCTAACGATGCCGGAAATGACCCCATGATCAATTTCTATGACAACAGCATCTTTCGCATCGAAATCATTGATCGATTTTCCGATGGTTCAATTGATTTTTGGCGGAAAGTTTGAAAAATGTTGCGTCACAGAACTGCTTGAAAGGGTAAATTCATGGAACAGAATAACAATCAAACCTGGGAACATCTGGAACTGGCATTCAACGTTTTACGCCTTCTTTTGATGTTTGCAGGGATTCTCATTCCGTTTTTATTAGAGATGGCTTACTATTGTTTTCTAATCTATATTCTTTACCACATCATTCTGCTCATGCCTCTTCTTTTCATGCTTGCAGTGGCAGGAATAATCCCAATTCAATTTATTTCGGCATTTTTTGATCTGGCGAAAGTTTTCAGGAAGGGTTAAACCTTAAGGAGCAAGCCCTCAATAAGCTCAAAGGCCAGTTCAGACCAGATTTCGAAGGAGCGCCCGCTTTCTCTGAAAAGCTTCTGCGGTTCCATCCATTGCAGTAGCTGCAGTTCTTCCCCGACAATCAGGTTTTCTGAATCGATATACCGAAATAGATAAACCAGGCCAAGGTGTGAATGCCCGACTCTGGTGATTTCTTCATTGACCAGGCCAAGAAATTCCGGGGAAGCAGGCGGGGCGAAACCTGGCAGTTCTTCCTGCAATTCTCGCTGAAGCGCTTTTTCGCCTAATTCTTCCCATGAAAAAATTCCATCAGAAAAATCATCGTCGCGAATGTGACCACCAATGCCGACCGAATAGCAACCATGCAGGCGCTTTTCGTTGCCGCCTCGAAGATAAAAAGCCAGTCGGTCATTTTGGTCGAGAAGCATTATATAAGGAATCAATTGTTTGAAATCCGGGTTACTCTCGACCGAATTTCTCGGCTGAAATTCAGCTTTGAGCGATTTTGTGGCAAACAAAAAATCAGATCGGCTCAGTTTTAGACTAACTCGATTTTGCAGCCATTCTTCAGGAATTTCGGTTCTTTTAAGGCAGAGAATGTTTTCGTCAGGCATAATCTTTCTCGATTAAAGTTAGAATTTCTTTTTCAGCCTGCAAAAGAATTTCGCGGCGTCTGGAAAACGATATGAATGCTGAACTGAAGCCATTTTTTATCAATTGAAGGATATCCCAGCGGCTAAGGCCCCCGGGGGTCATGCGTGCCGCTCGATGCAATTCAAGACTGGCATTTGTTCTTGAAATGCCTGGGTTGTCAGTATTTACTGTTACTTTCAGACCGCGATTCAAATATTCTTTTAATGGGTAAATTTCAAGATCACAGGTAGCAGAAATGAAATGATCCTGGAACCCGACAATCTGGCAATTACTTGACGGACACATTTCAATTGCGATGCCGCGATCCAGAAAATGGTCGATGAGCTGCGGCATTCTGCCAAGTTTAAGGCCATGGCCAATTCTTTCAGCGTTCAGAGTGTAGGCAGCCTTCCAGATACTTTCAACCGATTGCGTTTCGCCGGCATGAACAGTTATGTGCAGGCATTTTTCAAACAAAGGTCTGAAAAACGGGGCAAAAGCTTCTGCATCAAATTCTTCATCACCAGCCAGGTCGAAACCAACAACGGGAACTCGCTGATCGAAATCTTCATTTTTTAAAAGCTCGGTGGCAAGCTCTACATGGCGGCAACAATCACTCATTTTACGGTGTCGCGAACCGATAATGATAATGCCCGCATTAACTTCTGGTGCTCCTTTTCGAAGCTCAGACTGAATGATTTTTACGACTTCGATTTCATTAAGACCGCCTCTGGTGTAATTAACCGGAGAACATCGCACTTCAATATACCTGACGTTTTCTTTGCGACACTTTTCAATGAGGATTCGGCAAACTTCACGAATAGTGGCTTCAGTTTGAAGAAGGCTTGATCCCTGTAAGTCACCAAGAGGTTCATAGTTTTTAATATCTGTTTCAATAAAATTTTCAGCCTGTAAATATTCACCGAAAATGAATTGATCAAGTAAAGAGGGGGCGCCCGCAAAAACCTTAATAAAACAAGCATTTACTGACAATAGTTTAGTTTGTGTGTCCCTGGCTATTTGTTCAAGATAACCTTTAATGCTTTTATGGCTTTGACAACAAACTTTTTTCAAATGGTCGGGGCCACGGTTCAAAAGAACCTGTCGCCATTCATTCTGTAAATCTCTCAGCTGCGGATTTGCACCTTTGTCGATGTCAAGACTCATCGCATCAGCAATTCTTACAAGGTCATCGGCATTGGCAATGCCGCCGAGATGGCAATGTAAATCGGTTTTGGGTAATTTCTCAAGCCAGGCAAGTTCTTGTGATTCTTTGGATTTGTCTATACCGATATGGTCGCTTTTGAGTTTTTCGATCAGAAAATGGGGAAGCACGTTAAGAGCTTGAAAGGGCTGCCCAACATTGGTTTGGCCGAGAGTGCGGGCATAATTAAACAGCAGATTTCTCGCTCTTTTTTTGCGTTCTTCAATTGTCTTCTGCAGGTCATTGTCGAGTTGCACCTGGAATGCCTCGCCGTTTGATGGTGCCATTTGAATGGGAAAGCGCTCAGAGTTTATGGTCTGGCCATCTTTTTCGCCTTTAAATTCAAGGATTTCAGCTTTATTGAGATCGCGGCCAATTATTACCGGCCTGAAAAGCATTGCATCTTCTTTGCTCAACTCTCCGGCAAAAATTTCCGGTTCTGGTTTCCGCAGCTGGTCGGACAGAGTGGCTGTTTCGATAAGGTGCAAAAGCTGACTGGCGCCGAAAAGAGTTGCGGCCTGTTGCAGATCGGAACTCATGGTTTTTCGCCCACCGGCCAGGCAGAAGCAGACATTCTCGCTTCCCCTCTGTTCGCTTGCCATAAGGGCCAGACGCCAGATCATTTCCCTCATCAAATCAGTTTCTTGTTGTGTTGTCAGGTCGGCAATGCCCAACGGAGCCCATATTCTTATTGGCGGTGACCCGCTACCAATAAGGCTCTGCCAACGCCGCAATTTATCGATGCCATTTTTGGCTACGTGGCCAAGCGTTGTTGCCAGCCAAATTTCATCGATTTTGGGAAATGCCAAAGAGATTTCGTCGAGGTCGTCTCTATGCGCAAAAAGGCTTATATCATCAGGATTGGTAAACCCCAGCAATTCTGGAATAATGGCCCACGATCCGCCAAGAGTACCAAGCAGCAGTGCTTTTCTTCTCATTCTTAAATCCTTGTTTTGCCTTTCGATTATATTCGAAACTTTTTGAATATAATCGAAAACCTTCAACTATACTCGAAACTTTTTAAATACAATTCAAAAATAGGCCAAGCTTGAAAATTTAAGCTAACCTACAGGAAAATTTTGCTTTTCATTAAAACTATAATTGAGATTGATTGGTCACTTTCGTTTTAAGCGGGTTTACCAATTTTGTCGATTTCAAAAATTTCACCGATAACATAAGGGCTTTTTCTTTGTTCAACGGCATCTCTTCGATCAATGAAAGCAACCCTTCTAACAAAATGTTTTTTGTTCTTGAGGTTTTCGTATATCGCCTGCATTATCCATTGCATGGCTGTCGTGCCGCCGGTAAGATTGATGATTATTGAATCAGAATTTAAGAAGAATTCAGACGCTTCTGAAATTAAATTTTCTGTTTCAGAAAAACCCGTATAAACGTCTTTCATGATAAGAATAACTTTGTTTTTTTGTCCAGTTAATTCAAACACTTCTTCAGCTGCCTTAGCAAATTCATGGCTTGTAAGAACGATAACCAAAGATGGTTTAAGAATGTTGAGGGCGGAAAAAAGCAGACCTTTGGAAGCACCAAGAGGCGAAATTAGGACTTTCCTTTTTTCAGATGACTGATTCATTTATTTTGGCAACCAGGTTTAAGATTGACTTGTCTGGTTCAGAAACACCAATCATAAGTCCCAGTTTTTTTACCAAAACAATAAAATCTTTTGGAAAATTATCTTTCGATATACTTCGAAAACCATGGGCAATGATTGATTTATTGCGCAGTTGCTTAAGATTTATTAATTGGTTATGGATGTAAAGATATTCTTTAATAAGACTTCGGTTTGGTTCGGTTATTTCTCGAGAATCCTTTAGAAAATCGAGGGTTTTTTCTGCGGTAAAGATATTTAATTTTGAATAATCAATTTTTTCTTTAAAACAAAAATTTAATAATTCTTTATTTTTTTCTACGTATTCTTTAAATGCTGGGTAGCCTTTTTCGTTTTCAGTAAAAGGGAAGCTTTTTCCAACAATTTTTTCCAGGATCATGAAGGCAAGTTCTTCAAGCATTCTGAATACCCTGCCAGCAGCATCAACGTATTCCTGTTGTTTGAATTTGAAAATAATGTTAAGCAATAGCTCTGAAATAAGCTTCGATCTTGCATTATCTATTTGATCAAGTTTTAAAAATGGCGAAATATCATTGATCTGACTTTCAAAAACCGACATAAAGCGCCCTGCACTGGCAAAGTTGTTTGAAAGAAGCTCTAGGGCACCACTGAAATCAAATACAAGCCGTCGGCTCATTGCATGGCATAAGACCTCAATCTGGTTGAAGGGTTCTTCATTTATACCGCTTTCTTCAAGCCTCATTTTAATCTGCTGAAAACTCCAGTTTTCTGAGAGTTTTGCAATCAAATTGGCAAGTTCTATTTTTTCCAGCTCAATTGAAATTGGGTCTGGAAAAGCCATTCCGTTATCATTAACTCTTAAGAGATTTAAGTCTCCTTTAAAAGCACGATTTGCCATAAGAATAACAGCCGCGTTCAAGGTTGGAATTCCCCCGGTAGCAAGTAAATGGAGCTTCTTACAGCCAAGATTTCTTTGATGAAGAAATTTGTTTAAAACACAATTTTGTTTGTCTCTTAACAAGGCAGACAGTATTGTGGGATTTTCTCCAATACAAATAATTTCACATTTTGCGGCGGGTTTTTTATTTAAGCCAATCTTTTTAAAATGCTGGTCAAGCAACTCTTTAATGATTTTGCCAAAAATTATTGTGTCATTCTGGCGGTGCTTTTCATCGATGAAACCTTCGGGTTGATCGGTAACGATGAGAAAAATTCGCTCGATTTCATCTTTAATTGTGTTTAGAGCTGGAAGAATAATCGGAATGCTGAATCGGTCTGGGGAATTTTTTAATATTTCAAAAGCTCTTTCGCCTCCATTTCTTGCGGGCTTGATAACCTCACCATCAAGCTGTAGGTCACGATTTCCAATGGTAATCGCAAAAATAGCTTTGTTTTCCATATCATTCCTCAATAAACTCGATTAATACCCATCCGAATGGTGCCAGTTCTTTTCTTGATACTGGTTTTTTTACTGCCGATGCGAGCCAAACCGTTGTGCTTTCTGTTTTTGTTTCACTATTTCTAGGTCCCTTTCTAATTTTAATTTGACGGTTACCGTCAAGGGTAAGAAATTCTGCGCCGGAGTGATGCCCAATCCTTACTGGAAAAGTTGTTTTGAACAAATTTTCCCCAGCCCTTTCTTTTATTTTATTTGTCAGGCCGGGTTCGCAGCCTAAACCTTTTAAAAGTTCTTCTTCTTTTTCCAGTTTAGAAAAATAGTGTTCATTTGAAGAGGCAGCCAGAGATAAAAGATCCACTTGTTTGGGCATTCTCATGTTGATTTTTGGAGGTTGCCCAAGGTTGGCTTGCCCGGTAAAGATATTTCCCGGCATCAAAACTTCAAAAGGCACTGCAAGTTCTGAGCGGTCTCTTCCTTGAATCGCATCCTTGCGGTGATTGGTTGCATATACAATTCTGGTTTTTGCGCCAGATTCCTGCTGCTCCGGGAAAAGATCCGAAATTTTTACGAACCTGAAAGGATCATCACTGAATGAACCTTCTAGAACCTTCCTTTCAAGATCGCGAATGTCCCTTTCTCCCTTTATACCATCTTTAACCGCCTTTGCACTCATCCAGGCGGTTTTAAGGCTGCCTTTTAATGAAGAACCTGGCACATAGGCTGTTTTCTTGAATTCGTTGTAACAGGTTCTTTTTAATTCAAGCTGGTTAATAATCTGATTGCCTTTAGAACCAGTGGCCAATAAATTACGGTAGGTGGCTGCAATATCTTTGACAACTTTTATTCTGCGGCAAGTCATTTCCTTCGGAAACTTTTCCCGAAAAAACCTGAACATGCCAACGTAGTTCATATCAAGGCAGATTTTTGAAAATTCATGGCGTTGTTTTTCATCAATTCTTTCTAGAAATTCAGAAGTATTAAAGCAATTCAAAAAGTCATTTTCATCAATAAAGAATTGCGTTGGATCAAAGCTTACTCCTGAGCCAATATGAACTGGTGTTAGAGTTGTCAGTCGGATTCGGAAGGATTTTGTCATTTTAAACCTCTGATTTTACCGGAATAAAAAGTGAATAACCCTGCTCAACAGTTTCTGGAAGCATGCTTAAACCTTTAATGCTGGAACCAATAAAAGGCTTTTCTGGCCAGTAATCTTTCAACGGCTTGAAAACCGACCCCGAAGATGCCTTTAAAACAGGTTGTTTAAATGGGTAGTCCCCAGTTGCAAGGATATTACCGTGTTTGCCGAAGCGAACTGTTGGTTCAAAGCAGATCTGTCGATAAATTTGTGGTACAGGAAGTGATGAGCCCAGAGTGTAGAGGCTGTCAGGATTTTTGCTGCCAAATTTTTGAATGTCTATTTCTTTAATCTCAACAAACGAAAACCTTCCTTTGCCTGTTGAAGCATCTGCACCATACCCTGTCACGCCTATTCTTAAAAGAGCGGTTTTTACTGCTTCAATCTTGATTTTTTCTGAAATTCCAAAAAAAAGAGTAAGCTTGAGATCATTGGGCCAGGAAATAAGCATCTGGTTAAATGGGGCGAATGCTGCATCTGTTCCAGTTGTACCAGTTAATCGGTCTATACTGTTGTGGGTTTGGTAATAGGTTTTTTCAGGAGACCAATCTTCAGGCAAGTTGTAGCGATTGACTATGTCTTGAATATTAACTGGTGAATCAGGGTCGAGGGGATTAAGTATTTTTGAATCTGAAACAATAACCCACCGGCACCCCTTTCTTCTTTTTCGCTCTGTAAAAAGCTTTTTTTGTTCTTCATATGCAAGATTGGCAAAAGGCTTTTCGGCGGATGGAACAAATGGCCTCTTCATAAGATATTCTTTTTGGCCTTTGTTTATAAATGAAATGACCGGGTCAGAAACCACCAGAAAAGGCCTGGTGTCATAATCTTTCAGCAGATCAGAAAGTTCGCCGGCAAGGCTTTCGTCTTGGGCAAGTTGCCAGCAAATCTGCCCGAAAAGGCAATCCCCGGCCAGTTCTGTTGCGAAGTCAGACTCTGGCTTAAGGTCAATTGCAAAAGTTTTCATAATCTAAGCCTTAGTTTTCCTTAAGATTTTCAAACCGGATTCGACCATACCCACGACTGCCATAACCACCGAGTGCATCTTTTTCAAGCAGCTCAAGACCCTTCTTAAGTTTATTGAAGAGTTCTTTGTCTTGATCGCAGAAAATTTTAAAAGAAAGTTTAAAATCAAATACAGCACCTGCTGGCACCATTTCGGTTTGTCGTAGTGAACCGTTTTTGGCAGTACCGGTTATTCTGTCGATTGCGGTTTCAGATTTTTCAACCGCAAGGGGCCAGAGATTTCTGGTAGCTTCTTCTTTCCATTCTTTATTCAAAAAGCAATCAGAAAAGGATGCTCGT
>JBMOKV010000491.1:0-7892 GCA_049325495.1 Candidatus Rifleibacteriota bacterium | reverse complement strand
CCGGTTTTTTTGTGCTTGAAAGTGAAACCCGGGGCGCCGAAATGCACAAGCATCTGCAGTTGCAGTTTAAATCAGGTCGATGCCTTAGTTATCATGACCCGAGGCGTTTTGGGGTAATTGAAATCATCGAGAAGCTGCCGAAAAGAGTGCCAGAGCCATTTTCCGGCGATCTTACGGTTGAGTGGCTGAAGCAATGCAGTGAATCAACTGATCGTCCGGTAAAATGCCTGATCATGGACCAGGATGTCATTGCCGGGCTTGGCAATATTTATGCGAACGAAGCTCTTTTCAGGGCGGGAATCAGGCCAGATAGGCCGGCAGACAGCCTTTCCTCAGGGCAGTTAAAAAAACTCACCCACGAAATTATTGCGGTCGTAGAAAATGCGGTAAACGCAGGAATAGCAAGCCTGCAACCATATTTTTCAGTTGGTCCGGATACTACACATTTTGACATCGAAACTCTGGTTTATGGCTTGAATGGTCAAAATTGCCCGGTTTGCCGGCGCTATCAGCTGCAGAAAATGACACTTTCCGGTCGCAGTTCATTTTTCTGCCCAGGTTGTCAAAAGTAATCAGCCAGGTTGTTGCCGGTTAAAAAAATCTGACTTGTACAAAGTCAGCGGGCAAAGTAGAATATCATCGATAGGCCGAGGTAACAGTTGCAAAGAATTTTCCTGATCATGACTGTTTTGCTGGTGATATCGCTTGGTTCGGCTTTCAGCCGTGACCGGCTGGTTTCCCATGCCAATCTTCGCTTTTCCCACAAAACCCATGACCAGAATTCGGTCAATTGTTCCAAATGCCATATAAACCGTGAGGGAAACCAGGATGTGGGGCTTGAAATGATGCCGCCGGGCTGGCAGCCTTTGCGCAAGAACAACGTTGTAGCAACCGGTGTCAATCTCCTTTTCCCCGGTGACAGTGAAATAAACGACACTTTCGGCAGGCCTGGCGAAAAACGCTGTCTGCAGTGTCATTTCAAAACCAGAGAAAAAAGCGACTGTGCTTTGTGTCATCTGGAAAAGCCAGGCGAGACCATGCGAAACCGCAAACGCCTCAAGAAGGGTTTTGTCTTTTCACACAAAAAGCACGAGCAGTTTGACTGTGCCCGGTGTCATCACGGAGTCACCGACTGGGAAAACCTTGACGGCCACATGATCACCTCGCAGATGGAAGATTGTCTGGTCTGTCACACCGGTAGCGATGTGAAAAAAGATTGTGTCATGTGCCATAACCCGACTCCAAGACCTGTTGACCATACGAGAAATTACGAAATGAAGCACGGGGTGGCATATCGCTCCGATCCACGTCATTGCCAGATGTGCCACGAAGAGTCTTCGTGCATCGATTGTCATTCTCGAAAGCCCCGAAATCATACGCTGGCCTGGGTAAAACACCGACATGGCGTTGCAGCAAGAACAAATCCGCAAAAATGCCAGGCCTGCCATTCTGACCCATGGGTTTGCGCAAGATGCCATAACGACGGGCGCTCGCCCTGATTGAATCTCATGTTTCCCGTGAAACGGAAGGATGTGTCTGAAATGTCACCGTTAAAATCTTCGATTAACCAGGTAGTTGGTCAGAAGTTTCCCGAATGTATAAGCCTGCTCGAGAAGCTCATTGCCTGCCAATCTTTCAGTCGTCATGAAGAAGAATGCGCCCGGGTTCTTTGTAACTGGTTGCATGAACATGGCGTGCCGGCAATTATCGATGAAAGAGGCAGCGTACTGGCGGTTTCCGTGCCGCCCGGGGCAGCATTTCGCAGATTTAATGGGCAGAAACAGCATGATAAAAGCTGGTTTAAAGAGCTTTTTGCCTGTTGCAGGCAGCATCAGACCAGAATTATCGCTTTCAATGCCCACATGGACGTAGTCGAGGCACAAACCCCGGAATCCTGGCAAAGTCCGCCGTTCAAAGCAACCCTCCGCGAGGGTCGTATTTACGGCAGGGGTACCTGTGATATGAAAGGCGCACTGGCCGCCATGGCCATGGCGATTTCTCTCATTCCACAGATCAGGGAAGAAACGCAGCAATCTCTGATTGCCGGTTGTTTCTGCACGGAAGAAGAAGCTGGAGAGGGCCTGGCCTTTAAGGAATTGTGTGAAGAGTTCGATCTCAGGCCTGACTGGGTTTTGCTGGGCGAACCCTCGCAAATGCAGATAGCACGGGGTCAGCGCGGCAAAGTTGAATTCTTCATTGAAACGACCGGAAAATGCGCCCACACCTCGGTGCCGGAAGTGGGGGACAACGCGGCTTATAAAATAGCCAGAGCTCTGCGGGCCATCGAAAATCTCGATGAACACGAACGTCAGACCCATGGCCTGGCACCGGAAAACATGCTCAAGCGCAATACCCTGGTGGCAACTTCAGTTCAAAGCTGGCCGGAAAGTCGCAGTTTCGTGCCTGATCGAGCCAGAATTCATGTAACTGCAAGAACGGCACTTCACACCGACCTGGCGGAGCTGAGTCGACGCCTGCAGTCGATGCCCGAATGGCCTGATGCAAGAATAGAAGCAATAACATATCGCCAGCCTTCCTATACCGGTAAGGCAAGTGACTGGCCTTCAGATCACCCGGCCTGGGAGACTCCGGTCGATCATGAGTTTTTTCATACTCTCAGTTCAATCTGCCGTGATTTTTTTGAGAAAGAAATTGCGAGCAAGATCTGGCCTTTTTCGACTGACGGGGTGTACAGCGCCGGCATAGCAGGAATCCCGACCCTTGGGCTGGGGCCAGGCATCGAGAGCTGTGCCCATATAATTGATGAATGGGTGTGCGAAAATCAGCTGAAAGATGCGTTGAAAATTTATCTGGCTATGGCGTTCAGGCCAATAGCTTAGCCAATTTCGCTGAGAAATTTGCGATATTCATCCCTTGAGGTATTCTGGGCTTCGATTCGCACCTGATTGATCGAGTCGTGATCTGATTCAATCAGGCTGACTATTTCGGGGTCGAGTTTGTTATTCTGCCCCATTTTATCGAGAATCAGAATTGTCTGTTCGTTCGACATACCCTTTCTGTACGGGCGATCTTCAGTCAAAGCGGTAAATACATCGGCAACTGCAAGCACCCTTGAGCCAAGTGGCAGGTCTTTGCGGCCGAGTCTGAACGGGTAACCTGTTCCATCAAGTCTTTCGTGGTGGTAAGAGCCATACATGTTGATCTGAGCAAGATCTTCGATGGGCTGTAGAACGCGATAGGTGTAGAATGTGTGAGCCCGCATCAGATTGAATTCTTCGGTAGTCAATTTGTCCGGCTTTTCGAGAATTTCGGTAGGAATCGCGAGTTTGCCGAGGTCGTGAAGATAACCGGCAACTTTGAGTTCGAAGCATTCGCTTTCGTTTAGGCCTGCCAGTTTTCCAAGATATTGGGCGGTTGCTGAAACGCCGCTTGAATGGGTAGCGGTAAACGGGCTTCTGAAGTCGATCATTCTTCTAATCAGGCTTGAAAACGCCAGAAGATCGCGATTATTCAGGAAAATTGCTTCGAGCTTGACTGACTGCTCGAGTTGTTTTCCAATGAGGGGCGAAACCAGGTCGAGCCAGAAATATTCACGGTCAGCAAGGCTGAGAAACGCATCTACCAGAGCAGGTTCAAACAAAACCTCAGACTCTTGAATAATACGGGCTTTTATGTCTTCGAGCTGGCCGAGTATTTCGCGGTCTTTTTTGATCAGCAGCGCAATGTGGTCAGCCAGAAAAAGAATGCGGCTGCCAAGCGGTACCTGCCATCCCTGGTAAAATCGGCCTTTGCCGCTTTCCCATGGGACGTGGTGGAATCTGATCATATCCGCCGCTTTTTTCATGGGCTCGAAGATGTTGATCAAATAATAGCCAAGCTCTGCATGAGCCTGTCCGGTGGTGTTTTCGAAACGCATGGTTTCCATGCGCTCGGCAAGAGAAATGGCGCCGATATCATGAAGAATTCCGGCGCAGACGATTTCGTTCTGCTCAAGAACCGGCAATTCAAGGGCTTCGGCAAGGCGCATCGATATCAGGGCAACCTGCTTGTGATGGTCATTCAATACCGGGCTTATCCAGTCAAGAATGTCTGACAGGCAATTCAAAAAGTCAAAAATGCGTAAACGATACTGTTTTTTCATGTGCTGCCTCGCCGTATTGCAATATTATAAATATAAACGGCTTTCACATGCACACAATTTTTTTTATCAGGGCTTCTAAAGCAGTTTAAAATGGATTGATTGGCCAGATAATGCTCGCCAGGAAGGCATTCGCAAAAGCGGAGAGTACATTAGGAATTTTCGAGAGAATTCAATCTTGTAGTTTTCTGCCTTCAGAACAGCAGTAAGATGTTTTTTACAATTACTACGCAAGTTTGTAATTTTTTTGAATTACTTGATGAAAAAGCTCATTTAAAATTTCACAAACCCGGCTCTTTGAAAGGTTCAGGCGCCGTCAGAAAATGCGGGCGGACAAGGTGCCCGCCTTCGCACTTTGCATTTTTCAAGCTGTAGTTACAGGATTGATGGCTCGTCCAGATGGGCTGATTCGCTGCCGCCTTTTTGCAGAAATGTTACGTTATCGCCGACTACCTGGGTAATGTAACGGGTTTCTCCAGAGTCTGCGGTAAATGATCTGGTTTCAAGGCGCCCTTCAACCAGAACGGGCTGTCCTTTTTTCAGAAATCTTGCGCAATTTACTGCCGTATTGTTCCAGACCACGATGCGAAAAAAAGATGTCTGTTTCTGGGCTTCGCCGGAACCATTTTTCCAGTGGCGTGAGACTGCTACAGGAAAACTGGTCATGGAACTGCCTTTTTGGGTTTCTTTCAACTCTGGGTCACGGGCGAGATTGCCGGCAATAATAACTCGATTCATACTTACCATTGTTCTTTTCCTCCGATTTTGTTCTGGAATTTTTTGAATCCCGTTTTAAAATCATTTGAAAAAGAAAAATGTGAAAAAAAAGTTAAAAGAATCAGATAAAATTTCGCAACCGGTAATAGATCAGGCCGATCCATTCATGAAGAGCGGAGTTGAAAGAGATCAAATTGTGTCCCATTGAATGGTAAAGACTTTTAATCGAGTGACATGGAGCGGGCAACACTTCGATGCCGATTTTTTCAAATACTTTTTTTGATCTGAAAACGTGCGAACCGCTGGTTACCAGAAGAATACGCCTGATTTTATGTTGATTGAAATGTTCCAGGGCAAAGTCAGCTTCGGTTTTGCTTGTGGTAATTCTGGGGTTGACCAGAATGTCGAGTTGCTCTGATGGAATGCTGCATAGGCTGGTTATGCTGGCTACCCAGAGGGATTCGGCCTGATTGTTGCGCGGGTTGAATCCGGTGCTTACGATGAGCCTGGGAGCCCTGCCGGCTTTGAAAAGCTCTATGCCGTGCAGAACACGCTGATAACAACTTAACCCGGGATCAGCTGCTTTGGTGGCCCCGGATGCCATGACGAATATGGCATCGGCGTTTTCTTTTGAATGCTCCAGGTAAAGGGGCTCGGCGATATAGCCGCCAATTGGAAAGAAAGCGCAGATGATCATGAAAAAGAGAGCAATTGTCAGACCATTGCGAAAGCAACATGCAGCCGCCCTGATTTTATCGGAAGATGAACGACAACCCGCCAGCATCAATATAGAGGCTGAAATAAAGGCTATTGCCAGGATATCTTCAAGTTTGTCTGGTGCCTGAGGAATAAGAATTAGAAACACGGCGGGAAAAAATAAAACAATTGATTTAAATAAAAAGTTCATTTCATTGTTGCGACTGAAGTCGTCGTCTCCATTCAATGTCATACTCGATGAACTCGCGGCACCAGGCAAGCAGGTCGCGTCTTAATGAAAAATGCTGCTCAAGGATTTCTTCATCGTTTTGCTTCAACATTCGTTGCAGTTGACCACGACCTCTGGAAAAAAGCGTCTGTCCCCGTGAAAGGATCAGCAGCAGGTTTTGACTACCGGTTCTGGTAAGCAGAGACGAAGAAAGTAACCGGTCGCCAAGAATTGCCACGGCAAGATAGCGGTCTTTAACCACCAGATCGAGGGAAAACTCGGCGGGGTCAGGTTCAGGGTAAAGATGGGCCGAAATTCTTCCCAACAATTCGCTGCCTGCAAGGGCGAGAAGGAAAATCTGGGCCTGTATCAACCGGAATTCTTCGTTTACCAGAACCTGGCGGTCAAGGTCTACAAGCTGATGATAAAGATTCTGGTTCTCAATGCTCAGCATCTGTAGATCCAGGTCTTGATCAAATGATTGATTGAAACCTTTCAATGATCTTCTGCGGCATGAAAGCAGATAACCATCAATATTCCTGATTGCTGCACCATCCTTGAAAACGTTGGCAGATTCTCGATTAATACCTGGAGCCTGCCTTTCCGGGCCTGCGGTGTAACGGGAAGATTCATGCGGAGTTTTAGCGGTGGGGGTTCGGATTTCTGATTCTTCATTTGATTTTTCTGACGAAATCACTATTCGCACCGGTTCGGCTTTCAGGCTGTGGCTGAGAATCAAGCGCCGGTTCCAGAGCCCGGCCCAGAGAAGCAGAGTTCCATAGGCCAGTGAAACCATAAAACCGGGAACAGTTCCGGTCTGGTAAAAACCGCCCGGCATCGAACGCGCCCATTCCAGAAAACTGAGAAGTCCATCGAGGGGAAGGGAAAGGCCCGGAGCCAGAAAAAGCCCGGTTGATCCTGAAACTGCCGAAACGGCACCAATAATGAAGCTGGCGGGCAGAATGATTGAGAATACCCAGATTATGGCCGGGTTTACCAGCATTGCAACCACCGAAAAACCACCAAAAAGGTAAGAAGAAAAAGGAATGACGGCCAGATTGGCAGCAAATGTAACCGCAAGGTATCTTGCCAGGATTAAAGGCAGGTGAAGCCGCTGCAGATAATCTTCAAACATCGGTCGAAGAAGCACAATTCCTGCAACTGCACTAAAACTCAGAATGAATGAGGGTTCTGCAACCTGTGACGGGTCATAAAAAAGAATGAGCAGAGCAGCGATACTCAGTGGTCTTATTGAAGATGGAGCCGATTCAAAATGCAGAACGAAAGCGACGGAAATATACATAATCAGAGCCCGGACGATTGACGGTGAGCCGGACGTGGCAAAAGCATAAACGATGAGAAAAGCTGAAATCAGAATGCTGCGTGAAACCGGGGGAACTCTTACGAGATGCAGAATTGCCGCAATAACCATGCTTAAAACCATCAGATGCTGGCCAGAAACGGCAAGCAGGTGAGAAACTCCCGTTTCTCTGAACAGTGCCCGGTCTTCGACCCTGATTTGACTTGTATCGCCAAGTAGAAGTCCGCCTACAACCGTCGCATGTCGGGTTGGCAGAACGGTGTTCAGCCCATCGCGCAATTTTCTCTGGAGCTTGCCGCCTACTTCATGCAGCGGCGAGCGATTGCTGACATGTTCAATTGTGGTGGCTGAAAAGCCCGGGTAGCGTTGACCGGTGCTGAACTGCAATTTTCCTCTCAGACGGTAAACCTGCTCTGGCTCTGGTATCAGGTCGGTACTTTTTATTCTGCATGGAATTCTTCCTGGAATTGCAATTGTCTGCGATGCGGTATTAAAGGTGCAGTTGCGCAATCTGAGACTGACGCGGCCGCTGCGAAAAATCTTGTATTCTCCCGAAAAAACTCCGGTCATCGTTCCTTCGCTCTCGTTAAACAGCCTCAATTCTCCTGAATCAACGGCCGGCGAGATGCGAAGATTGCCGTAGTAAACGCCTGACATGAACCCGGCAAAAACCAGGAAAAAAAATGGAAACTTTCTGGTTTACCCGGTAAAGCCAGGAAATTAAAATGGCTCCGGCGGTCAGTAAAAAATAAAGAATGGAAAGATCGGTGTCGCCGAGCTGGGAAAACTGCAGGCCAAGAATGAAAATGACCGAAAAAATCGGCAGAATT
>JBMOKV010000490.1:3203-7917 GCA_049325495.1 Candidatus Rifleibacteriota bacterium | reverse complement strand
TTCGAGCCAGCAATCTGTGCCGACTGCGAAATAAACTGCAGATCTATTCCTTCAAGCAGACCTGAGGCCCGGTTTCCATCGGTGCGAACCGTTCTCACATTGCCGAAAGCATCGGTCAAAGTTAGTTCGACCCGGCTGTTAACTGCCTGCCGTTCGACACTCAAACCCAGAGCATCGATGATCTTCTGGTCAGAAGAGAAGGATACCCTTCCATCATCACCGATACTACCGGAAATCAGCTCAATGTAACCGCCGAGGCCGGCAACCTGCGTTGAAATGGTATTTACTGTGGCGACTCTTGAGTTACCAAGATTCAGCCCACTCTTGCTGGCAATTGCATTCTGCATTCCTGCCGCAAGGTTGTCGAGAGACATCTGACCATCGAGGGTTATTGAAGTAGATTCACCATTTCCGTTGAGAGTCAAAATCTGCGGCGTATCAAGAACGAATACTCCGTTGGCATCATAGAACTGAGCGATACTCTGCAACTTGGTAGAACCGGTCGCCAGTTTTCCACTGCCATCATTGAGGGTGAATATCTGCGATCGCTGCATTTCTGAAACACCGCCGCTGAGCAGGTCAATCTGAACATCATAGTCGGTTGAAGGGCCAGTTACCTGACCACCCACCAGACCCTTGACAGCACTGGAGTTAGAACTGACCAGAGCGGTCTGACTGCCATCAAGAAGCCTTTTAGTGTTGAATTCAGTACTGCGTGAAATTCGATTGATTTCATCTCGCAGCTGAATTACTTCTTTTTGAATTTCAAGGCGGTCATTGCTGGTAAGAGTGTCATTAGCCGACTGAACAGCCAGCTCGCGCATTCGCTGAAGAATACTCTGAGTTTCATTCAATGCTCCTTCGGCGGTCTGAACCATCGAAATGCCATCCTGGGCGTTGAGAACCGCACGCGACAAACCACGAATCTGCCGTCGCATCTTCTCACTTATCGCCAGGCCGGCCGCATCGTCGGCAGCACTGTTGATTCTTAGACCTGAGCTCAGTTTCTGAATCGATTTCTCGAGTCGGCTCGAAGTCTGGGTAACGGACTTGTAGGTACTGATTGAAAGAACATTCTGATTAATTCGTAATGACATGATCGATTCCTCCATGAATCAATTAAATGTTTGAATTGGCGCATCCATGCGCCGACAGAAATACCCGCTGCACCACCCCTTTCATTTTCATCGGGAACAAAAGGCGTCAGAATTCTGACGATAGATTTCCCCATAGCACCAGATGAAAGCAAGATAAGATATAAACTCCGCACCTTTTCAATCATCAGGCAACACCAGAGCCGTTCAATTTTTCTCCAGCACGGGCATTTTGCTTTAAAAGACTCAACAGAACCCTAAGCTCAATGTCCCGGTTGCCAAACCCGCTTAATGGGCCGAGGCAACGAAGAAGAATCAAATATCAATGGCCTTTTGTGTAATTTACAGACTGAACCTGGTTGAACTTCCGTTTCTCCAGCAAAGCCTTTTCCTGGCTGCAACAGACTTTAAAACCACCAGGAGCAATGACCAAAGTTGCACTTGAGCTGCAACCAGGCTGCGCTGATGCTTTAAAAGCAGATTAAACAGTCTGCAAAACAAACAATTGATTGATCAGGTTTTCTTTTTTAAAACTACGCCAAAGCACCACCCCCTTCGATTTAAGGCATCCGGGCTGCAGGATTGCGGCCACGAAGGCCGCAGTTTCCTGCAAAACCAGATGAATGCGAGATATGACTGTTTCAGATACTTATCTGAGCAATTGCAGAACTCCCTGTGGGACGTTATTTGCCTGAGCCAGCATTGCGGTACCTGACTGACTGATGATCTGATTTCTGGTGAATTCGATCATTTCCATTGCTATATCAGTGTCTCTGATCCTGGATTCCGCTGAAGTCAGGTTGCTGTGAGTGTTTCTCAGGTTGTTGATCGCATATTCAAGCCGGTTTTGATAGGCTCCAAGCTTCGATCTTTCAGCCGATACCATATCCACCGCTTTGTTCAATATGCCAATTGCCTTACTTGCGCCTGCCGAAGTCGTAAGATCGACACGATCTACGCCCAGAGCCTCGCTCGACATTTCCGCAATAGCAAGCTTCATGATCTGGCCCTGATCAGCACCAATCTGGTATTGGGGCATACTGTTAACGATATGCAGCTTGAAGTTGGCATCTCCACTGCCCTTGACTGTTCCTTCAGTAATACCAAGCCTCTGGGTCATGTACAGATCTACCGGAATGGTTACCCCACCTGCCGGAACGAAATCTACACTGACCATGCTGGTATTGGCTGCCTGATTATCCAGATGCTCTGTTCCAACCCTGAGCGAAGTGAATACCATCGCTCCACCGACCTGATCAACTCGAACAGCCACACTATCGGTGTCTGCAATATTGTTAAAATTCGCCTGGAAAGTTGTAAACAGCGTCATATCCGCGGTATTAACCGCCGATGTCAGGGTCAACACAACCGTAGTGATATTGATACCATCGCCAACATTGATTTCCGCATTCCCCACGGCAGTAAACGCCAGATATCTACTGAAACCCCAGGCAGTCATATTCTGATCTTTCTTGGCATCGACGAATCCACTAAAGGTACCTTCAAGGAAACCAATTGTAGAAGCTCCGGTGGACTGGGCAGCAATGGTGATCGTGTTTGCCACGGTTGCTGAAGCTGAAGCCGGGCGTTCATATGACAATCTGACTTCTCCCTCAACAATACTTGCCTGCAGACCTGGGATTCCCGCACCAGCATTTGCCGCATCAATCTGGGCATTGATGGTTCTCGCAAGGCCTTCCATTGTCCAGTGGCCCTGGCCAACCGTGATGATTACCTGACTTTCGCCTGCACTGACGGTAAAGTTGGCATTTGCACCAGATGAGATAAGCAGACCTTTTTCAAGCCCCTGAGTGCCGGCGATCTGTGCCGATTGAGATTCGAACTGAATGTCAATTCCATTCAACAGACCCGCTGCCCGATCGGTTTCGGTTTTGATCTGCCTGACGTTGCCGAAATTGTCGGTAAGCGTAAGCTGAACTCTGCTGTCAACCGCTTCACGGTTTATGCTCATTCCCAGAGCATCCAGAACCTTCTGATCCGAAGAAACTGAAATTTCCCCGGCATCACCAAGGCTTCCGGAAACGATCTCGATGTATCCACCCACCCCGGCAAGCTGCGACTGGATCGTGTTGATCGTTGCAACTCGGGTATTGCTGATATCAAGACCGCTTTTGCTCACCAGTGAATTCTGCATGGCCGCTGAAAGATTGTCGAGAGTCATCTGACCATCGATTGTCAGGCTGGTAGTGTTTCCATTTCCGCTTAGAGTCAAAGCCTGGGGAGTATCGAGAACAAACACCCCATTTGCATCATAGAACTGAGCAATACTCTGAAGCTGAGTGCTGCCATTAGCAAGAGAGCCAGAACCGTCATTCAACGTGAAAATCTGCGAGCGCTGCATCTGCGACACTCCGCCAGACAGCAGATCGATTTGAACATCATAATCACCGCTGGCAAGATCCACTTCCCCTACGACCATACCTTTGATCGCTCCGGAGTTCGAACTTATCAGCGCGCTCTGTGTACCATCGAGGAGTTTTTTCGTGTTGAATTCGGTGCTTCGCGATATCCGGTTGATTTCATCTTTGAGCTGATTTACCTCTTTTTGAATCTCAAGCCGGTCATTACTGGTCAACGTGTCGTTGGACGACTGAATGGCCAGTTCGCGCATTCGCTGAAGAATACTCTGTGTTTCATTCAATGCGCCCTCAGCGGTTTGAATCATGGAAATGCCATCCTGAGCATTCAAAACTGCACGGCTCAGACCTCTGATCTGGCGACGCATTTTTTCGCTGATCGCAAGACCAGCAGCATCATCAGCTGCGCCATTTATCCGTAAACCCGAGCTCAGCTTCTGAATCGATTTTTCCAGACGTGAAGAGGTCTGGGAAACCGAGGAATAGGTATTGATTGACAAAACATTTTGATTTATTCGTAGCGACATAATGATTCCTCCTTGAATCAAATAGAACTTAGTGAACGCATCCCTGCGTTATTTAAAGCCAGAGCACAAAGGCATCACCGCCCTTCAAAAAATTGTTTGTTTAAATTATTTTTTACCCAAGTAACTGCAGCACACCCTGAGGAATAGTGTTCGCCTGTGCCAGCATTGCCGTTCCAGACTGACTGATGATCTGGTTGCGGGTGAACTCAATCATTTCCATGGCGATATCTGCATCTCTTATTCTGGATTCTGAAGAGCTGAGATTGCTGTGCGTATTGCGCAGATTGTTTATCGCGTATTCAAGTCGGTTCTGATAAGCACCCAGTTTTGATCGTTCAGCTGAAACGATATCGATGGCTTTGTTGAGCTTGCCAATCGCCTCTTCTGCCCTTGATACCGTTGTCAGATCAATATCTTCAATGCCCAGAGCTTCGGCAGACATATTTGAAATATTGATTTTCATTGTCTGGCCCTGATCGGCACCTATCTGAAACTGCGGTTCATTATCGACGACATGAAGTTTGAAATTCTTGTCACCGGCGCCTTTCACCGTGCCATCCCACAAACCAAGGCTTGAGTTGATAAAGACTTCGTCAGCTGCTGCTCCATTGATTGATATACTGACGATGCTCGTGTATGCCACCGCATTATCTCGATTTTCTTTGCCCACCCTGGTTGATGTAAACGCCATCGCACCACCAACCTGATCGAGTCT
>JBMOKV010000490.1:0-3193 GCA_049325495.1 Candidatus Rifleibacteriota bacterium | reverse complement strand
CGGAGTTTGTTCCGAAAATATTGTTGGCGCTGGCCTGAAAAACAATGAAATCGATCATATCTGCTGTCGTCGCAGTAGTTACAAGGCTTATCACCAATTGCGCCGAATTGACTCCGTCCCCAACCGTAATCGTAATATCTCCCGCCGCAGTGGCCATGAATCGGCTGAATCCCCACCTGACCACCGTTTCATCCTTTCTTCCATCCACGAATCCGCTGTAAGTCCCCGCAAGAAATCCAAGGGTTGCCGCCTGTGAAACTACGTTGGCAATCGTTACCGTATTCGCAACCGTTGCTGAAACCGAAGCAGGTCTTTCATAACTCAACCTTAGCTCGCCTTCAACGACAGCCGCACTTAATCCATCTATCCCGGCCGCTGAAATGCCTGAATTGATTGAGCGTGCAAGGCCTTCCATACTCCACAGGCCTGATCCAACCGTAATGGTTACCTGGTTCTGCCCGGCACTGATTATGAAAGTTGAATCGGCACCGGTTATGGTTATACCTGCCTCGAGGCCCTGAGTTCCTGCCACCTGGGCTGCCTGTGAAGTGAACTTCACATCTATCCCGTCAAGCAGGGAAGAGGCTACGTTGCCTTCAGTTTTTACTTTTCTCGTATTTCCGAAGTTATCGCTTAGAACTACTTCGACCCGGTTATCAACCGCCTCTCGACTGATTGAAAAGCCCAATGCATCGATTATCTTCTGGTCTGAAGCCAGAGAAACCCGGCCACTGCTGCCGATACTGCCGGAAACAATCTGAACGTAGCCGCCCAGACCAGCAACTCTGGTTTGAATTGTGTTTACCGTTGCAGTTCTCGAGTTATCTATTCCCAACCCCGACTTGCTGCCCATGGCATTTTGAATTTCCGCCGACAGATTATCCAGGGTCATCTGCCCATCAAGATTTATGGTCGTGGTTTCCCCATTTCCGCTCAAAGTGAGTGTCTGAGGAGTATCAAGGACAAAAACACTATTTGAATCATAGAATTGCGCGATACTTTGCAGCTGAGTTCCCCCTGAAGCCAGAGCTCCAGTGCCATCATTGAGAGTAAAGATCTGCGAACGCTGCATTTCGGCGATACCGCCTTTCAACAGCGTTATGTCAACATCGTAGTCACCCCCCGCCTGGGTTATGGGCCCACTTACAAGTCCCTTCACCGAGCTGCTGCTGGCACTGATCAGAGCTGTCTGACTGCCATCCAGCAGCTTTTTCGTGTTGAACTCCGTATTCCTCGCGATTCGATTCAGGTCATCGCGTAACTGAACCACCTCTTTTTGAATTTCAAGCCGGTCATTACTGGTAAGTGTGTCATTCGACGACTGAATTGCCAGCTCACGCATGCGTTGAAGAATACTTTGCGATTCATTCAGAGCACCCTCAGCAGTTTGAATCATCGAGATGCCGTCCTGAGCATTCAGGACTGCCCGGTTCAAACCCCTTATCTGGCGCCGCATTTTTTCACTTATCGCCAAACCAGCGGCATCATCTGCCGCACCATTGATTCTCAACCCGGAACTGAGTTTCTGAATCGATTTTTCCAGACGCGATGAAGTCTGGGCAACGGAACCGTAGGTGCCGATCGCAAGAACGTTCTGATTAATTCTTAATGACATGATGATTCCTCCATGAATCTGTTAATAGCTTCCCTGCGTAATGAAAAGCAAAGAGGCGGGTTACCTGAATTAAATATTTGTTTAATCATTTTTTCAGCCCAATAACTGCAGCACCCCCTGTGGAACAGTATTGGCCTGGGCCAGCATTGCCGTGCCAGACTGACTGAGAATCTGGTTTCTGGTAAACTCTATCATTTCCATCGCAATATCCGCATCGCGAATTCGAGACTCTGAAGCACTCAGGTTGCTGTGCGTGTTACGCAAGTTGTTGATTGCATATTCAAGTCGATTCTGGAAAGCACCAAGCTTTGAGCGCTCGGCCGAAACCCTATCCAGCGCTTTGTTCAACTTTCCAATTGCAGCACCTGATCCTTGAACCGTAGTCAGGTCAAGATCGTTAACTTCGAGACAGGTTGCGCACATGTTGCCAATCGAAATCGCCATTTTCTGGCCCTGATCGGCACCAATCTGAAATTGAGGCTGATTGTCAACCACATGCATCCTGAAATTCATGTCGCCAAAACCTTTTACCGTACCCTCCTTTAGCCCGAAATTGCTGAATGCAAAAATTGATTGAGTGGCACTCATCGTAAGCGACACCATGCTGGTAAAAGCCGGGGAGTTATCATTATGCTGTGTTCCGACACGGGTAGAGGTAAACGCCATTGCCCCGCCAACCTGATCGACTCTGATAGCAACACTCGAAGTTTGAAATGCCTGGTTGGCGTTAGCCTGAAAGTTTATGAACGAAACCATATCGGCAGTGGTTTCCTGGCCGGTACCAAGTGTGGTCATCAGTGTAATTACAACTGTATTTACCCCATCAGACGCGCTGATTTGAATACTTGTTCCTGCCTGAATATTTGTGGTTGAACTAACCACATAACTGCTGAAACCCCAGGCTATCTTTGAGGCATCTTTTGAGCCATCCACAAAACCGCTGTAAGTGCCGTTTAAAAAGCCAAGAATACTGTTACTCGATGAATTGATCGTTATCGTCGTTCCAATGGTAATCGATGACGTTGATGGTTTATCGTAAGCCAGACGAATTTCACCCTCGACCACTACCGCTGAAAGTCCCTTGATGAATTGGGCGGTTGCACTGTTAACCTGAGCGTTGAGCGACCGCGAAAGCCCTTCCATGGTCCAGTAGCCCGCCGCAATCGTCACTGTTGCAACAACACTTCCCGCTGCAATTTGAAAAGTTTCCGCAACACTGATGTTCAAACCCGCCTGCAAGCCAGATGTTCCAGCAATCTGCGCCGCCTGCGACTTGAAATCTATGTCGATACCGTCAAGCAGGCCAACCGCCCTTCCATCCTCGGTCTTCGTGGTTCTGACATTACCAAAACCATCTTTCAGGCTTAATTCAACTCTGTTGTTTTCACCAGATCTGCTCACAGAAAGCCCCAGAGCATCCACCAGCTTCTGGTCACCGGAAAAGGAAAACTGACCATTGTCGCCAATATAACCAGAAGTCAGCTCCAGATAACCACCCAGCCCTGCAATTCTCGTCTGAACCGTATTTACGATTGCAACCCTTGAATTTTCAATGCCCAAACCACTGCTGCTGACCAG
>JBMOKV010000489.1:0-8001 GCA_049325495.1 Candidatus Rifleibacteriota bacterium | reverse complement strand
ATGTCATCTGCCGCACACTGATTGCCGGCAAATGCATTACCGATGCCAACCGCTCAGAAACTTTGAAGCTGATGAACAGTTACAACAGCAATTACAAGACTTTCAAATATTTCGCCACCGAAGCCGGCGAAGTGATCATGGATCTCTGTCTGCCGGCCACCAACGAAACCTTCGAACCCAACATAATTCGCGTTCTCATTGATCTGAGCGTGAAAAACCTCGAAGAAAACTACCGGCCACTGATGCAGAAAATCTGGGGTAACCCGGTAAACAAAATCTCTGAAGCCACGACTGAAGTCTAGTTCTTTTTCACATTTGAGTAAGTGTAATCAATCAACGATATGTCATCCCTGCGAAGGCAGGGATCCAGGCTGTTTTGGGCTGGATTCCCGCCTGCGCGGGAATGACGGAGAAGCCATTCAGTCAAATGTGACTGAATATTAGAATAGATTTCCGCAAAAAGATTATTACAGACGCAGACCCTGCAGCTCATACATCGGGAAAGACCGGGTACGGCCCTTGATTTCAACTCGTTCGATAAAGCGTAGTCGCCCGATTCCTTTTAACATTCTGATTGTCTGTGGGCATAGAAGAATACCTGTCTGATCTGCAGCGGCTGCCTGGGCTTTCAATCTGGCGGCAAGATTTACCGGGTTGCCGATAACGGTGTAATCAAGTTTTCCTTCGAGAGAACCAATTTTCCCTGAAACCGCTTCTCCAGAAGAAATTCCCGCGCTCAGACGCAAGGGACATTCATCATTTGGAAAGAAGCTGGAAATCTCAAGTGCAGTTTTACAGGCGGCAATCACATGGGAATTTCCTGCATCCTGTTGCCGAAAAACAATCATAACGGTGTCCTCGATTATTTTATCAATAACACCGTTATATTGCCGCGAAATAATGTCACAGCGGTCGATCAGACGATCAAGGTAGCTGATTGCAATATCTGGCGACGAAGAAGCCAGAAACTTCTTTAATTCGGGCAATGAACAGAAAAGAACGCTGACCTGCGACCTTTCTCCGCCGGGAAGCAGAACGTTTTCATTTTCATCTGCCGTTTCAGCCAGAACATTTTCAGAAACGAAACTGCTCATGCGTTCCTTTTCATCAAGGCCGGCAATCATCTGGTTAAAAGCATGACCAAGCTCTGAAAACTCATCACCGCTTTCCATGCTGACCTGGTGAGAGAAATGGCCTTCGGCAACCTCTTCGGCAGATTGCTGAAGAAGCCGCAGAGGCGCTACGAAAAATCGACCCATTAAGACAAGATTGATTAGAAGAAGGCCGATTAAATAAAGAAACATATTCGTCAATGGGGGAAGAATTGAATGCTGGTCTACCCCGGTCTGTTCAGCGATTAAAGCTACCAGGACATTCAAATTCTGGGAAAATTCAACGTGAACAACCTGTATTCTGCCATTGCGATTATTCACCCAGGTTTCCTGGGATCGGCTGTTTTGAATTTTCTCAAGCTTGTCAATGATTTGCTCGTATGGAAAGCCGGGACTGCTGATTAGATCGCCCCTTTCAGGCAGCTCAGAATGGCTGCTAAGGGGAATATAGCACTTTTGGATTTTGAAACCGGCTTTCTCGGTTACGTTTAACAAATCTGGCTGTTGTCTGAAAAAATCCTGTAGCATGAGAATCGATGAATACTTTATCAAAAAAGAAGAAGTAACCTCGGCATGTCGGTCATTTCCAGGGAAGACCGGGATCAGAGAGTAAAGATCTGAAAGATTGGAAAAGCTGGAATTGTGAATCATTCCCAGATCAGAAATCAAAATTCCCAGGCCCTTTATGCGAAAACGAAACATTCCAACCGACCCATCACTTTCGCGACCATCTTCTTTTCTTCTTCTGAACGAATTTTCCACGCAGGTAAAAAGAAAATCCTTGAGCTCTGATTCAAAAGGCATAATGCGAATCTTTGAATTTCTTCCAATCAACCCGTTATTGTGATTGATTCTCGTCATAATGGCCGTTATTGGCCGATTCTTCATCCAGTATTTCAGGAAAGGCACAAATTCAAATTCCTTCATGAAATTCAATGATTCACTCAATCTGGCGTGTTGGGTTTCAAGTCCGGTTCGATAAGCATTGATCGCGATATTGAACTCTTCAACCTGCTGATTAAGTAAATTATTAATCTCATATTGCCTTGAATTATTGCGGAAATTTTCGTGGAACCTGGCGATTAGAAACAGGGCCAGAACGGGAAGTATCGATGCAACGATTACAGCGGTCATAATTTTGGTTTTGATTCTTAAAGGCAATTCAAGCCCAAAAAAATAAAACCTCATAAAAAGCAGAGAAATAAAAAGAATCAGAATCAGCCCTGACATTTTCAACGGTTTCAAAAATTGCCGAAGTGGGTGTTGATAATATTTTCGGTCTGCCCTGATTTCAAGAACAGGAAATCGGTTCTGTGTCTGTTTCAGGAGAAAGGGATAGAAGGTTCCTTTACAGGCAATGCGATTGATCAATTCGCTCGGAAAAGGAATAGTAAAAGAAAAATAGTCTGCCTTTACTGAAAATTGGGATATTGGGTTCTGAAAGTCTATGAAATCTTGTTCCTTGCCTAAGTCAACCGTCTTGAAATGTCGCGTTAGATGGCTTTCAGAAAATTTTTCAGTTGCGCCGTTCAAAATGCTGGTTAATGGAATATCCAGCTCCCTGATTAAAACAATTATTTGTTTTTCAATTTTATCGCCGTGAAAAACCGGTAAATAAAGAATAAAAACTCTTTTCAGGTAGGGTTTGCCCGATAGAGCGGTCTGTATTTTTTCGGGCTCAAGTTTTATTTCGCCAAGCAGTCTGAACAGAGACTTGAAAAAAGCCTGACCTCTTGAAATGATTTTTTCTTCATGATCGGTTCGTATTTTTTCAGACTTGATAAGCTGTGAATTCTTAAACTCAATATCAAGTCCGGTGAGGAAATTTTTCAGCATGGTGCGTGAAACTAAAAAATCTTTTTCATATTTCTTATCCAAAGCATAAGAAATGCCTTTTTTGTTTCCAGAGAAAACTGCAAAAACCTTGAATCCAAGGTTTTTATCAAGTTCTTTTTGAATCTGGTCAGCTTCTAACCTGTCAGTTTCTGAGATTTTCCTGAGGGCAGGTCGAAGTGTCTTTTCAAGAAACGCGGCAGTAGTAACTTCTCGTCGAAAGTCCTCGGCCTCTGAAATCATTTCGACACAGGCAACGTTTTTCTGATGATCTTCTCCATATTCCAGCAATTTTTCCAGAATGAAAAAGAAAATGAGTCCAGGAAGTATTACCAGAAGAATCCAGACGAAAAACAGCACTTTCCCATCTGGTCTGCTCTGCATTGAAATCTGATGGTTAACTGAATTCTTCATTTATTTCCCATGCTTCAATTTCGGTTTGGTCAGAATCTGATTGAACAAAACTGAATTTTGAAAGAACCATTTCATAAGTTTGTCGGTCAATGATAACTTTTGTTCTGTTACCATGACGACTTATAGATTCAAGATACTGTGCAGTTTGAAAAGGTTCACCAAGCATTACCATGTCTCTGCGTCTGCCTTTTTCTCCGGCAAAGCCGAGTATGATTTCTCCTGAAGCAACTCCAACTCCGTTTTCGACGGTAATTTTTCCTTCCTGTTGTCGTTTTGCGTTAAAGTCTTTCAGTGCATTTCTCATAGCCATGGCCGCATGGCAGGAATTGATCGCGTTCTTTTCAGGAGATTCCGCACTGAAAGTAGCCAGAATTGCATCGCCGATAATTTTGTCCACTGAGCCACCAAACTTTTTAATCAGGCGCTCCATAACGGTCAAATATTCATTTAACAGATCAACGATTTCTTCGGGGGAATTCTTTTCGGAAAGGGTGGTGAAGCCACGAATATCAGAACTCAAAATTGATGCTTTAAGCAATCGGTTGCCTGAATGAATTTCATTATCCCGCTGATTTAAGCTTTCCACCAGTTTGTCAGAAACGAATCTTCGCATTTTTTGCCGCTGCAGCAGTCCTGCATTCATGCGATTGAAAGATTCTGCAAGTTCAGAAAACTCATCGCGCCCAGAAATCATAATTCGGAAATCATGGCGATTTCGAGTTACCAGGCTTACTCCCTGAAGAAGGAGTTTAACCGGGTTTAAAAACAAGCTGGCAAGGCCATTGGCGATAAAAATTGTTGTCAGTAGCCCATAGCCAAAAATCAACCAGCCAAGAAATCTAAGCGAAAAACTGCTTGAATGCTGTAGAATGATATTGGCACGGGCAACATAAATCACTGGTGAATCTTCACGATAATTCCACATTGTCAGAGTCATTGAATTGTTTTGTCTTTCAATGCTCGAGCCGCTGGTTCGCTTATTTGATGCCTGATCGGCAATTAATTTCAGCTGGTCAGAAACACCGGTTGGAGCCGGCCACTGTTCTTTGCGTAAAGAAAAAGTTGCCCGTGAATACATGGCAAAATCAATACTTCCGTTTTCAAGAGTGATGGTTGAATTGAATTGACGATTGTGAAGAAACATTCTAACCAGCTGCCTTGTGGTTTGAACGTCATTCAATTCGTGATAGAAAACAGCAAACGGGCTATTGGGGCTTTCAGGAAGCGCCAGCAGCTGGAAAATGCTTTTTCTCAAAGAAGAGACGGAAAAAAAATCGTGAATTATATTGTTCTCTGAGGCCAGGGCTTTTGAGGTGGCAAATACGTTCCAGAAAGAATCTGCGTATGAGCCGAAAAGGTATTGTTTCTTCATCAGATTCTTGATTTTTTCAGAGTTTTCATTTGCCAGTCCAAGTCCCGCAATAATTTTAAGCATACCAATCGTTTCGGTTTTCATTTCGCGCGGGTCTACTCTCAGGTCACGTTCCAGGCCAAATGAAAAGCCTTCACGATTTAGAAACAGGGCTCGCAAAGTTAAAACGACGGTTTGTCGGGCAGCATAAGCCAATGAAATCTTTTCGGTGTCTGGAGTCTCTGATGAGAGCAATTCAATATCTAGGATTTTCCGTTTCAAAAAGTTGAAAACGATTTGATTTAGCTGTTCATTCTCGATTTGCTCGAAATGCCTGATTCTTTTTTGCATGATTGTCTCGACCCGAATCTGCTGCTCGCGCTCAGACGTTGAGTCAATCAGCTGGATGGTCAGGAAAATTGCAGAAATGGGAATCAAAATAATCAACGCGACTGTCAGCCGAAGTTTCCAATTCAGTGAAATCTTAAGAAAATCAGGAAACAGCCAGGTTAAAACGGAAAAAGCAAAAATTAGTATAACCATTATTTTTTTCAGGAAATTAAGCCAGGTCAGCCATTTCCTTTCAGATGAAATTAAAAAATCATTTGAAATATATGTACAGATTGAGTTGCTGGTAAAATAATCTTTTAATTTCTTCTCGAATTCTGGTTTTTTCAGGGCAAAATCGTTTATTGCCAGAAACCAGCTGGAAGGAAAACTGGTTACATAGATCATTCCTTCTTTATTCTTTTGAAATCCGGTTCGAGATATGGAACCCCTGAAAATTTTTCTGGAGACGTTTGGGGAATTTCTTTTTATCGCCTCATTGAGAATTCGGATCGGAGAAATTTCTGACCCGAAAATAACCAGATAATAGAGCCCATATAAACCTTCAGAAGAATCCGGAAAATGTTTTACAATTCGAAAGCAGTAATTGAAAGCCCTTTGATTGCCAAAAATATTGGAAAAAAATTTCCCGCAGCTGTCGGAGTAGTGCTCTGGTGAGGCGAAAAAAGAAATTTCGTTGCGAAAAATATCGGTAAAAGCCAGATGAAAATTATCTCTGGTGATTTTTTTTGTACTTTCTTGCCTTAATTCTTCCAGGTTTGGTGTGTCTGGTAGAAGGTTTTTCATCTCAGGTTCATCGAAGGTTGTACTGAGAATGGCGGCTTCAGTGAATTTACGCCGGGTTTCTTCATTTTTTATAACTTCTGGAAGAAACCAGGAGAAAGTTTTTACCAGATCGGTACCTGCTGCGATAACTAATGCCGGGCTGAAGTCGAAGTTTTTAACCAGGTAGTTTCTCATCTTCCCGATAAACTGGTCATCGATCAGCTCAGGGTCATAGCCTGGCGGGTACTGAAGAGGTCTGTCTTTATGATTTTCCGGGGCAAGTTTGAAGTCCCGATTCATCTGGCGCAGGCAGTTTTCAACAAAAATTTCCGGGTTCAGGTCGCTTTGAAATGATTCAGCTTCGAGCAGAAGTTTTTCGCGGGCAAGGGCGAGCAATTGCCTTTCTTCAAGTTCAATCAGATTTTTGATCGCCGTGCCAAAATGAAGCATTGGCAGAATCAAGAAAAGACCCAACAAGGGTACTGCCAGTCTTTGCCAGATCGAAAACGAAGACTTTATTACTTTCATTTTTTCATTCAGCCGATTTATGCAAAAGATAATTCAGTTTTTCAAAGCAGGTTATTTTAACATTTTAATCAAATATTCGCCGGGGTCTGGTTAAATTTGTCAGAACTTACTATAATGTACAGAGAGTCTTAATTGGAGGTACATTATGACCAGATTCGGGTATTTTTTTGTTCTGGCAATCGTTATTGCTCTGATTAGTCCTGCAGTAAATGCTCAAACACCATTGAATGAAACGGTAGAATCAGCTCTGACAGGAATCGCCGACATCTTTAAAGACAATTTTAATTCTTCGCAGACCCTTGGTAAGCCGGTTGAAGCCGGTGATTACGTGATTATTCCTGTAGTCATAAAGGGAGCCGGGTTCGGTTTCGGCACCAAACTTGAAGGAAAAGGCGTCGAAAACAAAAAAGAAACCGCCGGAATGATGGAAAACAAACATGAAGACCGAATCGGTCTTGGCGGTGGCGCCTTTGTCAGGCCAATCGCCCTGATCGTCGTAAAAAAAGGTGGAGATTTCCAGTTGATCAAACTGAATGAAGGCTTCATGTCATCACTTGCCAAGCACATGGCTCCGGCGATCTGCAACATGATGAAAGCTACAGTTAAAAAACTGTTTAAAATGAAGAAAAATCAGAAAAAACGGGAAAAAGCCAAACGTGAAGAGATCATAATTGAAAAGAAAATTCGTGAAGCCGAAAGGATGGGGCCTGGTCCTTTCGGACGTGGCCCGATGGGGCCTAGAGGTCCGATAGGTCCGGGACCCAGAGGCCCAATGGCTCCAATGGGACCAAACCACGGTCCGGCGGGAAAATAGCAGAAGACTTTTCGGTTGGCTTTAAATGAACCAGAAACGATCAGCTGCAGTCGTATCAAAAAAGGCTGCAGCTGGTCGGTTTTTATTTCTGCTTTTTTTCGTTCTGGTAGCGGCGAACGTATTTTTTCATAAAGCCGTTCAGGTTTGAAAAAATGCCCAGTAGAATGTTTACTTCTCTTTTAAGCGGCTTAGATCGGTGAAAAAATGATCGGATAACCTGAAAAAGACCATCAGGGTTTAATTTGGGCAGAAATTCACACATCGACAAAACCCGGTTCATGTGCGAATACAGGCGGTCAAGGTCTTCAACCGTGGCAGGTTGCTCGAAAGGGTCATTGGCTTGAGCTTTTGGCAGCGGGGTGGTATCGCCGAATTTCTGATAAAGTTCATAGGCGATTAACAAAACGGCCTGGGCCAGATTCAATGATGTGTTGTCGGGGTGGGTCACGATTCGCATGGTGCCCATGGTATGTACCAGGTCTTCTTTGGTGAGGCCCCATTCTTCGCGGCCAAACAGAATAGAAACCGGCCCGCTTTCGATAACCTCGGAGATTCTCGCGACCCCTTCCTGTACCGTCATGTTTGGTTCATGGTATTCGCCGCGCCGGTTGGCGGTGCCAAGCACAAGAACGTTGCCCTGTATCGCTTCGGCAATCGTATCAACAGTTTTTATCGATTGCAGAACATCCTGGGCGTGCATCGCCATTTTAATAGCGTTGGTATCGATTTCACAACCCGGTCTAACGACAGTAAGGCTGGTCAGGCCGAAATTTTTCATGGCCCGGCAGGCCGCGCCGATATTCAAAGAGCCCTGGGGCTCGACCAGAACAATCTGA
>JBMOKV010000488.1:0-8008 GCA_049325495.1 Candidatus Rifleibacteriota bacterium | reverse complement strand
CGATGAGCTGTTTACCCGTTTAAAAGAAGAAATGATCTGATTGCTTTAATGCCGTAAAGCCTTGCATGGCTTTAAGAGAGGATTATCCTGGCTGGTCTCTGGCCAAGGATAAAAACATGAAAAAAAGACTATGGCTTTGCTGTGGAGTCTTGAAAAACGAAATGGAGTTTCTCAAGATTAATGCCAGAATAGCGGGAGATCTTGTGTTTTTCGATTCCATGCTGCATATGCAACCCGAAAATCTTGAAGCGGTTCTAGGTCAGGCAATTCACAAGTTCAAAGGAGATTACCAGGAGATCGTCATAATTTATGGTGATTGCTGTCCCTTGATGTATCTGATGGAAAAAGAAAATGGCGTAGCCCGACCCGGCTTTGTAAATTGTGCCCAGATGCTTGTTGGTCGAGAAGCTTATCGAAAGTTTATGAAACAGCAGTCTTACTTGATCTTGCCTGAATGGCTGCCACGCTGGCGCGAAGTTTTCTCGGTAGAACTGGGTCTAAACAGACAGGTCGCCACCTGTATGATGCAGGAAAACCGCTCAGAACTCGTTTATCTTGATACCGGCCTGGTTGAAGTTCAAATTAAACAATTGATTGAATGGTCTGAATATGTCGGGCTGCCTTATCGAATTGAAAAGATTGATCTTTCAGTTTTTGCAAATAATTTAAATTCTTTATTTGAAAACGGTTAATACAGATTCTTAGATAAAAATTCCAAGGTTGAGTTAATATGTCGCTAAAATTTAAAAGTGGGGCGATGCTGGCGTCTCAAATGCTGTCGGTTGAATTGCTTTCGGACCTTCTAAGTTCGAGCAGCACCACAGATTTAAGTGCCAAGCTGGTAGAGCAGCTTCGTGAGCTTACCGGAGCTAAAACCGTCATTCTAATCGGCATGCAGAATTTGGTTCAGAAAAAAATTAAAATTCTGCATGCCTGCCCGCAAAGGCGTGCGGAGATATTCAAACGGGATGAAATATTCCTGATTTTGAATTCACCATTGTTGGCTCATCGGCCACAAAATACCTCAGAATTGAAAGACAACCCTGAAATAAAAAAGATTCTTGAAAGAAACTATATTGAATCGATCTTCAAAATTGAACTGAAAATCGGTGAAGAGCTTGTTGGAATGCTGCTTTTGCTTGACATTCCAAACGTTGAGCGCTTCGATGATGTCCGGGCCATAATTTTCATTCTGGTTACGCCGATTTCATTGTTGATCAAAAACATTGAAGCCAAAGAAGTAATTTTTAAACAGAAAGAGGATATTCAAAAGAGCGTTGAACAGCTTGAAATGCTGGTTGAACAGCGAACCCAGGAAATTGCCGAGGCCAATCGCCGTCTTGAAGATGAAAAAGAAATGCTTGCCGTCACTCTGAGGTCGCTTGGTGAAGCAGTCATCGTAACAGATCTTCAGGGTAAAATCACCGGTATGAATACGCAGGCCGGAAAGCTGCTTCAGAAAAATCCCGAAAGTCTTGATGGACTGCCTATTGACAGGGTTTATTTCAGGGTAACCGCAAAAAACAGAAAGCCGGTTGCATCGCCGTTAAAAATTGTTGAAAAAAACGAATTGACGGTTTTTGAAGACCTGCTTTTGCTGACCGGGTCGGGTGATGAGATTTTCATTTCAGAAAATGTTTCACCCGTGAAAACGAAAAATGGCGAAAAAATTGGCATCGTAGTGGTTTTCAAAGATGAAAGAGAGCGCCACAGCCATTTTGAAACAGCTTTGAAAGCTGACCGCCTCGAAGCTCTTGGGGTAATTGCCGGCGGTATTGCTCATGATTTTAACAACCTGCTTGCCGGAATTCTTGGTTTTATTGAAATGGCCGCCCGTGAAAGCTCTCCCGTCAAGGTAAGAGAATTGCTCGGGGAATCGCTTAAATCAATGGGGCGAGCCCAGGCTTTAACCAAGCAGCTGCTGACTTTTGCCCGGGGGGGAGAACCCCGAAAAGAGTGCCAGAATCTGATTCCTCTCCTTGAACAATCCTTGCGCTTTGCCTTGAGCGGCTCCAACATTGCCTACAGCATTTTCTGCCCAGATGATTTATGGCATTGCGAGTTCGATGCAAATCAGATCGGTCAGGTAATTGACAATCTGGCAATAAATGCCAAGCAGGCCATGGGCAAGGGTGGGGCGATAAAGCTTCGACTTGAAAATGTTGAAATTCCCAATGAATCAGAGAAACTTCGCCCTGGAAAGTATGTTAAATTAACGTTTGCTGACGAGGGTCCCGGAATTCCCAAAGAAATAAGAAATAAAATTTTTGATCCATTTTTTACCACGAAACCTTATGGAAACGGTCTGGGCCTTGCAACCAGCTTTTCTATCATGCAAAGACATGGCGGTCTAATAGAAATTGATGACTTTGACAAAGAAGGTACGATTTTTAACCTTTTTCTGCCTGCAACCTTGAAAAAAACAGCCTCACCAATTGAAAAAAAAGAAATCCATAATAACCGGATGAATGGGGCGGTACTGGTGCTGGATGATGAAGAAATTCTTTTGAATCTCATCGAGCAGATGCTTGAAACAGTAGGGTTGAAAACCATAAGGGCTAGTGATGGCGATGAAGCCATTTCCGTGTATAAAAGAGAAAAAGCAAGAGGAACTCAGTTTGTTGCGGGAATTTTTGACCTGACAATCCCTGGCGGAACCGGTGGTATCGAGGCTATGAAGCAATTGAAAATGCTCGACCCCCAGTTGCCCGTTGTCGTCATGAGTGGTTACCATGAGAGCCCCGCGCTTGCCGATCCCGGAAAATTCGGATTTGTTACCAGCATTACCAAACCTTTCAGACTTAACGATCTGCTCAAAAAGCTTCAAGAGATAAACATTTCTATGAAAATGACCGCCTGAAAGCTTTCTTGAGCAAACTTGCGGGAAACTTTAAATAACGCTATCATGCCGGAAACAGAAAAGAAATTCCGGAGATATCTATGATAGATTACGCATTTGAGCTGGATAATGGCAAAAAGGTTGGTTTCAAGGTTCAATTTAACCGTAATGAATGGCTTACCGAAGATAAAGCCCTGTACCCCGAGTGGACCCGCCTGGGCTTTCAGCAATGTACAATCTGCCCATTTTCAGCCACCGATCATTTCTATTGCCCCACCGCCGTAGATGTGAAGAATGTGGTCGCCGAATTCGCCGAGATTTCTTCAATTAATGAAATGAATGTGGTGGTTCGCGTGCAGGATCGCACCATTCGAAAGCGATGCCATGCCCAGATTGGCCTCAATTCACTCATGGGCCTGCTGATGGCAACCAGCGCCTGCCCGGTGTTGTCTAAACTCAATTCTCTGGCTCGATATCACCTGCCTTTCGCTTCTTTTAATGAAACTCTCTATCGAACGGTCGGTGACTATCTGATAAAGCAGTATCTGATCAAAGCCGAAGGCGGCAACCCTGATTTTGAGCTGGTCGGTCTGGAAGCCCTTTATCGAGACCTGGGGGAACTCAATCGCTGCTTTCTTAACCGAATCAAGGAAGTGGCAAAACTGGATGCTTCTTTGAATGTAATTGCCAACCTTTCCAGTTTGTCGATGATCATGCAAATTTCGATCAGCGATCGCCTGAAATCATTCAAAAGCGATTTGATCTGATTCTTTTTTTCATAAATTTCATATAGTTGTTTAAGAACTTTGGTTGTGCTAAGATTACCCTGAATTTTTCAGGTAAGGTCAAAGCATGAGCAAAAAAATCGATATTCTTACCCTTGAAGTTGGCAGCACCATAACCAAAGCCAACGGTTTTGTCCGCACTTCGGCCAATTCGCTTCAGCATATTGCCCAGGGCTTCGCCCCAACCACGGTTGAACAGGGCAATGTGGGAATCGGTCTGAAAGAAGCCATTGACAATCTTGAGCAGAACTCTGGCTGTAACACCGACAACGCCGATATTTTTGCCAACAGCTCCGCTGCCGGTGGTCTGCGGGTAACCGTTCACGGTCTGACCTACAATATGACCGCCCGCGCCGCACGAGAAGCAAGTCTTGGCGCCGGGGCAATAATTAAAATGGTGACCGCCGGTGATATCAGCGAATTTGATCTTGAAGAGATCGAAGAAATCATGCCGAATATGATCGTTTTGGCCGGTGGAGTCGATTTTGGTGCCCGCGATATCGTTATTCAGAATGCCATAAAAATTGCGTCGCTCGATCAACGGGTTCCGGTCGTTTACGCCGGTAACAGCGCTCTGAAAAGAGCTATCGAAAACATTTTCAAAAAATCAGGCTTCGAGTTGTTGATTGCTCCCAATGTTTTCCCCGATGTTGATGTGCTCGATGTGGAGCCTTTAAGAAAACGCATGCAGGAACTGTTTTCCCGGCATATCATTCACGCACCAGGCATGCATCGCTTGCAAAGCCTGACCAGTCGTCAGATTATACCCACACCCGGCGCGGTTCTTCGGGGTGCTGAGCTGTTTGCCGAAGTTGCCGGCGATTGTCTGGTCGTCGATGTCGGTGGTGCAACTACTGATGTTCATTCAGTTACCGATGGGTCGAAGGAATTCGCCGATAAGCTGATCGACCCTGAACCACGCAGCAAAAGAACGGTTGAGGGAGACCTTGGCGTTTTCGTCAATGCCGCCAACGTTCTGGAACTGGCTGAAGATGACGCCTGGCAGACTCGCCGTGATGAAATCAGGGCAATGCCGAAAACCGAAAGAGAAGTCGAGATCACTCGCTGGCTTTGCCAGAAAGCGGTTGAAGTCGGAGTAAAACGCCATGCTGGAACCATATCAGACCTTTTTACCCCCTCTGGAAAAAAACAGATAATCAAAGGAAAAGACCTGTCGGCGGTTAAGTGGGTGGTCGGCACTGGTGGGGCGCTTACCAGAGTTCCCGGGGGCGCTGACATTCTTGCCTCAGTCTGTACCGGCCCATCACGATCACTGCTGCCAAAGCCGGATACCAGAGTTCTTCTGGATAAAAACTATCTTTTTTCTGCCCTGGGAACAGTTGCCATTGAGTTCCCTGAATTGGTAAAGAATACCTTTAAGGAATGGATTGAAGCAAATGTTTGATTTAAATGAAAAGATTTCAATTAGAAGAAAAACTCCACGCCTTGAGATTTATCAGGATAGAATCAGGGCGAATGCCGCCGCCATAATCGAGCAGTGCCACCGCGTGGGAGTTAAAGTAGCCTGTGTTACCAAGGTTACCGCCGCCCATCCTGCAGTTGCGCTGGCCATGGCTCAGGCCGGTGCCGATATGCTTGCCGACTCGAGAATTGAAAACCTCTGGAAACTAAGAAATGCAGGCTTTAAAGGCCCTTTCATGCTTTTACGACTGCCTGCCATTTCTCAGGCTGCTGCAGTGGTAGAAGTGGCCGATTACAGCCTCAATTCAAATTTTGCAACGATGAAAGCCCTTTCTGACGCAGCGTTGCAGAAAAACATTTTTCATCGCGTGATTGTCATGATCGACGTTGGCGATCTGCGCGAAGGGGTCTGGCCCGACAAGGCCGCAGATCTTGTTAAAAAAGCCGCCCAGCTCAAAGGCATTGAAGTTGCCGGGCTGGGCTGCAACCTGGCCTGTTATGGCGGGGTTATTCCATCTGAAGAAAACATGAAGCTGTTTGTCGATACGGTGATCGAATGCCGAAAAGCAAGCGGTCTTGAACTGCCCATACTTTGCGGGGGCAACAGCTCAGGCCTGCCGATTCTCGCTGATGGCAAGCTTTCGGCACAGGTTAATCTTTATCGGCTCGGCGAAGCCATAATTCTTGGGCGCAATGTAATCGACCGTTCTCCCTGGACAGGAACCCGCCAGGATACGGTGATTTGCGTGGCTGAAGTGATTGAGGCCGAGATCAAACCGTCAATTCCCATTGGTGACCGGGGCCAGGATGCCTTTGGCGGCTCTCAGGAATTCGTCGATCGCGGCGATCGAAAAAGGGTGATTTGTAATATTGGTCGCCAGGACGTGGTAGTTGATGGCATTACCCCGGTCGAAGATGGAATCATCGTTCTGGGCGGTTCGAGTGACCACCTTCTTCTTGATGTTCATGACTGTGCCCGTGAACTGAAAGTGGGTGACGAAATTGCCTTTTACCCAGGTTATGGAGCTTTGCTGGCCCTTTCAACTTCTGAATATGTTCATAAAACAGTGATTTCGGGAGAATGACCATGCTATACCAGACCCATGCCCGGATTCATCTCGCAAACATCAGGTATAACCTTGAAAATATAAAAAAGGCAGTCGGAAAGGATCGTAAGATTCTTATTGCTGTGAAAGCCAATGCTTATGGCCATGGTGCCGTCGAAGTTTCAAGAATGGCCGAAAAGATCGGAATAGACTGGCTTGGGGTTGCTACTGTTCCAGAAGGGCTGCAGCTGCGTGAAGCGGGCATAAAATTGCCGATTTTGAAATTCAGCCCCGTCTTTGCCGAAGAAATGGATGCAGCGGTCAGGAACAAGCTCGACCTGGCAATTGTTGAAATGGAAAATGCCAGAACGCTGCAGAAATGCTGCGCCAGTCTGGGGTTGAATGCAAGAGTGCATTTGAAAATTGAAACCGGCATGGGAAGAATCGGGGCAACCCCTGAAGATGCCCTGAAAATAGCTGAAGAAATCAGGCAGAATTGTCCGAATCTTGAATTGTTCGGTGCCATGACCCACCTGCCGGTCAGCGACGAAGGAAACAAGACCTTCACCAGCCGTCAGATTGACCGGTTCAAAAAGTATGTGAAGAATATCGAAACGTCTTTGAACTTTAAATTTTCCCTCGTTCATTGCGCAAATTCAGGGGCGGTTCTTGCCCATCCTGAAGGTTGGCTTGACATGGTCAGACCCGGCATTATGATTTATGGCTTCTACCCTGATCGTGAAACGCCTCAGACCATAGATCTCAGACCTGGTTTGAGTTTTCTTACCCGGGTTTCATTCGTAAAAAAAGTGGAAAAAGGCTGTTCGATCGGCTATGGCCGCAGCTGGGTCGCCTCTGAAGACACTTACATCGCAACCTTTCCGGCAGGTTATGCCGATGGTTTCAATCGGTTGTTTTCAAATTCGGGACGGGTATTGATCAACGGTGAATCATACCCGGTCGTCGGGCGGGTATGCATGGATCAGAGCATGTGCAATCTGGGCCCGGAAACAACAGTAAAACCGGGAGACAGAGTTACACTGATCGGAACCGATGGAAACGAAACAATATCTGTCGGTGAATGGGCTGAAAAGCTCAATACCATAACTTATGAGGTTACCTGTCAGATTAACAGCCGAGTCTGCCGGTATTTTGATGAATATTGAAAATCCTCTGCAAAAAAAAGCTTGAATGAATTGAAGGTTACTAATAGAATAACCCGCAATGGCAGTTAAAACAGTAGCAAACGAAACTTTCAAAGAAATCCTGCAAATTCTTGGTCTGGCCAAGTTTTCGCGCCCATACGCCGCAATGATTGATCCCGGCGATTTTGGGTCAGTAGCAACCTACATTCCCCTTTTTCCCGAGGAATACCGGAAACTGCCGCCACGACTTCAGGCTCAGGTTTATCTTGTCGCTCCCGGGCAATATGGCCTGATTGCATTTCTACCCAGAACTTTTGAGGCTCCTGATGGTGGCAAACCCACCGAGGTTTCAACGACTCACAACGTCTGGGGAAAAATGGTCAGAGTGGCCTATAAAACCGACCGGGGCGGAGAATTTGAAACCGAGCACAGCATTCGCCGAGACAAATTGCTGCTTTATGCGAAAAAGAAAAAACTGCCGATTTCAAACTCGGTAACTATTTCATCCTGATCACAAGGAAGGGATACGTATGAAAATCACTTTTTTCGGGGCCGCCGGCTGCGTAACCGGCTCTAATTACCTTATTGAAACTGAAAAATTTAAATTTGTCGTTGACTGCGGCATGTTTCAGGGCAGCAAATCTTTAAAAGAAAACAACTACAAAGAATTCGCCTATGACCCGGCATCCGTTGATTTTGCACTGATTACCCATGCCCATATTGATCACACCGGTCTTTTGCCCAAGCTGGTAAAAAAAGGCTTCAATGGCC
>JBMOKV010000487.1:0-8072 GCA_049325495.1 Candidatus Rifleibacteriota bacterium | reverse complement strand
TACAACTAATGGCGCTGCAGGTCAATAAAACTGCTGAAAGACATGCAGGGAAATAATTTACATCATAGAAAATTGAAAAACTCACGCAACTCTTCGGTGAGCTGATTTTCCTGTTTTATGCGCCCCGGGTAATTGCAGTGCCCCGCATCGAGAACAAAAAGCTTTTTGCTTCCCGAAAGACGGTTGTAAATGGCAAACTGGCTCTCAGGTGAAACTACTTTGTCTGAAACAGCACAGGCGCAATGGGCGGGAACAGTTACAAAAGCCGCTGCAAAAGCAGAATCGAAATAGTCGAGAACCGCAAAAATTTTTTCACCGTTCCTTACATAATGCTTCTGCAAAGCCGCGGCACTGCCGACCGTCGGAATGTTCATGCGCTGCCGGTAAAAAGCAAAACTGGCAACATTGGTGTGAATACGGTTTGCTCTTTTATCCCAGGCCGCGGCCAATGTGGCAATACCGCCGCCAAAGCTGCTGCCCAGCAAACCAATTTTGCCTTGCAGCTCAGGGAAAAATTCGATCAAAGAGCTGATTGCCGTCCAGGTGTCTTCTACGCAGCCGCCAATAATATAATTTTCGCGGCTTTCGATGCCATAAAGAACGTGTTTCTGCGGATCAGATGGTAATTTATTACTGATACTTCGACCCAGACCGCGGCAACATGGGTAAAACACCGCTGAGTCAGAAAAGGGCAGATGAAAATCTGGCTCGGTGCGGCCTCCATAACCGTGCAGCACTACAAAGCCCCGCCTGGGCTGAGAATGTGCCGGCAGCGTCATCCAGCCATGAATTCTGGTTTGGCCCGTAGACCGGTATTCGAGGTCGAAAACCCGGACTTCACCATTTATTCCACGGTCAAAAACTTTGGGACGGGGCGAAATTTCAAGGGCTTTCTCGTAACGCTGCTGCCAGAACCGGGCAAAATCGTCGGGAATTTTGTCTTCTGGCAACCGCAGCAGGCGGTTCAATTCAGCGTTCTTCTTTTCCATAGATGTTTGTACACTGGCGGGCAATTCTCAGCTTGAAATTTTTCCTGATTTGAATATAGGTTTTAGATAATCTAACACAAACCTGTGCTGATATTGAGGTAAAAATGAAAAAACTGCTGCTGATGCTTCTTGTAGTTCTCTCTACTACCGGATATGCCGGCATTCCGCACCCGGCAAAATATCAGTGGGGTTTCCTCGAAGTTCCTGAAAACTACAGTTATCCCAGGACTCAGAAGCTGAAAATCTATTGGGAAAAACTTAAATCAAGCAGCAATACCCCCGAAGCAATCGTTCTCATCAACGGCGGTCCGGGAATGAGCCACGAAAGCTTTCATCAGGCAACCGCCAATGGTTTTAAGCATGACTGGTTTGAACCACTGCGCACCCACTACGATATTTATTATTTTGACCAGCGTGGAACCGGCAATTCAAGCGCTCTTGAATATATCAACATGATTGGGCGCAATTACCGAACCTATGGTTCGGCCGACATCTGTCGCGATATCGATGAACTCCGGAAAAACGTGATAAAAAAGAAGAAGATTGCGGTGCTGGGAGAGTCTTACGGCGGTATGGTCGCATTGAGATATGCCGTGATGTTTCCCGACTCTGTTTCCAAGCTGATTATTCACGATTCATCGCCAAGTAATGCTTACTTTACCCAGATGCATATCAACTTTTCCAATGGTCTGGCCAATCTTGACAAGATTTTCCCCGGAGTAAGACAGAACATGATTACTTCGGTAAGCATGTTCGATAATGGCCAGGTAACCAATGCCTACGGTTATTCGCTTACCGGCAATGACTTTTTGACCCTGTGCCTGCCTTATACATACAGCTTTGAAGGGCAGTACATCATGGCTCTGATGGCGGCCCAGATCGTTGCTGAAGGCAGGTCTGACATTCTTGACGCCATTCTAAGGCCTGCTTCAAGCCTCAAGAGAAATGCAAAGGCATCTTACAGCTCTTTGCCTGCAATTCTTGCGCTGGTGCAGACCATAGAAATGCTTGATTCTGCCGCCGCCAACAGCGCTGCGGATAGCGCGCCCTGGACCCGCGCCTGGGCCATGGAACGCATAATTCAGCCCCGACTTGATTTCAGAAACGACTTCAGTCTCGATTTTTTCTCCGGTTACAACGTCATAAACCAACTTGGAAAAATAACCGCCCCAGCCCTGATCATCGTTGGCGAAACCGATTTTATCTGCCCGCCTGCCTATGCGGCAACAATGAAAAATGGGATATCCAACAGCAGACTGTTGACCGTTAAAAATGCCGCCCATGGTGGCTTTATTGAACAGCATGAGTATGTTCTGGGCAAAATCCGCAGTTTTCTTCTCGATCTGCTGCCGATGAAAGAGCCAGACGTAAGCACTCTGCAGCCCGGAGTGAGCCCGGAAAGAGCTGTCAGAGTCTGGGTAGATGGGGCTGCCCGCTCAGGAATAACAGTGGAATTCATTAAAGATAAAGCCGAATAGCCTTTAGCTTGCAAAATAGTTGGCAATACCCGTACAAATAGCTGATTTTTCAGTATAATCAAAAAATCAACCTGTTGTTCGGGAGGTTTTTTGTGAAGAAAATCAGTTTGCGACTCTGGTCGAGTCTCTTTCTTTTCGTTCTGGTGTGTTGCGTTTCATTTGCCTCGGCTGAAAAAGCTGCTCTTGAAACCGTTTCAAAGGAAATCCAGGCTGCTCTTGCCGGAAATTCTGAATTTGCCAGAAAAGTCGGGCGCCATACGGATTTCTATCGCGATTTGCTCAAGGTTTTGCGCCGTTTTTCCGAACCAGGTCAGCCCAAGCCATTGGTTTTCAATGGTCGCACCGTAAAAATTCTGGTGCCGCTTAATCTCGACCAAAAGAGAGTGGGGGGCTTTTTTCAGCTTTCTGCCGACGGTCGCAGGCTTTTGTCTTATCTGGCCTGGAACGCAGATTTTGAGCCTTTGTTCATCGTTGACCGCCAGAAATGGGAAAAAACCGCCGGCGCAGAATTGTTGCCAGAATTGAAAGAGCTGGTGCCTTTAAGCGATGGACACAGTGCAGGTGTGCCCGTTGATCCCGCCGATTTAACCGAGCTTTTTATCATTGATTTTGTCGATCAGCTGCCCAGCAAAACCCAGGAAGAAAGGGAAGAATATACCAGCCGTAATGGCTTGAAAGCCAGTCTTGGCCGCCGAACCGGGTCTTCAAAATGCCTTTCTTATGCAGCGAGCCTGGCCAGTGACTGGTGGAACATCGCCCAGGGCAATCGGGTCGGTTTCTACGATTCCTTCGTTAACGGAGCAAGGGAATATGGTATGAACCCAAGGATTGTTGAAAGCGCATATTTCAGCCAGCCCAAATGCCCTTATGCGTTTCTTAAAGAAACGGGTCTCGACCGGGTTACCGGCGAGAAAATCCCTTATTCCCCCAAGCATTATGCTTATGTTATGAGTTCCAATAAGTTACCGGCCACGGTTAATGACCCGCTGAAAAGTGGAATCAGCTATAAGTTGCCGGCAAACGGGTTTGGCATGGATCTTCCTTATGATAATTCTTTCAACAAAAGCAATGGAAAAATTGAAAAAATCCGTGAAGATTTGCAGAAATACGGAATCATGTATGCCCAGCATACCTCAAGGCTTTTCAACGACAAAATTTCGCTGACGCTGCAGGGCGTTCACGCAATTAACATTGTCGGCACCGCAAAACTCAAAGGTGAACCGGTAGTCATCTATTACGAAACTTTTGGAAAAAACCATCGTGACTATATTGAAGATAGTTTTTACGGCCCCTGTCTGCGGGCTTTTCCGGTAAAATTCTTTTATCAGGGCATCATTTTTCCGCACCGCATTATTGCCGACATTAAAATTGAGAAAGAAAATGCGGTAATCTCTTTTAAAACTGCTGCGGGGCGAAAAATTACCCCGGATCGCCTGCAGATCACCGTTGATGGGCGCGAAATGAAAGTTAAACCTGCATCTTTGATAAAAGTCGCCATAGACCCGCAAAAGACCCAGCTCAGCGTCAAGTTTGCCCGAAAGTATTTTTATACTCCTGAAGAACCCCAGGGTTACCATCGTGAGTATCTTATCCGCGACCGACAGGTAATTGAACTGCGGCATTACGAAAAAGTTCTGCAGGCCATTGCTGAAAGAAAAGCTGGGTTGATAGGCAGTATTCTTGGTAAAAGTGACAGTTACACCGACTTTCTAAAAGATGAAGCCGGCCGAGTCTTTACTCGCCTGAAAAACCAGCTGAGCAGCAGTAAAAACGATTCGGTTTTTCTACAAATGATTGCAGCCAAAGTTTCTCAGAACAAGGTTCTCGCCCAGTCTGACCTGGGAAAAATCCTGAAGGAAATGACGAAATTTCAGAATCTCAACCACTGATCCGATCAATATAAAAAATCAACAGATGTTCGCATTGGCTGGCCGCCGCGCCAGCCTTTTCTTTTTGAATGAATCCTTGTGATCGGAAAGAAAACTTTTTAGATTTTTATGAGTTTGCAATATAATGGCAAAGATCAAAAATCAAAACTTGCAAAAGAGGAAATTCTGATGAAGAAATTCGTTATATTCGCTTTTCAGGGCGAGCTGATGTGTTTTTCCCATGCCCTTCTCAACGCCCTCGATCTTAAAGATAAAGGCTTTGAAGTTAAACTGGTTATTGAAGGTTCCGCTACCGGCCTTATCGGAGCTTTGGCAACCAAAGACAGTCCGTTTCATCGACAGTACCGCAAGGTCGTCGATGAAGGAATTCTTGCCGGAGTATGCAAAGCCTGCGCTGGCAAAATGGACAGTCTGTTCGAAGCAGAAAAACAGAATCTGCCGCTTTTGAACGAAATGCACGGGCATCCTGCATTTTCGACCTGGATAAAAGAAGGTTACGAAATAATCATTATGTAGCTTTTTGGCTGCTGAAAATTAAGAAGCCTTTCTTCAAATTGTTGAAGAAAGGCTTCTTTGTTTTAAATGAAATTTTAAAATACTCAGCCGAGCCAGAAATTTTCAGGTGTCTGACCAGCGAAAACTCCATGATATTTTCCAGGGTTTTCACAGCGCTGAAAGATGAACTGGCAGATCGGGGTGCCGGGAATCAGTTTGAGGGCTATAGGGCCGAAATTGGAAATTTCAAGAACCTGATGGTTGCTGATTCCAGGTTGCATAAAAGATGCGGATATGTGCACAAGCAGGCCGACGCGGGCAAAGCGGCTGCGGCCTTCAAGCCAGCCCGAAAGGCCGTTTCCCAGGCTTACCTTTTCTTTGGTAATGCCAAGAACTGTCTGACCCGGCTGAATTGTCAGGGTTCCACCCTCTGGAACGAGAATCCCTTTGGTGGCTGCTTTGAAATCCATGTCGTCGGTCATGCTCAGTTCATTTGGCAGGTGCACGAAAACACGAAAGGCATTTGACAGGTGCAGGTCAATGCTGGCAGGCCCCAGCATCTTTTCATTGAAAGGCTCAATAAGAATATTGCCTTTTTTAATCTCTTCAAGGATGGCTTCTTTGCCAAGAATGCTCATCAGTTCCTCCAGTGGCAAAATTTAGGTTCAGAATTATACCATTTCATCGAGGGATTGCAACAGTTAGCTATTTGCGTTTTCCGATAAACGCCCGGGCTATTTTGGCAGCAATCTCTCCGCCGGGAACTACCAGGCCGATGGCATCAGCGCCAATGTCGAAAAGGCTCGCTTCTGAAAGAAATTCACCTTCATGACTACTGCCGGCGGCTTTGCTTTCGTTCACTTTTCCGGTAATGGCGTCGATCTCAAAGGTAACTTTCTGGTTTTTTGCTTCCCAGACGAATTCGTAGAGATAAACCGGACGGTAGCAGAGGTTGAGCTTATCGATTTTCAGGCTCTGGGCAATGATTTCAATCGCCTTAAGCGGCTTCATCGTATCAAAAATCATATCGCGCACCAGAATAGAAGCCTTCACGCGTGCCGGAACCGGTGAAAAATCATGGCCAGCCAGCTCTTCAACCGAACCCGGCTTTTTGTAGCGTTGTCGGATAATTTCTGAAAAATCGCAGTTTTCCCCGGTTACCGCATCGATGTAGAGTTGGTGATTTTTGCGCATGACGCAGCGCTCGTCAATGTTAACAAAGGCCTTGCCCTGCTCGGCTTTGAAATACTGGTCGCCTATTTTCAGCTCGCAGACATGCTCATCCAGGTCGAGGTAAACCGATTTTTCTCTGACGAAATCTACCCTTGCTTCGCAGAACATTTGCCAGAAAGGCAGATATCTGGTTTCTGATCTTGTAAGCTTGATTTCTTCCGGCTTGGGTCGATAAATCAGCCTGGAGAAAAAGCTGATGCCGTGATGTTTGTTTTCTTCTGCGATTTTGTCGGCCTGATCTGCTGTGATGACCGGGGTAAAGGCGACGATTCCCTTTTCGCCGATGATGAGCTGACATGCTCCCTGTTCGGGAGAATCATCGTCTTCAGCAGTAAGATGGAATTGGCGTCGGCATTGTTCGCGTAACAGCTCGATAATCGATGCTGCGACCCTTGATTTGAGATCGTTGCGGCTGGCAAAAACCGGAAGGGTAAAAAGCTTGCTCAATCTTTGATAAGCCAGCCAGGCGACAGTTTTTGCGGCTTCTTCTCTGGTAATGCGGTTTTGCAGTAGCGGAAGAACCAGATCCATGAACCCTTTGCCTTTGATATGCCTGATTGCATGGCAGGCTGCTTTGATCGAGTCAGGATTTCCCGACTGATTGAGCATGCTGAATAGAAACTTTCTTGCTTCATCAGGATTGATGCGGGCTATGGCCCCGGCTGCAACTGATCTGACACGATGCGATGGGTGGGAAAGCATTTGAGCCAGCACCGAAATAGTTTCCGGACTTTCCAGGCTTTCGAGGCCCTCGATGGTATTCGCCACAATCCGGTCGTCGCTGTAAGTAAGGAAATTCTTCAATAATGGAATCTGTTCCGGGTCCGGATAAGCCCGGGGCAGGTTCTTCACCAGCCAGCTTATATGACGAGGGTCTACGCAGCGATCGAGATATTTTTCAAGAGCGATCTTAAATTTGTCCTGGTTGAGTTTGCAGGCCCATTCCAGGTCACGCTGGTTTATCTGCCCTTCATTGCCCGGCTGCAGTTTTTTTAGAACCAGTTCACCGACTGCTTTCTGCTCTCGCGATGCCACTGCCTGGGAAATAATGCTGCTGGCTATGTCAGATATGTGAGAAGGGGCATGCTCAGCAAGTTCTATCAACTTCCTGATCAGTTTTTCATCCAGGTCGCTTTCATCAAAGACGGCGAAAAAAGCCAGTCCGCGAAGTATTTCATCTTCATTGTTCGAGCCTAGAAATGCCAGATTTATTGAATAATCATCCATTATAATTCCTGCTCACTTATCTAGTCGAAAAGCTCGACTGAAATTCCCAGTCTTTCCGCCATGCGCTTTAGTCTCTCAAAAGAGGTTAAATCTATTTCTTTCTCTTCTTTCTGGGATTCACGCAAATCATTGTAGCGGTTAAGCAAGGAAAGGCGGTGAATCTCATAAACGTCTTTCTCATTCAAAGCCAGAGCCTGTCTTATCTTGAACATGGTTTCCGATTCGTCGTCGGTAACCACCTCGTCTTCGAGAACATTTTCCACGAGAGTCCAGTAAACCAGATTGCGGGCTTCGACCATCTCTTCCATGGAAGGCTCTATGTAACCGATAACTGCCTGCAGAACCAGTTTTTCCTCGTCATCTATCTGAAAGTCATCGCGGGTGACCATAAAATAACATTCTGCCACAAAGCGCACGACAAAATCCTTGCCCGCTCCCCAGTCGGTGAGATCCCAGAAATGGTCGTCAAGACTTATTGCCACCTGCAGTTCATGGCTGTTCCTATGAAAATAAATCCTTCGTCGATCGATTTCGCAGAATGGCGCAAATCCAAGACTCATCAGGGTTTCTTCACTGATGTCTCCACCCGCATACCCAAAAATCTCAAATTTCCTTGCCTGTTCTTTGAAAAGGCTAAGCAGGGCCGGCCATAATCCAGTTGTTGACGACCATAGATTCGCTTTATTCTGGTATTGCTGGGCATAATCGCTTAATAGTCTGACTCTTGATGAAAACATAATTTAATCCTCGTATTCTGTTTC
>JBMOKV010000486.1:0-8113 GCA_049325495.1 Candidatus Rifleibacteriota bacterium | reverse complement strand
GCGGCAAAGCAAAAGTTCTTGCCAACCCCAAACTGACCGTTTATGCCAATACCACCCCGACCAAAATGTCAGGTTCAGGCTGGTTCAAAGAAGATATTGAAAAGAAAGACGAAAAAGACATTGCCGATGATTCAGGACTTGCATTCGTTAATGTCGGTCAGAAAATCTTCTATTCTACTGGCCAGAATCTTACTACCGGCCAGACAAACTACGACGAAGTCGAAGCTTCTCTTAAGCTCCTGATTCGCGATATGTTCGTTCATAACAACGATCTGAAATTCTCGGTATTTGCCAAACAGCAGGAACCGAGCTTCGTCCGCGGCACCAACGGTCCTCCCGATATTCTTAACCGAAGCATTATGACAACTCTGAAGATCAAAGACCAGGAAACCGTGGTTCTCGGCGGCCTTATCAACCGCTCTGAAAGCGTTACGTGGGGTGGCGTGCCCATATTGAGCAAAATTCCCTATCTTGGACGCATCTTCAAAACCAAGAATGTTAACAAGGTTGAAAATGAACTTGTTATTCTTCTAACCCCAAAAATCATGGGCAGCGAAATCGACCTTTCAGGCAACAAAAAATTCCAGGAAGTTCCGGTTCCCCGCCGGTCTGACAAGCTCGAAAAACTCCACAACATCTTCCAGCAGATTAAATCAAGTCATCTGCCGGCTGAAAACTGACAATTACAGGGTGATGCCGATTTCCGGCATCACCCCGACCTGTAATCTGAGGGAAAAAATTGGTTGCAACTCCCCGAATCAAGCTTTTGATCGCTGACGACATGGACGAATTGCGTTCAAATGTCAGAAGAATGCTCAACAATCAGGAAAACATCAAGATTGTCGGCGAAGCGCGCAACGGGAAAGAGACCATAGAAAAAGTCAAAGAACTGCAACCACACATCGTTCTGATGGATATCAACATGCCTGAACTCGATGGCCTGAAAGCCGCTGAAATGATAACCAAAGATTTTCCCAACGTCCAGACGGTAATCATGTCGATTCAAAGTGAGCAGGAATATTTCCGGCGTGCCATGAAGGCCGGGGCCAAAGATTTTCTGGTAAAACCTTTCTCGACAAACGATCTGGTAGAGACGATTCAGAATGTTTTCAACAGCTGGATCAAAGATCGCCCCGAATTACTGCATGAAGACCAGAAAGCAGAAATCATTTCTTTTTTTGCAACCAAAGGTGGGGTCGGTCGCACAACTCTTGCAGTCAATCTTGCCGTAAACCTTGCTTCACGCAATAAACAGGTTCTGCTCATCGATGCCTCGCTGCAGTTCGGAGATGTGGCAATTACGCTAAATCAGCCAATCAAGCGCTCGATTTCCAATCTCATCGAGGCAGAAGAAATTACCATCGGCGAAATTGAAAAAAACCTGGTTAAACATGAATCGGGCCTCGACCTGCTGCTTGCCCCCAAAGAGCCGGCCCTCGCAGAAGCAGTTAAAGTTGATCATCTGATCAAAATTATCGACCATGCCCGACACTCATACCACTACATCATCTTCGATCTGCCACCGAGCATAACCGAAAAAGAGCTGGCGATCCTCGATAAAAGTGATCTGGTGTTGCTGGTCGCAACCCTCGAAATCAGCTCTCTCAAAAACACAAAACTTTGTTTAAAAACCTTTACTGATATTAATTTCGATATGGGCAAAATTAAACTGATTCTTAACAAGGAAATCCCCAACGTGGGAATCGGCAAAGCCGACCTCGAAGCCGGTCTCTCCATACCAGTTTACGCGACAGTTCCCATGGAATCGGAAATTGCCCAGCGTTCGCTCAATCATGGCGAAGCCTTTGTCGCCAAAGCCCCCGGCAGTGCCATTGCCAAATCGATAATCGGCATGGCAGACCGGATTGTTGGCCCAAAAGAAGGGGTTAGCAATGAAACAGGAAAAAGTGCTATTCTTAAAATCAAAGATCTGCTTTTTGGTTCATAAATTCTGGAGGTAAATAATGGGTGGTCTGCTTTCACGTCTGAATGAAGAGAAAAAAACAACCGATAAATCAGGGATTATGGATGCCACATCAACCCGGGAAATTACCGGTTTTGAAAGGCTGAAAGAAAAAGTTCATACCAAGCTGATTGACGACATGCCACCGTCGATCATGGCTGAAACCAACATGGACAAGAAGCGCTCGCTTTTGCGCGACCGGATTCTGGCCGTGGTTGCCGAAGAAAGCCCCAAAGTAAATATTACCTTGTCGCAGCGAGAAATCGACGGGCTCTCTCAGACCCTGCTCGACGACATGATCGGTTTTGGTCCGATTCAGCCGCTGCTCGACGAAGAAGACATTTCTGAAGTCATGGTCAATGGCCCTTTTCAGATCTACTATGAAAAGAAGGGCAAGCTGATTCTTTCCGACATCAAATTCAAAGATAACGACCATGTAATGCGCATCATCGAAAGAATCGTCGCACCGATCGGCCGCCGTATCGACGAATCAGTTCCTTACGTCGATGCCCGTCTTCCCGACGGCTCACGCGTTAACGCCATTATTCCGCCACTCGCCTTGAATGGCCCGACGATCACTATCCGAAAATTCAAAAAAGAAGCTCTGGGCATTGCCGACCTGGTAAGATTCGGCACCCTGACCCAGGAAATGGCAGAATTTATCGAAGCCTGCATCAAAGTTCGACTAAATATCGTCGTATCAGGTGGTACCGGTTCTGGTAAAACCACAACTCTCAACATCTTGAGTTCTTTCATTCCCGAAGATGAACGTATCATCACCTGCGAAGACGCCGCCGAACTGCAGCTGCGCCAGCCCCATGTAGTTCGCCTGGAAACCCGGCCGGCCAACATTGAAGGCAAAGGTGAAGTTGCGATGCGCGATTTGATTAAAAACACGCTTCGTATGCGTCCGGAACGGGTAATCGTCGGTGAGTGCCGCGGTGGCGAAGCACTTGACATGCTTCAGGCAATGAACACCGGTCACGATGGATCTCTGACCACAGGCCACGCCAATACCCCCCGCGATATGCTGGCCCGTCTCGAAACAATGGTTCTGATGGCCGGTATGGATCTGCCGGTCCGCGCTATTCGCGAACAGATCAGTTCAGCAGTGCACCTGATCGTTCAGCAGTCACGCCTCAAGGATGGGTCGAGAAAAATCACCTATCTGACCGAAATTCAGGGTATGGAAGGCGATAAAGTCGTAACCCAGGATATCTTCAGGTTCGAACAATCCGGGGTTGACGAAAAGGGCAAAATCATCGGTCGCCTGAAACCAACCGGAATCAGGCCCAAATTCGCCTCCAAATTCCAGGAATTCGGCATCAAACTGCCACCCAACATTTTCACCGACACTGCGAAGGGATGGTAATGCTTTGCTACAGATAATTTTTATAGTTTCCGCCTTCATCGCCTCTCTGCTGGGCATGTTGCTGCTGTTATCCCTGTTCGCCAAACCACCTGGCGAGGATGTGCGCAACCGCATGGAGCAATATCTGGTCGAAACTGAAATGGCAGCAGCTGAATATGTTGCCCCGGGAGAGGATGAGCCGGAACCTCAGGGGGAAGAGGTTTCAGACGACGATTTCATACTCGAAGGTCGAAGTGAAAAGGGCGCTTCGGGTGCCAAAAAGCTGCTCTCCAACATGGGCAGCATCATTACCCCGAAGGGAATGGCGATAAGAATTGCCAATCTGCTCGCTAAAGCCGATGTTCCGCTGAAAGCAAACGAATTCGTTGCAATTCAGTTTCTCGCCATAATGCTTGGCCTTATTGTGGGAATGTTATTTTTCAAGAGCGTTGTCGTCGGTGTAGTCTTTGGTGCCATGGGCTATGCATTACCTTTCATCTGGGTTGCAATTTTGAAGCGACAGAGGGTTTCAGAATTCAACGAGCAGATTCTCGACACTCTGGTAATGATGGCAAACGGTCTGAAAGCAGGCTATTCATTTCTGCAGGCCATGGAAATGGTGGCACGAGAATCGCCTGCTCCGATGTCAACTGAACTGAAGCGAGTATTGAAAGAAAATGGTCTGGGTATGAATCTTGAAGATTCCCTGATGGGCCTTAACCAGCGCATCGAAAGCGAGGACTGGGATCTGGTAACCACCGTTGTTCTCATTCAGCGCCAGGTCGGTGGGAATCTTGCTGAAATTCTCGATAAAATCGGTTATACCATTCGCCAACGCATGAAAATCAAGGGTGATATTCAGACAAAAACCGCCCAGGCAAAGGTTTCAGGAGCAATGGTAGGCATTCTGCCTCTTGGTATAGGTTTTATGATTTATCTGATTAACCCGGTTTTTATAATGAAACTCTTCACTTTCAGAAAAGGTGGATTCCGCGGCTGGTTCGTCGTCGTCTTCGGCGTAATCTGGGAAATAATCGGCATGTATATCATCATGAAGATTGTGGATATTGAGGTGTAATGATGAATATCATTTTTATGGTTCTTGGCGGATTAATAATTTTTCTGGTAATCCTTCTGCTTTTCCCATCTGGATCCAAAACAGACATCCAGGACCGCCTTAACGCACTTAACGATGGTGCAGCGGATGCTCCATCAGTAATCGAAGCCACTTCTGAACTGCGCAAACCCTTTGTCGATCGCGTGATCAGGCCATTTCTTGCAAGACTGGCCGGGAAAAAAGATCCGAAAGATATGCGCAAGGCTTCTAAAAATTCACTGAAAAAGCAACTCGGTCAGGCAGGTTACCCCGGTGGCCTGACAGTGGGAGAATTTGTCGTAATTCAGAACCTGTTCCGGGTAATCACTCCGGTTCTGTTTGCTGCAATCGCTCTGGTACTCAATCCTAAACTCGTGGCAATAGGCGCAGTACTTGGTCTGGCACTGGGTTTTCTTGGCCCACGCCTGTTTCTCCAGCGGAAAATTGCCTCAAGGCTGCATGGAATTCAGCGACAGCTCCCCGATGTTCTCGACCTGTTGACCGTTGCCGTTGAAGCCGGTCTTGGTTTCGATGCCGCCTGCGATAAAGTTGTAGAAAAAATGCGGGGCCCTATTCCTGATGAATTCAGTCTCACCCTGAGACATATGAGGATGGGTCAGGCCCGGCGCGACGCATTTAAATCCATGGGTGAACGGGTCGACCACCCGGATTTGAACGCTTTTGTTTCCGCAATCGTTCAGGCCGACCAGCTCGGCGTTTCAATCGGCCAGGTTCTGCGTATTCAGTCCGAACAGTTGCGCGACAAACGCCGCCAGCGCGCCGAAGAAGAAGCCGCAAAAGCTCCGGTAAAAATGATGATTCCTCTGGTTTTCTTCATTTTCCCTAACGTCGGCATCGTTATCGGAGCCCCGGCAATGTTTCAGATCATGGAGGAATTAGGCAAGGCCGCCATTGCCAACAGCCCATGAAAACACTCAAGATCAGCAGACAAAGTGACAAAAAGGTTATCGGCAGCAGAATTCTGGTTGCCGACAGCTTTATCAGTCGCTTTCGCGGCCTGATGCTGGCTTCCGAGCCGGCAGACGGTGAAGGACTGCTGATTTCACCCTGTAATTCGATACACATGATGTTCATGCGCTTTCCCATCGATGCAATCTTTATCGACGCCAAAAATCGCATCAGATCATTGTATCGCCGACTGACCCCGTGGCTGGGCTTCGTCTGGATCCAGCCGGAAGCAACCTCGGTAATTGAGCTGAAAGCCGGAACTATCGACAAAACCGGCGTTGAGATCGACGATATTCTAGAAATGGAGCCAATATAATATGTTGAGAGACTTTGGAATTTGCTTGCCCCGAAAGGAGAACGAGGCATGATGTCATTTAAACAAAATATGGTTAAGCTTTTCTTTCTTGGGATTTTTTCCGGCCTGCTTCTAACCGCCTTCATGGTTGGTTGCGGCGGCGGTAATAACCCCACCGGTCCGGTTGGTTCAGCAACCAATCCTGCAACAACTGCTGGCGTTCTACCAACTACAGCAACCGGATCCGTAAATCTTTCCGGCCTTATCCTCAATGCCTCAACCGGCAACCTTATTGACAGCACCACCGCAAGCATAGTTGTTAAAGCTACTCTGATTGGCACCAGTTTTTCAAAAAGCGTACTTGCAACTGAAAACAAAGCTTTCACAATCTTTGAACTACCGGCAGGCAATTATCTTGTCGAAGTTTATGATGCTGCTTCCACCGCTCAGTTTTATAAAACGTCTCTTATTAAAGAAATTACCGGAGACAAAGTGGATCTGACCGTCCAGCTTTCACCGGTTAACCCCGTCCCGGGCAGAATCAGCTTTTTCGGGAAAGTTCTCGATGCCGCGTTCTCAGACCCGGTTCAGTTTGTTACCATAAAAGTTGAGAGTGATTCCGGTCTGACTTTTGAAGTTTCAACTCTGTTTGATGGCTCCTTCTCAATGCTTGATCTGGCCTCTGGTACTTATAACATTTCTTTCACAAAAGCAGGTTTCGAGACTGCCAGCCGAACGCTTACGCTCATCAATGACGAAATCAGAATTGGCACCAACAAGGTTAACCTGACAACCGATCTTAAGAATTTTACCGACGGTGATAATGTTACGAGAACCGGTTATGATCTTGGGACCATTTTCATGGCCCCCAAAATCCTCGAAACCGGTGGTATTTCGGGCATTCTTCTCGACAGCAGCAAGGTGCCGATCACCGGTGTTCCACTTGATCTGGTTTATGACAACAATATCAATGATGGCATTCCGCCGGCCAGCATCATTCCGAATTTTCAAACAAACAGCCTGGGCTATTTCCTGGCCAAAAACCTGCCGCAAGGCTTTTATCTGGTTGCTTACCCGGGATACGTCACCATTCCTATAATCAGCCCCAGTGGCAGTATTGTTGGATATAACTTTGGTCGACCTGCGGCACCCAACACACCCGACTCAACCATCCTGGTAACTCGTGTCTGGCTCGAAGTCAAATCAGGCTCCATCACTCCGATACCAGAACTACAATAAAAAATCGTTCCAAAACAGGCTCCTATCTGGGAGCCTGTTTTGTTTTAGAGCTTTGTGGTAATTTCACCTCGAATACTGAGGTATCGGTACCCTATTTGTATGTAGTCATACAAGAAAAGTATTTCAACAAACGATAATGGAAATGAGTGCAAAAACTCGGGCAAATCAATTTTGTTTATTTTTTATTGGAAATGGTATATCTTTATTCTAAGGCGATAAAAAATCGGAAACAGGCAGCAGAGGAGATTGTCCCGACAACCAAGGATTTTTTCCTCATTTTTTGTTTGAAATGATGATTTTCAGGCCTCCTTGTTGTGGTATGTATTTTGCTTGGTTAATAGTCTGGAGGTGTTAAAATGTTTAGAAAAAGAAGAAAAACAAAAGGTCAGGCGATTGTAGAAATGGCTCTGGTCTTTCCTTTTTTTCTATTAATCGTGGTTGGTGGTTTGATCGATTTTGGTTTTGCTTTCTATAATTTTCTATCCCTGCAACAGATTGCCAACGAAACGGCGCAGTGGGCAGCAGAAAGTTTTGGCAGCAGCATTCCCCAGAGCAACACCGCAATAGTCGCGCATGCCAATTCGCTCAGGCCCAACTGGTGGACAGGTGCTTTCACGGTAAATACACCCTTTATGGGAAACCTGGTCCAGGATCCTGGAAGCCAATTCATATCAGTCACTTTGTCATATGAATCACCCACATTCACACCGTTCTGGCAGATATTGTTTCAGGCGGCAACCGGAGCACAAAGTATCAGACTGGCTGCTCAGGCTGCTTATAAAATCCCAAGAATGATAACCACCCATTGAAACGGAGTTGATTGACATGAAAAAGCTAAGAAAAGGTCAGGCAGTCGTTGAAATGGCGCTGGTTCTGCCGATATTCATCTTCTTATTGATCGGAATTTTTGATTTCGGTCGGGCGCTGCACACATGGTCAAATCTGAATTTTCAATGTATGCAGGCCGCGAGGGCTGCCACCAAACGGATTAACCCGCTCATCGCCCGCGATGTTTTCGGGGTGAACACCCACCCTGACCTGACTGAAGTTCAGGCTGCCTTCTGGAAAAACAGATCGCCCCTGATGCCACAGGACATGTATATTAACCCAACCTTCACCGGAATCGGAACCAATGCCCGTGAAGTCAGAGTCAGTGCTTCTTTTAAACTATCGCTATACACCCCCCTGGTAGGCGGCCTC
>JBMOKV010000485.1:0-8114 GCA_049325495.1 Candidatus Rifleibacteriota bacterium | reverse complement strand
TCGCCCTGACCGAGAATAAAGCACAATGGGTCGCGGTTTTCGCTTGAATCAAAAACTTCACCCGAATCAAATTTGCCGGTATAGTGCACGAACACCAGATCTCCAGATTTTGCAGTTGCCATTTTCCTGCTCTCCTTTTTTGCCTTGAGGCAATATTTGCAGGAAAAACCTGCCCTGACAGATTATTATTTTTTATTCCGCAAGTCAAGCCGATATTCTGCAACCATGATTCAAAATCAGCCTGAAAAGAAGGAAAGGCTCAAATGCCTATTTTATTGGAATAAGTGCCGCCTCGCCCTGAAAAATGGGTTCAGAGGGCGGAGTAACGTGGGTGCAATCATATTCGAGACCAAGGGCGTTTTGTTCTTTCAGAAGTTTAACTTTGCCGGTTTTTTCTTTGCTTTCCTTTTTCCATTCCTGGTGAATCCATTCATATATCTTGAAAGGTTCATAAAGCTTAAGAACTCTGTGCGGTTCATCTTCTCTGGCCCATCTGCCAATTTTCAACGCTTTCAATACTGAAACTTTTTTGCCGGTAAGCGGCCCACCAATAAGATTCTGGGGAATTCTGACCTGGATCGGCCATTCCTTTTCCCAGACCGGGTGCATCAAACCGGCCACTTCGAGAAAGGCAACGCCGAAAGCGCTGCAGCCCGCACCCTTGCCTTCCCGGGGCAGATTCAGGCCATTGTAGATATTGCCATAGCCACGTTTTTTGTACTCATTCAAATAAGTTTTTAAACGGTCATAATTGGCATCATTCAATTTGAATTTGATAAAGGCAATTCGCCCTGATTTTGCCCGATCAGGCAGTTCGGCCAGAAGTTTCTCGGTAGGTTCAAGGGCACCCTTGATTCCAGCAAAGAGTATTCCAAGGCCATAGCCTTCTTTCAATACCATGTTTTCCATGCCCGAGTCTTTGGTTGGGGCACTTCCGGTCAGCAGAAATTCATCGCGTTTTTCATGGCGCAAACCGATGAAAACATGGCCGATTGCATGTTTGGTTTTTACGTGTCGAAGGGTTACCCGATTGGTAAGCGATGACAATGTCATTCCTCTTGGGGTATCCCAGTTGATTTCTCTTGGGGATGGCATGCTGAACAATGTCAGTTCCTGGGCGAAACTGGCTGTTACTGTCAACATGAAAAGCAGAACAAAAAATGTGCAGGAATACTTCATACTCGCTCCTGGAAGCAGATTTTCTTTTAGTGTAGCTTTTGGCCAGCCCAGGGGTCAAGAAGAAAATTTCATGATTCAACCCGACTTTTCAAGCGGTATCCGGTGCTTTTTCATCCATTTCCAGACTGCGGTGCGGCTTACGCCGAGAATGCGCCCTGCTTCTGCCTTATTCCAGCCGCAGCGGGAAAGAAGTTCGCTGAGCTTCACGGGCGATTGCAGTATTTGATGCGACTGCTCGGAAGGCAATGACCGGGAGGCCCTTTCCGGAACTGTTAACGTTGGCGGCTCTTCTGAAAATTCTGTTGGCAGATCGTGAATGCCGATCTGGTCAGATTGACAGACTACAAAGGCATATTCAATGGCATTTTCGAGTTCACGAACGTTGCCCGGCCAGGAATAGGTGCGAAGAACCTGCATCGCCTCACGATTGATGCCCTTGATCAGCCTTCCCGTGCTTGCACTGAATTTGTTGACGAAGTGTCTTGCAAGCAGTGGAATATCGTCAGTGCGCTCCCGCAACGGTGGAAGGAGAATGGGAAAAACCCTTAGCCGGTAATAAAGGTCTTCTCTGAATCTGCCTTCACGCACTTCACGCTGAAGATCCTTATTGGTTGCAGCAACTACTCTAACATTAACTTTGAGCGTAGTTTCACCGCCAAGCCTTTCGAATTCTCCAGACTGCAGAACTCTCAACAACTTAACCTGCATGGCCGGACTGACATCACCGATTTCATCGAGAAAAATCGTTCCCTGGTCAGCTGCTTCAAATCTTCCCGTTCTTTTCTTTATGGCACCAGTAAAAGAGCCTTTTTCATGGCCAAATAGTTCGCTTTCAAGAAGGGTTTCAGGAATAGCTCCGCAGTTCACTTTGATCAAAGCCTGGTTTTTGCGCGGAGAAAGCTGATGAATTGCCGATGCAACAAGTTCTTTCCCGGTTCCGCTCTCTCCCAGAATCATTACTGATGCTTCACTTTCAGCGGCCAGCCCAGCCAGTCTGAAAACCTTCTGCATCTGCGGGCTTTTTCCCGTGATCCCTTGAAAATTCGACTCGGAAGAAATTTTAGTCGCCATCGCTTCAATCTGCTGTTTCAGGCTGATCAGGGGCCTGATATCGGTTATGGTTTGCAGAACGCCCAGGCGGGTTCCTGATTTGTCCTGCAGTAAGCGGGCATTGACCATAATCGGAACCCGCTCGCCATTTTTGGCAACCATCATGCACTCGCAACGGTTGACGCAGTTGGGTGCCGGATGATCATTGCCGGCGTCTTGAAGCAGTGTACTGATCTGGGCTGCGCCGATACATTCCGGAGCCCTTAACCATTCGGTTGTTCGTCCAAGAACTTCTTCCTGGGAATAACCGGTCATTTCGACCATGGCTTTGTTCCATAGCCTGATTCTGCCTGCCTGGTCAAGCAGCATTGCTCCTTCTGCCATGGTTTCAAGCAGAAGTTCTGCGGAAATTTTTTCAAGAAAAACTGCCCTGGTCATATTTCGTTCCTTCTGGTTGCGGGTTGCGTTGATGGTAACGTTACCATGTTGCGCTTGCTTGCGCAACCAAAACCTCAATGTCTTCACCAGGTCTGCATGGGCGAATGTCCTTATAAAGCGAACACGCTGGCATGCAACTTGCTCCTAATTAATAAAAATTAAAGCTTATGAGGTTAACTATGACAGTTGAAAATGGCATTAGAATTATGGCAGGATGCATGATTCTTTTAAGTTTGTATCTGACCTGGTTCGTCAGCCCAAAATGGGTCTGGTTGACGGTGTTTGTTGCGCTGAATCTTATTCAGTCGGCATTTACCGGATTTTGCCCCGCAGTATTTTTTTTGAAAAAACTTGGGTTTAAAGATTGCAAGTGCTGATTGCTGCTCCAGCTATTGGCTAGAAAATTTTTCGGCGCCGGTGACAATACGGCGCTTTTCCATTTTTCTGGTAGTAGTCCTGGTGGTAGTCTTCCGCCGGCCAGAATTTTGTGGCTGCAATCAGGCTGGTAGCAACCTTGTGACCCTTCTGTTTCAATTCTTCAATTATTTTCTCCGATTCAATTTTTTGTTGATCATCGAAGTAAAAAACAGCTGAGCGGTATTGTGGGCCTATATCCGGACCCTGACCATCTTCCTGGGAAAAATCATGAATTTCGAAAAACAGCCGGGCTAAAGTGTCAAAGCTTGTTTTTGCCGGATCAAAGCTTATCTCGACCGCCTCAAGATGGCCGGTGGTGCCTGTGCATACCAGCTTATAACCAGGGTTGTCAACATTTCCGCCAATATACCCTGAAACCACCGATTTTACGCCATCTACCTGCTGCATCAGATGTTCAACTCCCCAGAAACACCCTCCAGCAAAAATTGCTTTCTGCAATGCCCCCTGGCCAGTGGAATTTTCTTCAGCAGAAACGAATTTCATCGAGATCGAATTTACACAATGCCTGGTATTTTTGGGGGTAAACCCTTCGCCTTCAAATACATGCCCAAGGTGGCCGCCGCAATTGTTGCAGACGATTTCGACCCTATGCCCGTCAGGGTCTGGAATACGCTTGACTGCCCCGGGAATCTCATCATCGAAAGAAGGCCAGCCACAGCCAGATTCGAACTTGTCTTCCGAACGGTAAAGAGGCTTGTCGCACCTTCTGCAGATGTATGTTCCTTTCGCCTTGTTCTTCAGAAGTTCGCCGGTAAAAGGCCTTTCGGTGCCCTTCTTGATGATTACATATTCTTCTGCAGGTGTCAGCTGATTGTATTTTTCATTCATTGCTGGTTCTCCTCTGGAATATTGGATGACAGATATCATCAGCAGTATAATAGAAAAGTATAGCAGTTTTTTCATCGGTTGCCTCCGCTTGATTGCTGATTTTATACAGTAAAAATGTATTTAAAACCTGCTAAAAATGAAGCTCAATTCTTGTATAAAAGCGCATCAAATGCTACCCATTCTTTTGGCTCCTGCCTGGGTCATTCGCTCAGCAGCCAGAAAAAAGTGGATTTTGCGATGAAGCTTCTGCTTTTGAGATGAGAGATCAGCCTGAATTATTTTTTGCTTGAACTACCCATCAGGCAGGGCTCAATGCTTTTCTCAACTTCGATTCTTTTGTTTTTGAAATGCGGAGAATCGCCCCATTCACCAAACCCCACCGTTTCACCGATACTTTCAATTCTTCTGGTCAGGCAGCCTCTGCACATTGAGGCATTTTCATCGGTGCAGGGTTTGTTTTCGTAGAGTTTATAGCCTTCACGATACTTGGTGTCAGTCGCATTGGGCATGATTACATTTGCTCCCGCCTGCAGGCCCAGCTCACGACCATTATGCTTTAAAGCCTGTAAAGCAGTTGTTGCGGCAATGTTAACATCTCGTAAAACCAGTCTGGTAACTGCAATCATTTTCAGGCCAAGCTCAAGCAGCTCTTCTTCTGGGCGCTGCCACTGCTCCCGCATTTTCGCCAGGGGGGTCTGGGAATGATAAAGAAAAGGCCCCATGCCGATCATATCTACATCTAATTTTTTGAAAAACAGAACGTCATCGGCAAGATGGCTGAGGGTCTGCATTGGCAGGCCGATCATAACACCGGTACCAACCTGGTAGCCGACTCTTCGAAGACGATTCAGGCACTCGACCCTTTCAGCATGGCTATGGTCGCTCGGGTGCAGGCTGGAATAGAGTTCCGGGTTGCTTGACTCGATGCGCAGCAGATAACGGTGCCCCCCGGCATCGAACCAGCGCCGATAAGTTTCTTCCGTCTGTTCACCCAGGCACAGTGTCAGGCCCAACTCGCCATTGGTGCGGCGCTTGATCTCGCTGATCACTCTTTCTATCATATCGACAAAAGCCGGATCGCTGCGCTCACCAGATTGAAGAACTGCACTGCCATACTTTGCTTCCCAGCACCAGACGGCTGAATCGATTATTTCCTGCTCAGGAATCTGGAAGCGCTCCGCTTCGTTGTTGCTTTTGCGAATGCCGCAATAGTAGCAGTCTTTGGTGCAGATATTGCTGAATTCAACAATGCCACGGAACCACACTTTTTTCCCCACATTGGCGACTTTCACCCGATAGGCAGCCTCAAATAATTGTTTAACATCTTCGGGTCTGCTCAGGCTCAGCAGAGATTGAATCTCATCATGGCTTAAATTGCCATTTTCTTCAGCTTTTCCAAGTAAGTTTTCAATACTCATGCCCGCCTCCAATATCTTAACGTCTCATTAAACCCAACGGAATTTATTGTGAAAAAAAGCTCAATGCTATTATGATAACGCATTTCACCAAAAAGTCAAAGAAATTTGCTACTTATTTAGTGTTTTGTTTCCCCGCCATTTTGAAACGGTCATTGAAAATTTCATATTTTCATGTCGCTTCGATGGTTCGACAGACCACCAACTGCCCGCCAAGCTGGCTCAATGACCGGCAAAAGGCGGTAACTGAACCTGATGCTTACTCAGGGGATACTAGAATTGATCTCAAAATTGCCTCGAACGTATGGACGTTCTTGTCATTCCCGCACAGACCCGCAGGGGGGGATCCAGTTCAAAGGAACATGGTTGCCTGCCCCTGCCTTCTCAGTGGCAAGTTCTATACGGGCATTGATTCAGTCGGCGTTTTAATCATGCTTTCGAGGTAATTGGGAGATATTTTCTAATTCAGATTTGCCTGATGATTCAGCGCGACGGCAAAATGACTGCAAAAAACTATCTTCGCCTTTTGGGCGGTTTTTTGCCCGCACCTTTTTCGCGAATCTTTTCTTTGACTTTAATCTCTTTGCCCTTTTTTTCTTTGCGCATCGCTTTACCGGTGATGAATTTCTTTTTGGCCGGAGCTTTTGCCGGCTGCTGCTCAGGCTCTGGTTTATCTCTTTTTCGGGCAGGTCTGGAGCCGGTATCAAGGCTGATCTGCATCTGCTTCTGGCAGATTACCGCAGTTTTGAGTTTTTCGATCATTTGTTCCGGAAAGTCTTCCGGAAGGTCAACGGTGCTGAAATCGTTGAAAAGCTTTATCTTGCCGATATGTCTGCTTGAAATTCCGGTTTCCCCCGCAATTGCGCCCACAATGTGACCTGGCAGCACTCCATGGCTCTTGCCGACTTCAATGCGGTAACGCCGCATGCCAACTTCGTTGGCATCTTCATCAAGCTCTCTTCTGGGCTTTGGCCTGCTTTCAAAATTATCTGCTTTCGACCGTGAAAATTCCTGGCTTTTTTTGCTTCTGCCCTTCTCTTCAGGCAATAGAAGCTGGCGATCGCCCTGTAGAATACATGCAGTAGCTGCAGCCGCTGAAAGTGCGTCGATATCATGCTCACGGCAGAAATCTTCAAGCAAATTTTTGAAAAAAGCGAACTTGTCTGAGGTCATTGCATTTTTAATATTCTGTTTGAAAACGGCAACTCTTTTTTTATTGATTGCTGCCGCTGAAGGAAGCTGCATCGGCTCAATCGGCTGGCGGGTTGTTTTTTCAATCAGCTGCAGAATTCTTTTTTCTCTTGGCGAAAGAAAAAGAATCGCTTCGCCGCTGCGTCCGGCACGGCCGGTTCTGCCGATGCGGTGAACATAGGTTTCCGGGTCGAACGGCGCGTCGAAATTCACTACATGACTGATTCTTTCAACATCGAGGCCGCGGGCTGCAACATCGGTGGCGATTATGATATTGAGCTTGCCCGATTTTACCTGCTCGATAATTCTTTCGCGCTGAATCTGTGGAATATCACCATTGAGTGGAGCTGCTCCATAGCCTCTGGCCTGCATGTTTTCTGCAATTTCAACCGTATCCATTTTGGTTCGGGCGAAAATCAGAATGGCATCATAGGGCTCCGATTCAAGAACCAGAGCGAGAGCATCGGTTTTCTTTTCGAGCCCGGCGGCGATCAGGTAGCGCTGCCGGGTGTTTTCAACCGTTGCAGTCTTTTCTATAATCGAAATTTCAATTGGATTATTGAGAAATCGCCCGGTAATCGATTTGATTTCCTCAGGGATCGTGGCGGAAAACATGGCGATCTGCCGTTGTTCCGGCGTATGTTCAAGTATCCATTCAACGTCTTCTTTGAACCCCATTCTCAGCATTTCGTCTGCTTCATCGAGAACCAGACATTTAATTCCCGACATCTGCAAGGTTTCGCGTTTGATGTGATCCATAACCCGACCGGGAGTGCCGACGACTACGTGGGCCCCACGGTCGAGGGCTCTCAGCTGAACGCCATAATCTGACCCGCCATAAAGAGGTATGGCTTTCAAACCTTTGATGTGTTTGGAATACTTTTTGAATGCTTCGCAGACCTGCATTGCAAGCTCTCGGGTCGGAGTCAGAATCAGCGCCTGCGGTGTTTTTTTATCTATAACGATACGTTCAAGAATCGGCAATGCGAAAGCCGCGGTCTTGCCGGTGCCGGTTTGCGCCTGGCCAAGCACATCAGCCCCAGACAAAAGGGCCGGAATCATTTGTGCCTGAATCGGTGTGGGTGTGGTGTAACCAGATTCTTCAAGGGCCTGAAGAACCGAAGCAGATAGATCGAGGTCGGTGAAAAGAGTGATGGAAGAAGCAGTCATTTGAAATCCTTTGCTTTAACTCAAGTGGAAAAAATCGTCTAACGGTAACTTCAGATGACCTGCTCAAAGCCTGAAAGCCTTCAATGCAGTTTCCGGCGAAACAATTCGTGACTTTTTCATGCACAGGTTGCATGCTGTATGCAACAGAAAACCGGTCACCAGACCGGCAGAAACCCTGTACATTTTATCCGAACCCCAAACCCGGACATACGCAAAGGGTAATACCAACCCCATTTTATTCGTTCAAAATGACCATCTTTATCGGTCGCTGAGCCCGCTTTGCGGGTCGAAGCGCCCGGCAACAAAGCCGATACGAACGAATTTTATGTAACTGGTACAGATTCAGAATACCATTAAACTGTCTTTTTGTCACCTGAAAAGCTTCATTCAAAAATGAATGCCTCG
>JBMOKV010000484.1:0-8122 GCA_049325495.1 Candidatus Rifleibacteriota bacterium | reverse complement strand
GTCTGAACTTTACCATATCGTATGAGCAATACAGCTGACATGTTGTTCATATCAGAATAGCTATGCGTTCTCGTCTTGTCGTCAGGGTGAAGAACCTGAACAAACAGCTCATTACCCCATTCCAGAACATCTCCTGCCTTGGCGGTAATCCTTCTGATCCTTTTCTTTGCACATATTTCTTCATATGTTTTAAATGTGTCGGTCTCGAAATTTGTGGGGCATTCCCAGATCTGGTCGATATCATAGAGCCTGAGAACCGGAATGAGGCCACCGAGGTGATCATTATGCCAGTGGGTTATGACCAGCCCATCGAGTCTGGTAATCCCCTGGTCGCGCAGATAAAGCTGAATCAATTCGCGCTTTTCCTTTTTTGCCTCGGCAAGAGTTGCGGTCATTCCCCCATCAACCAGGTAAACCCGACCACTGGGGGTTCTTATCAGAACTGCATCACCCTGGCCCACATTAACAAAATCAATTCGCATCTCGGCATTGAGATTATTCTGAACCAGACCACCGAGGTCTTCGCTTATCAACAGGGCAAAAACCAGCGCAACTGCGATCAGAAGGGCAAAAAATACAAAATTCGTCTGTCGCGATTGAAATGATTTCTGTTCAAAGCCGTATTTCGCCATGACTACCTCACATCTACCATTTCAATGAATTTTTCAATTTTTGCGGGAGTCAGCCCGGGAATCTCACGCAGATCCTCGAGAGAAAAGAACCCACCGTTGCGGTTTCTGAATTCAACTATCTCTTTGGCAGTTTTTGGGCCAATACCCGGCAGGCTTGAAATTTCCTGTATAGTGGCAAAGTTCAGGTTCAGCTTTTCTCCCCAGGCAGCCTGACCGGCATGACCGCCATATACGGTTGCATATGTCTCGAGCTGACGCAGCTTTTTCCGGTTCATTCCCTTAACTTCCATCAATTCTTCAAGACTTTTGATGGTTCCACGATCTTTAATGAATTCGGCAATTCTTTTTGCCAGAGGGCCGCTCATTCCAGGAATCGCGGCAATGCTCAACTCATCTGCCCGATTCAGGTTGAGCTTCTTATCGTTGTCATTGCCGGGCACATTGGCGTCATCTTTAACCAGCACCGACTGGTCAGTCAGAGCTGCAATCGACGCAATCTGAATTTTTATCTTTTCATTTTTCTGCTTTGCCAGGCCCGCCTTGCCGATCAGCAGGAAAATTCCCGTGCCCAGCATGGCTACCAGAGCGACAAAAGCGACTTTTTCGAGGCGGGTTAAAACCATGGCTTCTATTCCTTGATGTATGGGAAAATGCGATAGCGGCTTCTCTGCTTATCAATCACCACTGCGCCATTGCTGCCTGTCACAAAAACCGGCACCCGCCATTCACGAAAACGTGGCAGATAGCTTTTGTTTCTCGAACTCATGGTAGATGAAAGATGGTAATCATCGATCAGCCAGGCAGGCGGCATTCTGAAACTCACTCCCACCCCTTCAGGACTGCGGGATTTGATAAAGCGCTCGAATTTGTTGTATGGATATGGCAGGTCGGCCATCAGGACGTAGTCTGGCGTAAAACTTACCAGATCCTCAAGGGGATGAACATTGCCGGAACAATAAACGATATTTCTTTCACCGGCTTTGACACGCAGAATCAAACCTTCATAATAAGCTGAAAACCGCGCACTGACGCTGGAGGGGAAAAGAACCTCAACCAGTTCATCGATACTTTCAAGCTTATCTCCGGCCTTGATCTGCCTGAAGGAAACCTGATATTTTTTCACATCTTCAATCAAACGATTATATGATTCATAAGCCGATTCCCAGTAAAGATCAGGAATTTTCCCGGCACTCATGCCCTTTTTCAATTTTTTTTCCATCTGCACGTCGGCAAGTGAAAAAGACCTTACATACTCTTCAAAAGTTACTTTTTGAAGATTTTCCGGCAAAGGGAACGGCGCAAAAATTCTCTCGACCTTATATGCGCCCATTACCGAAGACAACCCGGATATTCTTTCAGGTAGTGAAGTAGTCAAAATAACCGCATCGATTTTATCAACCTTTTTTTCTGATAGCGCGGGCTGAATTACTCGTTCGCCACGGTCGAATCCGGCAAGAACGTCGTTGAGCCCGGCGTCGACCAGAACCGTTTTCCCTCTGCTTTCAATCAGTAAAGCTGACCCGAACCCGACATCAAGCATGGTTGCCCGAAAATCGGGTTTAACTTCCAGAGAGCTCAGTGCCCAGACACCCGAACCGGTAAGGACGATTACCACAAAAATCCCGATCATGCCCATGGACATTTTATAGTCCGGCTCCTCCCAGAGTTCCATGACTGCGGCCAGGAAAGCCCGACCATAAGCAAGAATCTGGCGATGAAAGAAAAACAGATGCAATAAAAAATAATACAGTGCCAGTTCGGCAAACCCAAGCTGTGAAACCCTTGGGAAAGGGATAAGCATCGCAAAAAATGTTGCCATTTTAAGAAAGAATTTGACCGCGAGCCAGTTAGCCGCATTCAGAATTAAAGCGAAATAAATACCGACAACCGGAACGAAAGATCCGATTAAACCGGCAATAAGGCCAATCTGCACGATGATTCCGATTAATGGAATGGCGATGATGTTGGCAATTGGCGAAGCCAGAGAAAACTGCCCAAAATAAAACGCAGAGAGCGGCCCCATCATTGCCACCAGAATCGCGATCTGCGCCCCAAGAAATCCCTGCAGCCATGCCGGCAACATTTCAAAGGCAAAGCTTTGAAAGGTGGAAGTGTCTGCCAGTTTTTCACTTATCAACAAAGTGGCAGCAACATAAACAAAGCTCGCAATGAAGAACCAGGGTTCGAGCACCAGGCTTTTTTTAACTATTACTGTCAGGTAAAACACTATGGTGGCCAGAAATGCGAATCCCAGGCCGGGACCTCGCAAAATTTTGCGCAGGTATTCACCCGAGGGCTCTGAAAACATTGCCAAAGCATAAATCGCCATGAAAGACAGAATGAAACTTGGCTCGGTAAGCTGCAATGGAGACCTCAGCAGAATGTAATCGGCGGCAACGCTCAGCGAAAAGATGACGGTAAGCTTAAAACCCCGGTCCTGAAGGTAAGCCCGGGACAAAATGAAAAGGCTGTTCATCAGGGCGGCACGCACGGCTGAGCTGGGCCAGCCAACAATTAAAGCAAAGGTAAACAGCGCAAAAACAATCATCGGGGCAAAAACCCGCAGAGGAATTTTTAAAACCGAAAAAATGCCATACAGCAGACCCGCGATGATCGTTACATGCAGCCCGGAAACGGCAAGAACGTGAGAAACCCCGGTCATTCTGAATTCCTGAGAAATCCTGGCGGGAAGCCCGCCTTTCAGGCCAAGAAGAACTCCACCAAGGAAGCTGGATTCGGGGTAAGGCATCGTCTGTTTAATTACCCGCAAAACCTCATCTTTAACGTGCAGCGCAAAACGGTACCACCACGAACCACCTTCTTCTGCGCCCAGTATTCTCAAAGAACCTTTATTCTTGACAATCCTGATCGTTCGAAAAATACCACGGTTCCGCAGGTGTTTTTTAAAGTCCAGAGAACCGGGATTACGCACTTCAGACGGGGAGTTCAACTGTCCCTCAATTTCAATTGTCTGATTGAAATCTACCTGTCGAAAGGCCTCCGTATCGTCAAATACCTGGGCAAGAATCAGTCCGCCTTTTACGGGCTCTGATTCAGTAAGGCTTACTACTGTTTCATAACCACTCTTTCTGCCTTTTTTCCCTGGGGTTTGTGGTTCATCTGAAATCTCGGCCCTTTTTCTCTCTACCCGACGAATTGTCTCAGGCCTGATCAAAACTTCGAGAAAATCATTTTTCAAAACCGGTTCTTCAAGAATCTGACCACGAACATTCCAGGTCGTAGAATCTTCATGCTTTTCACAGATTTTTTTCAAATGGCCGGCATAATCAGAGTTAAGTTCAGAAATATATCTGAATGACCCGATACAGGCGCAGGAAAGCATCAGAAAAAGGATAGTCAGGGCGGGGACAGGCTCTTCATCATTGCGAATTTGCGACCATTCTCCGGCCAAAAGGGCACCTGCATGCCTGAACCAGAATGGAATAATGCCGCAGGTCAGAAAAACTGCAGCCAGCAGAAGAAATATTCCGCTGGCAGTGCTTCCGGAAATGACAGCAAAGCCCATTCCCGAAATCATGGAAAGCGACAGCAGAATAAAGATCAGCAATTATTTCAGCCCTTCTTCGGTGGTAACGTGGGGGTAATAATCAATATTAGACAAAAGATTGTCTTTCAATCGGTAATCAGACTTGAATACCAGCACCAACCCACCAACCAGCAGGGTAATCAATAAAAGAACCACCAGAAATCTTCTGGCATCCATTTCGTCCTGCAATTTTACACCTCAGCTCATTCCATTGCGGTCCAGGCGTTAGTTTTCTGCACCCAGTCGCTGAACAGGGAAAAGAATTTTTCAAAATCAAACGAGGTGATCTGGCGGAAGCATTCTTCGGATTCCATGTCCTCCAGGGCGCCCATCAGGGTCGAATACTTGGTAAAAAAGCTGTCGCAATAAATGCCCAGAAGCAGCCTGACCATATAAAATGCCTGATATAAAGCCAGCTGGCGCCTGGCGGGATCAGGTATCAAATGGATATCTTTTACCAGAATGCCCGGCTTGATCAATTGATTAGCCTTCTGAGCCTCCTGAAGTTTTGTCCAGCCCTTCTGCAGCCAGTCACGGGTGTTACTGCGAATTTTATAGGCTGCCTGCAGGGCAAACCCCTCACGCAGCCACGAAGGTGATCGCCACTGCCTGATTCTCAGTTCTTTCTCATTCACCCGATTGTTAAAAAACAGGTGGCCAAGTTCTCGCAGCGCAACTTCGCCTGTACCTTCTTCTATTCTGTCAAGCAATAGAAAGACAGCATTGTCTTCGTACACCAGACGGATATTTTCGCCGGCCTTAGCGGGTTGTCCGGTGGCCTTCTCAAGTTCGGCCTCATTTTTAAGAAGATAAAATGATGCTGCCGGCTCTTCAGGGAAGTTGAAAACCTGCTTGAATACAGGAGTAGCACGATCGAGGCTATCGAGTAATTCTTCAGCGGCAAGGCTGTCAACAATGTCAAAGTAAACCGAGTATGATCGCAACTCGAATTTCTGATTTAGCGTTTCCAATGAATAAGCAGTCATACTTCACCCCCGCAACAAAATAACACAGTTTTTGTTCAAAGTTCAAACTTCTATACTTGCAGTTGTAGTATAATGAATTATATTTGGTACAAGACTAAAATTGATCGGGGGCAATATATGGATTTTACACAGATAGATCTGTTCCAATCGCTGACCAGCCAGGAACTGCACGAGGTTAACAAAATTGCCAAAGCCCAGCAGTTTGGACGTGGAGAAATAATTTTTCAGGAAGGCGCTTTTGAAAGAAACATTTACATAATTGAAACTGGACAAGTTGAGATTTATAAAAGAAACCCCGTTCATGGAGAGCAAACAATAGCTCTGCTTAAAAACGGCGATTATTTTGGCGAAATGGCGTTCTTTGAAAAAACCGCCTCCAGGTCAGCATCTGCGCGGGCGACCCAGGCTTCAAATATTGTCACAATAGAAGGAAACGCGTTTGAGCGCCTTTTACACTCCCATCCTTCCATCAGCCTGAAGCTTCTCTCAACCCTTTCACAGAGGCTTAGAGAAACCAACCGCATGGTAGGCGCCCAGAGTCCCAGCAATGCCACTCCTCAGGCTGGTGTTCCCTCAGGGAAGGTACTAACCATTGCTTCTGCCAAATCGGGTTACGGTAAAACTACATTTGCCGCAGTTCTTGCAAAAATTCTCTGCCACGAGCTGAACAAGAAGATTCTTTACATAGACATGGACCTCTACTTCGCTGGAGCCACCCAGATTTTTGGGCTTCATTCACCCAAAACCATTCTCGACATTAATAAAAAATTCAAGCTCGATGAAAGCAAATTTGATCTGACAGCTGAAACCGTAAGAGTGCTCGACAATCTTCATGTTGTTCCAGGTCCCAGGACTTTCATGGAGGCCGAGCAGGTTCATGCCGACGATCTATCAAGGGTTATCAGGCTGGCCAAAAAGTCATACGACTATATAATCATCGATACCGGGTCAAATTTTGACGAAAAAATGTTTACTGCCCTGGATACCGCTGATGTAATTTTCTTCCTTTTGAACTTTGCAAGCTTGAGCACAATAACCGACAATGTCCGATTTTTCCAGGGCATAACCAAACTTAACTATCCCCGGGAAAAACTTATATTGCTTGCAAGCAATATCAACAGCGAATTCTCAACCGCAAAAACCAGCAAAATTTTTCCATTTCCAATTATTGGTGGGCTGCCAAGGCTTGCAGAAGCTGATCCACAATATGGAAAAACCGCTTTTGAAAACAATCCCAAGGGCCCATACTGTGAAATGTTGAGACTTCTGGTCCGCCAGGTTCTTCGAGAGACTTCTATCAGCAAGCCTCAGGGCAAAAGTGGCTTCTTAAGCATGATCTTTGGTGACCGTGATCCTGAACAGGCCATGAGCCTGCAGCTCGATGAATTGTACCATGTTAGCGACAGTCCGTTCAGCCCGGTGATTAGTGCGAATGATGTTCGGTCCCAGGTGAAATATATCCGCTATAACATGATGTTTGGTTACCTGGATGAAGCTCGCGATCACCTGCTTAAGTTCATGGAATTTTCTTCTAACTGCGCTCCTCTTCTTGAGCTTCTTGGCGAAATCATGCTGATCAACAATGAGAATTCCCAGGCTATTGAAGCCCTTCAGAAAGCCATAAACATTGACCCCGAGCAGCACCTTGCTCTTGGTTATCTTGGCGCATTAACCGGCAATTACAGCAAAGTCGAAGAAGCCATAAAAATAGTTAAACAAAAAATTGAAAAAAACCCAAAACATCTTGATCTGGTTAATGATCTGGGCAAAATTTTGTTTAAATCAGAAAAATATGCTGAAGCAAAGGCACAATTTGACATGGCTCTGCAAAGTAATCCCAATTATCTTGACGCCAAGATCAATCTTGCCAAAACCCTGGCTCATCTTCAAAAGTCAGACCAGGCTATCGAGCTTCTGCTTGGCATCGAAAACAAAAATCCCAGAATCTTCTTCGTGTTGGGTGATATCTTCTACATGACCGGCAGAATGTATCTGGCTTTCAGATCTTACAACAAGGCTGCCAAGCTCTACCCGAGTTACCCCGGAATGCATGGCCGACTTGCCGAGCTGAACAATTACATTCAACGACTCGAAACTCTGATAGATCTTCATGAAAGATTTGTCAACAACAATCCAAACTTTCCAGACCTGCATGCCAAGCTAGGCAATTTCTATCATCTTGCCGGAAAATCTGAGCTTGCCATTGAAGAATTCAATAAATCTTTGAAGCTTAATCCCCAGTATCAATACGCTGCACTTAAGCTGGAGGCTGTTCAGAAAGACATGATCTGGAGGCTTGCGAAATCTCATGTAGAAGATTCTTCCCCGGAAAATTCTTCTGGCAGCAAAGAAATGACGGTAAATGTGTATTGTGAGTGTAAAAAGCTTAAAAACAGCATTTTCCCTGATGACACGGTAATGCAGATTAAAAACGTCAGAACGGCCAAGGTTATGCAGAAGGCCATTACTGCAAGTCAGATCGATCAGGGATTTGCCCGCATCGACTGCAAACCTCTTGGATTAATCGCGCCAGAAGATATTTTGATATTCCAGGTATTCGATATTAAATCAAAAAGAATCCTGCGTTTTGAGCCCCACTACATAACCCAGGACGAAATCGCACAGAACAGCTGCGATGTCAGACTGAGTATCGATTTGACCCAGGAATTCCAGGAAGACCAGCTGCTGCCCAAGTATTTCCTGGTGCATCTTGATTCAAAACAATTTGCCGATATTATTTCTGGTGAAGATACTTTGTACCGTGCTTATCTGAAGAACCAGGCAAATGGACTTGAAACGGTCGGGCACATCAACCCGGAAAATCAGAGTCAGTATAATGCCCCCCGCGGTCAAGACATTTTTTTGAAAAATTTAAGGTGGGTCCTTTCATAAATTATGCGGCGGCTTTAATGCCGGAATTCAAATAAATGTTTGCCGGGGTTTGGTTGTTTATTGCC
>JBMOKV010000483.1:0-8134 GCA_049325495.1 Candidatus Rifleibacteriota bacterium | reverse complement strand
TAGGATTATCAGGTAGAATCACTTAATAGTGTATGCATTTCGGAGACAAAATAGAATGAATTTGAATAAGACAGCCATTGCAGTCTGTATTTTCATCGGCGCAAGTCTGGCCTCAGCCAGTACCCAGGGAGACCTGATCATTCCGATGCCAGGTTCCAAACAGGTTGAAAAAGCCAAAGAAGAGATCAAAAAGCGTGATGAAAAAAAACAGGCTACTCAGGGAAATTCCACTGAGAACAAGCCCACAGAAGGCGCTTTGATTCCCTTGCCCAAAAAAATCAAGCCAGTGAAAAAACCGGCGGCAACAGTTGCCACAAGCACTTCTCAGCCGGCCGAAACGTTGATAGTTATCCCGGTTAAGCCGACGCCGCAAGAAAAACCGGTTAATGAGAATCCTGAATTTCCCAGTATTCCCGATGAGGTCGAAGTTCAAGCCGATTCTTTGACTCCTCCGGTCAATTTGCCCGACCAGCCGACTACCGATAATACAGGCACTGCTCAACCCGCGGACGCCCTGCCAATATTTCCCAAAGACACAAGTTCAGCGGTTTTCATGGTCATGAAAACCTGGCAATGCCAGAATTATGATGGCAACACTCTGCTGAAGCATGCAGTAGAAGTTTACAGCCAGGAGGCCGGGGAATCTTTCAACATAGAGGGTCTTAATGCAGAGCAGCCGTTCATGCTTGATCTCGACGAAGAAGATATCACTCTCGATGAACTGCTTGACCTTATAGCTTTAAAAACCGGAAGAGACTGGGGTGCGGACATTACTTCGCGAACCATCTATTTTTACCCAAAAGGCGTGAAAAATGACGGGGCGGGCACCTGGTAAGCCATAAACAAAACAAGGAAGGACAACCAAATGCGACGAATTCAAATTATTTTTTCAGTTTTTCTAGTATTAGCCATTGCCACTGCGAGTTTTGCCTACCAGCGTGATTGGGTCAAATTTCCGGCATGGTATGAAATAACCGGCGCCAGCAGAGTATTTGTCGTCGGCGATGTACACGGCGCGTTTGACGAACTTACGGCAACACTTGAATGTCTGAAAGTTGCCCGCAGAACTGCTCCCGACTCATTCAGATTTGAATGGACCGGCGAAAACGCACTTTTGATTATGCTCGGTGATTTGAATGACCGGGGTCTTCACAGCAAGCAGGTTTATGATGCAGTAATGGATCTTGAAAATCAGGCTGCCAAACAGGGTGGACAGGTCATCTGCATGCTTGGAAATCATGAAGCAATGCTGTTGAATGGCCAGGTTGAAGAATGGGCAAAAACCCTGACCTCTCATAAAAAGCAGCATTACCAGAACACTCTCGATTCTTTTACCCGCGACGGGCTTGATTTTCATCAGGCAATCAGCGAAAAAGGTCTTTATGGTCAATGGATTCGCCATCGCCCGTTATTTACGATGGTTAACGGTTTCATGTTCGTTCATGGCGGACTGCCAAACAAACCCATATCAAGGTCAGAGCTGGCCGCTGATTTTCGCGATGACATCGAACAGGGTGACTGGAAAAAAGGCATTTTCATGAACCACGACAGCGTTTTGTGGAATCGCGACTGGTGGAACAATGATGAGCTTGTTGAAAAGAACCTGCAGGTTCTTGGTGTCCAGGGAATTGTTTTCGGACACACCATCGGCGCTCTGGGCACCAAAGGAACAATTGCCCAGAAGAACGGAAAGTTGATCAGCGCTGATGTTGGCATGACTCCGGCTTATGGAAACAGCAAAGGCGGGGGACTTATTATCACCACTACCGCTAACGGGCTTATGCTTTTCAGAGCGGCATACCCGGATCGCCCCGAACAGATTCTTTTCAGCATCAGAATGCCGGCAGCTGCTTATTCAAGCGGTTCGTCACGACGGCGCTCGATTGGCCGCTGATCCAGATCAGACTCCGAGAATGCCTCGCCTGATCCAGCTCTCTGCGAGCTGATCGTATTCTTCTTCAAGCAGTGCCATCTGGCAGGTATCCTGCCAGCATGAGTTAAGAAACAGGGATTTAACATTCAAGCCCTCGTTGCGGAAGCCAAGTTTGGCTACCACCGCCAGCGAGGGCTTATTATCAGGAGATATTTCCGCAAGAATACGGTGCAGCTGCAGCTCTTCAAATGCAAATGAAATGAGAGTTGCAACTGCTTCAGTGCTGAAACCAGAGCCGGTGGATTTCTGGCTGAGCCAGTAAGAGATGCTTGCGCTGCGCTGAATGCCCCATTTGATAGAATGCAGGGCAACCCGGCCAAGCAATTGGCTGCCATCGAGGGACAAAATTCCCAGATCGATGCGTTCGCCGCGCCGCATTAGTTTCTGGTCTTCCGCCAGCCATTCTTCAATCAGACCGCAATTAATGCGATCGGGGAAGGGTGGCATCCAGGACCGCAGGTAGTCGCGGTTTTCGGTAATCAGGCGATATAATTCCCGGGCGTCTTTTCGGCCCAGCCTTCTCAGCATCAGGTGCCGGGAATAGAGCTTGCGATGCCATGGCAAAATGCGGTTAAGCTGGTTTTGCAATTTGCGAATCCTTAATTAGTTCAGGGCACAAAATATCGGGCATGGGGATTGAAGAGAATGAAACCAGACACCGATAATTCCGGAACCATCTGATAAAGCTCGGTCAGCTCGATGCCGATGCGCTGTGCCTGAAGAATTCTCAGCAATTCTTTCTGAGCAGCGAGGTCAGGGCAAGCGGGATAACCGAAAGAATAGCGGCATCCGGCAACCTGGTTATCGGTTAATGGCTCGTTGAAAAGCTCGCGATGGATGTGTCGATGAACATGAACGGCTCCGCAGTCGGCCAGTTCTGCTCCCAGGCCATGCAGAAGATGGTAGTCGCAATACTGATCATTTTTGAAGAGTTTTTGCCCTTCGTTGATGACCTTCGCACCAAGGGTGACTGCCCAGAGAGCAATTATATCGTCGGTTTCAGAACTGATAAAGTCGGCAACACAAAGATGTGGCGCTTTTGCCTGACGCGGGAACTGGAATTCGCCGATGGTCAGCCCGGAATCGTCGAAAATTCTGATCTGATTTTTTCTGGCACGACAGCGATAATACCCATAAACTGCCTTTGCCTGGAATATTTCATGGGTGCGATCGAATTCGATAAAGCGGTTCAACGCAGGTCGGGCTTTTTCTTCAAGAATTTTTTCATATTCATTCTTCTTCAGGCTGCCTTTATTGAAACCCCAGCGCCCTTCAAATAAAACTTTGTGTGAAAGAAGACTGAAAAGTTCATTTGAATTTATTTCAAGCAGATGACTTGATAAAAATGGAGCTTTGACAATATTCTGGGCTGAAACAAACTGATGCCGATTAGCAGCCCCGAGCATTTCATCGTCTACGGGTACTTTTCTGGGTGGTTTCGCCTGTTTTTTTGCAGAAGCCGCTTCGGCCTGAGACTTATCAGCTTCGCCGGGTTTTCCCAGCAGCTCCATAAGCTTCAGAGCATCAACGGCATCGCGGGCATAAAAAACCCGACCCCGATAAAGAGGCTTAAGTTCTTTTTCGACGAAATCTGCAGTGAGGGCGGCGCCCCCCAGAATAACCGCAGGCAAAAAATCCCGGCGATTGAGCTCTTCGAGATTTTCCTTCATGATTTGAGTCGAGCGCACCAGCAGGCCACTCATGCCGATTACGCGTGAATCGTTATCCTGAGCCGCTTTGATCATTTCACTGATATCAACCTTGATGCCAAGGTCAAAAACTTTGTAACCATTATTTGAAAGCATGATATTTACCAGGTTTTTTCCAATATCATGAACATCCCCGGCAACGGTTGCAAGCACCATACGGCGGTCGGGATGTGATGGTTTCTTTTCCATGAATGGTTCGAGCAGACCAACGGTTTTCTTAACAACTTCCGCGGACTGAAGCACGAATGGCAACTGCAAACGACCGTCACCAAAAAGTTCGCCGACGATCTTCATGGCAGGAAGAAGAATCTGATTGATTATATTTTCGGGCTGTTCCTTTTCCAACAAACGTTTGATTAACTGGTCAAGAGCGCTGGCGTCCCCGTCAATCACTTTGTTTTTCAGGCGTTCATCATCAGGCAGAGAAGCATCCTCGCTTTTGCGAATCCGCTGGCCCTGCCGGGCAAATGCGTCCATGAAGGCTTTGAGCTCACTGCCGTCATTCCTGGGATTATAGATGAGATCGAGAGATAGTTTTCTTTCTTCTTCTTTGATCGCATGGGCAGGCAGAAGCTTGGCAGGATTAACAATTGCACAGGAAAGCCCGGCATTGACTGCTTCCTGCAGAAAAACACTATTGAGAATTTCTCGCGAAGCGGGAGACAGGCCAAATGAAACGTTACTTACGCCGAGAATGGTATTAGCCTGAGGAAACTTCTGGCTGACAAGACTTATGGCTTTGAGGGTTTCTGCGGCAGAATTTCTGAGGTCTACATCGCCGCTCCCAACCGTGAAGGTAAGCGGATCAAAAATCAGGTCTGAAGATCTGAATCCGAATTCGCCGCTGAGAATACGATGAATTCTTTCGGCCACGGCAAGCTTTTGCGGGGCATTTTTAGCCATTCCCTCTTCGTCGATGGTCAGGCAGATAAGGGCGGCACCAAAGCGCTTTGCCAAAGCAGCAATCTGCCGCAACCGCGCCCCGCCATCTTCCAGATTTACGGAATTGATGACACATCGGCCGCCATGCCGTTTCAATGCGGCTTCAATGGCGGCAGGACTGGTAGAATCTATTACCAGAGGCAGATTAACCTGAGTAGCGAACATGGGCACCAGGGTTTTAATATCGGCCACTTCGTCGCGGCCCACATATGCTACGCACAGGTCAACCAGGTGAGCCCCGCCCCTTGCCTGGTCGCGCCCCATGGCGGTCATGCCTTCCCAATCCTGGGCTGCAAGAAGGTCGCGAAACTGCTTTGCTCCGTTGGCATTAGTTCGTTCGCCAACCATTGCCGGAGAAGGTTTCTGTCGCAGAGATACGGCAGAAAAAAGGCTCGCTGCCTGGGGTTGAAGTCTTACTTCACGACGCATTGGCTTAAGGTTTTTAACAGCCTTGACGACTGCTTCAAGATGATCGGGTCTGGTACCGCAGCAGCCTCCGACAATATTGATTCCGAATTCTTCGACGAACTGCTTGTGAAACCCTGCGAATTCCTCGGGAGTCATTCGATAAACCGGCTTTCCGTTAACGTTTTCAGGCAAACCGGCGTTAGGCATTACGGCAACGGCGCGGGGCCAGTTCTTGACCATGTGGGAAACGTGCCTGACCATTTCCAGCGGGCCAGTAGCGCAATTGATGCTGAGAACGTCGATGAAGTCATAAGGTTCAAGGGTTGCGGTAATTGCACTGATGTCGCTGCCAACCAGCATGGTACCAGAGGATTCGAGGGTCACTGAAACGACCACGACACAGCGGGATTTTTTTTCTTCAAAAAGTTTTCGGGCGGCATCGAGGGCGCTTTTGATCTGCAGCAGGTCCTGGCAGGTTTCGATCTGGAAAATATCAACACCCGCATCCCATAGCGCTGCCATCTGCTCGTAATAAGCAGTGCTCATATCGTCAAACGAGATATTGCCAAGCGATGGAAGCATCGAAGTCGGGCCAATCGACCCTGCAATCAGAACATTTTCAGGGGGAGCGGCTTCATCGATTGCCTCTTTTGCAAGTTGCACCGCTTTGGCATTGATTTCAGCCACACGGTTTTCGAGTCCGTATTCTTTAAGTGTGATTCTGGTTGCGCCAAAAGTATTGGTTTCAATGACCTGACAACCAACTTTAACGAAATCGCGGTGAACCTTTTTTATGGCTTCAGGACAGAAAAGCACCAGAGCTTCGCTGCAGCCGTCACAGCCACCAAAATCCTGAGATGACAGACCCTGGGTCTGCAGATTAGTGCCCATGGCACCATCGTAAATCAAAATCTTGTTTGAAATTAATTCATTGAACTGGGCGACTGAAATTCTGGTCATGGTCATCTCCGATTTTATCCAAGGACATCAATAACTTTAAGGACGCTTTCAACCCGGCCGAATGGCACGCTAATCTGCACCCCTTCAACCATTGGTTTGAGCCGCTCGAGAGCTTCTCTGGCAATGGCAATACCTTCTTCACGCTGAGCTTCAATGTTGCCAGCCTTTCGCAGCCTTTCCATCAAGGGTTCTGGAACTGATGCCCCGGGCACTTCGTTGTTCATGAATTCGGCGTTTTTCAAACTGGCCAGAGGCCAGATGCCGGCAAACACCGGAATTCTCACATGACTGATGCGTTCGAGAAATCTTTCGAGCAGTGAAACATCGAAAACCGGCTGGGTAATGGCAAATTCGGCGCCGGCATCGACTTTCCATTCAAAGCGGCTAACTTCAAGATCGAGGTCGATGGCGCCTGGGTTGGCCCCTACCCCAACGACAAATCCGGTGGGACGTCCAATTGGGTTGTTACCGAGGTCGGCACCATTGTTCAATCGATAAACCACGTTTACCAGACCGATCGAGTCGATGTCAAAAACGGCAGTTGCCTGGGGATAATTGCCAACTTTCGGCGGATCGCCGGTAATGGCGAGAATATTGCGAAGCCCAATGGCATAAGCACCGAGCAGGTCTGACTGGATTCCAAGAATGTTACGGTCGCGGCAGCAATAATGCAAAATCGTTTCAATTCCGACTTTTTGTTCGATGAGCAGGGACATGGCCAGGGGACTAAGCCGTGCGGAAGCTCTCGGGCCATCGGGAATGTTGATGGCATCGATGCCGGCTTCCTTGAGTTGACGGGCTCGTTCAATAACCGATTCCGGTTCACAACCCTTAGGGGGTGTCAATTCTGCGGTCACTATGAATTTCCCGGCGGCGAGCTTTTCTCCTAGGCCTGATTTTTTTTCGAGTGGGACAACTTCAATGTTTGCGCCAGCCGGCGTCTTCTTTTTCGAAGTTACCGAGATAATCTTGCGCCCGCCCGGACTCAGGGCTTTTACCGCATTGGCAACCCATTTAATATGCTCGGGGGTGGTTCCGCAGCAGCCGCCGACGATTCTGACTCCGGCCTGAATGAAGCGTTTGGCATATTCGCCAAAATATTCGGGGTTGCACAGGTAAATCATGCGGCCGTCGACAACCTTTGGCAAACCGGCGTTGGGCTGGGCGATCATGTACAGTTGGCTGAGTTCACGCATTTTTTCAATGGCATCGAACATGGTTTTTGGGCCGACCGAGCAGTTGAGCCCGATAACATCGGCACCCCAGGCTTCAAGTTTGGGGGTAAAAACATCGACGGTCGTTCCGTAGAGGGCGTTTCCGTCTTCGTTGATGGTCATCGACGCAATAATTGGCTTGTCGGTCAGGCTTTTCACCGCTTTGATCGCCTGATGAATTTCATTGATATCGAAGAAGGTTTCGAGAATGAAAAGATCGACCCCGCCGGCAAGCAGACCCCGCGCCTGTTCGACGAATGCAGCTTCAGCTTCTTCGACGGAGGTTTTGCCCCATGGTTCAATTCTTATACCCAGCGGGCCGATTGCACCAGCAACGTAGGCTTTGTCGCCGGCTACTTCGCGGGCCAGTTTGGCTGCCTGAAAGTTGATCACTTCAAGTTTGTCGGCCAAACCATGGGGTTGCAACTTGAAACGGTTTGCTCCGAAGGAGTTGGTTTCGAGTACCATTGCTCCGGCGGCGAGGTATTCGCGGTGGATTTCCTGAACCAGAGCAGGCTGAGAAAGATTCAGCTCATCATACACCCGATTGATGTAGACGCCTTTCTGATAGAGCATGGTGCCCATGGCACCGTCGAAGACCACAATATTTTTTTCTAAAAATTCTCTGAAATCCTGCAATCTGATATCTCCCGCAAAATGGAAATGACTTGAAATTCGTGTGCAATGATGCTTTATTTAGTGACGGCTGTCAAGCCGCAAAAAAGCGAATGTTCAGTAATTAAACGACTTTGTGTTATAGTCGCTTTATGACTTTATCAACCGCTGTTCAATTTTTGAGCCGACTGGGAATCGATATCGCCGCATTTCTTCTGGTAATCGTTGTGCATGAGTATTTTCACGTGCTTGCGCGCCGGCGTCTTACCAACGAACCGGTTGTCTTTTCAGTCGGCAACCATCTTGATCTTTTCGGCACTCTTTTGCCGGCATGCCTTATTTTTACCGGTTAT
>JBMOKV010000482.1:12145-60550 GCA_049325495.1 Candidatus Rifleibacteriota bacterium | reverse complement strand
GACTGAATCGCTCTTCGGTTCTTTTTCCCAATCCATTACAGGAAACTCGATTCTGCACACCGGGCAGGAACCGGTTCCGGCAACCACCATGCCGGCCACAGTCAGGAAAAAAACAAGACAGAAAAAGTTCAACAGGCGCATGATTGACTCATATTCAAAAGTTTATTGGGAATTGACAATGCAAAATTCTTATCGATGGTTCAGTCGTCGTTTTCAATGTCGACAAATATTCTCTTTTCTTTCCAGAAGCTGGTAAGAGCTCCCGACATGGGAATCATTACCTCGCGATAAATCTGTAATGCCCGTTGGGGCGAAAAAATATAGCGATAGATCCAGAACTCAAATGGAAAAAAGTGAATCTTTCCCGTTCCCGCAAAGGGTTCGTAGCTCTCTGAATTTTCCAGAACCCGGCTTTGCAGCTCGGTTAAAAACTCTTCGCTTACCGTCCGTGGTGGAAAATTGACGTCTCTGACCCGCTCACATTCACGGGTGCCGTCACTTTTGAGCAGTCCGAAAATGCGGCAGGCAAAAGGTCGCACCGGGTGAATCAGGCAGACTTTTGTTTCATCATCGCGAAAAACGCAGCGTAATCGTTTCTCTGAGCCGATTTCAGCCTGTCGCTGGTCGAGGCGAAGTGCAGAAACGATGAATCGCCTCAGGCGTTCGGGAGAACAACGGGTCATCAGGTCACGAATAATGCGATGATACTCAATTGAAAAAATTGAAATCGAATTGCAACAGGTGCCGCAGTTATCGCAAGCCGTAGCCGGAAGCTGGTCATGCAGGCGGTCAATCAGATCCATGCCAAAATTCCCGTGTTCGGTTGATGAAACCAGAACCTTTTCGACATAAGAACCGGCATTTTTAACTGCAGCGACTTTGAGTTTCTGCAGTAATTCAGCATTTATCTGCATTTTTGGTGGCTCCTGAACGATGATCTGCAGACAAAAAATGGAAAATTCAAATTGTCAGACAGTTCAGCCCGAATTTTTGGCGTGACTGACGGTCAGTTTTCGTCCATCCATTTCGTGGTCATTCATTTTTTCAACCGCAGCGTCAGCACTGGATTTTTCGGCGAACTCGACGAAACCATAGCCTCTTGACCGGCCAGAATTGCGGTCCATGATGATTTTGGCGCCTTCGACCTTGCCAAACTGCGAGAATTCCTGCTGTAGACGGTTGTTGTCGACTGAAAACGGAAGGTTGCCCACAAAGATCTTGAATGCCATTTTTTTTATATCCTCCAGCTATGTCACAGCTCTCTATTGAGAATCTGATTTTCTCCATTTTCTCTCAGAAGAGCAAGATTTTCAAGGGTTTTTTGAAAATTGACGGCAAATTGTACCCCGCATCAGGGTACCGCCGACTTTGTCCCGATTTTGCCTGTAACCGGGATTGTAACAGAACTTTTCTTGACATGGCTACTTGCCTGTGCTATGATTTGAGAACGCCTTTTAGTCAAAGAAGCGATTCTTTGACCGGGCTAGAACTTGTCATCCGGAAAACCATGAAAGCACAGATAATCGGAAACAGCGACGTCATCCAGGATGTCCTTGGCCTTGTATCCAAGGTGGCGGTGAATGATGTTACTGTTTTGATAACCGGCGAGAGTGGTACCGGCAAGGAAATGGTTGCCGAAACCATTTTCAGGCAGAGCCCGAGGCTGGGAAAGTCGTTTCTGAAAATAAACTGTGCGGCTATTCCCTCAGAGCTCCTTGAAAGTCAGATGTTCGGGCACGAACGCGGTGCTTTTACCGGTGCGATCAGCAGGCAGGAAGGCTGCTTTGAGCGTGCCGACAAAGGTACGTTGTTTCTCGACGAGATTGGTGATATGTCGCTGATGACCCAGACCAAGCTGCTGCGGGTTCTGCAGGAGCAGGAGTTTGAGCGTATCGGCGGCAACGAAACGATTCGGGTTGATGTCAGAATTATTGCGGCAACCAACAAGAATCTGCTTGAAGAAATCAAGCGCGGCAAATTCCGCGAAGATCTTTATTACCGGCTCAACGTCGTAGAAATTCATATTCCGCCACTGCGTGAGCGCATGGAGGATGTTCCGGCTCTGGTTGAATATTTCATCGCCGATTTTGCGAAAAAGTATAACAAACCTGATCTCAAAATCAGCAGTGCAGGAATGCAGTCTTTGATGAATTTTAACTGGCCCGGTAACGTTCGCGAGTTACGTAATGTGGTTGAACGCGCTGTGGTTCTATCGCGGTCAGCACAGATCGAGCCCGAAGATTTTCCCGAGAAAATCAGGCAGCCCGGCCCGATGCCCGGTGAGAATTCAGATGACGAGCATATTTTGACGCTCTCAGACATGGAGCGCATGTATGTTCGAAAAGTTCTTGAATATACCGGTGGCAATAAGCTTAAGGCAGCCAGACTTCTGAATATTGATCCCAAGACATTGCGTGCAAAATTGGGGCAATAGCAGATCGGCCCGCAGAGGATTAAGATGGAAGAAATTGTAATCGTAAATAAAATGGAGTCGGCGGTCAAACGCATGCTCGATGAAATAATCAGACGCCGTGAAAAGGATGTCTGTGCCTGTGAACGCTGCAAGCTCGATGTTATTGCGCTGGCACTCAATTCACTGCCGCCCAAATATGTGGTAACCGAAATCGGAAATGCAGTAATCAATGTTGATCTTGATTCTGCCCAGGGAAAAGCCAATATCACCATGGCCGTCTGCAGCGCCATCGATATTGTTAACAAGCGCCCTCGGCATGATTAATGAAAATCCAGTTGGAGGATGAAATGAACGAAATGTCAAAATCAGACAAGGAAAAACTGACCTTTGAAAGAAAAGATGCAACCAAAGGCTACATCGTTCTTTCGCTGATTGGCGATCTCGACATGTGGACTCTGCCGAAGGCCAAGGAGCAGGTTCAGGAACTGATCGATGAGAAAAAGGTAAAAGTGGTTCTCGACCTCGAAAGAACCAATTACATAGATTCATCAGGATTGGGCTTTTTCATCGGGACTCTGAAAAAACTCAGAGATGCCGGTGGCGAGCTTATTCTGATCAACCTCAATGCCTATATTTACGGCATTTTCCAGCTGATTCAGCTTCAGCACATTATCAAGACCTTCGACAGCCTCGAAGAGGCTTCAAAAGAGTTTTAATTTCTACGGAGAAAGCAGTCATGAAAGAAAAAATCCACCCGAAAACCAATTTGATCAATGTTACCTGCGCTTGTGGCAATGCATTTGAAACCATTTCAACCTCAACTGAAATGAAGGTTGAAGTCTGTTCAGCATGTCATCCTTTCTTTACCGGCACTCAGCGCTTCGTCGATACCACCGGCCGCGTTGAAAAATTCCAGGCCAAGCTCGATGCCCAGAAAAAAGCCGCTGCTGACGCCGCTGCTGCCAAAAAGGGCAAAAAAGCCCCCAAAGCCACCACTGAAGAAACCGCTCAGTAATTGGGCCATTGGATAATTGTGGAACCTGCTGTAAGAAACTGGCTCTGATTTTTACAGCAGGTTTTGCCTGTACTGCTGAAGGGAAAAATCGATGCATCTGGTTTTAATGCGCAATACCCCCGACCCTGACCGCCTGGTGGCAATTGCCGCCCGCCGCTGTTATTCAAACAGGTCGGCCGATGATATCGATGATCGCCTTTCCGACCAGGAAGTTGAACGACTGCTCGACTTTCTACGGCAGCGCAACCATCTATCGCCTTTCGAACACGCCGATTTCACTTTCAGCGTCGATGGAATTTCGCGGGCCCTTTCCCACCAGCTGGTCAGACATCGCATTGCTTCCTATTCTCAGGAAAGCCAGCGCTATGTCAACTATATGAAGGTCGACTCGCTGCCTTTCATTACGCCACCCAAGATTGCAGCCAGCTCTCAGGCTCTCGAAATTTATAACAAAGCTCTTGAACACACGCTTGAAGCTTATCGCGAAATGGTTGATGCGGGGATTCCCCCCGAAGACGCCCGCTATGTTTTTCCCAACGCGATTGAAACCAAGCTGGTTTTTACCCTCAATGCCCGCAGTCTGTTCAATTTTTTCGAACAGCGCTGTTGCCTCAAGGCCCAGTGGGAAATTCGCGCCCTTGCTCTTGAAATGCTGCGTGAAGTTAGAAAAGTTGCGCCGAATATTTTTAAAAACGCCGGGGCACCCTGCCAGTATGCTCAGAATGCCTATTGTCGTGAAAACGACCCACAGTGCCAGATGTATAAAACCATGAAGGGGAAAAATAATGACACAGAACCAGTTAGAGGAACTGAGAAAAACGATTGACGGTATCGACGAGCAGATCGTCGGATTGCTGATGGAGCGAACCTCTCTGGCCCAGGAAATTGCCCGGGCTAAGACTCAGACCGGAGAGCCGGTTCTGGTGCCTGGTCGTGAAATTCAGATTATTGATAAGCTCAGTAAAATTGCCGGCAACCGTTTGAGCCGTGAAGAAGTTGCACGAGTTTTTCTGCAGATTTTTTCAATCAGTCGCGCTCGACAGAAGGCCGGTAAATTCTGTGTCTTTGGAGAAAAAAACGGTTGGGCAGAAGATGCTGCTCTGGCGCGTTTTGGGCTTTCAGCACCCCTTGCTGCAGTTGACAACTTTGAAGATTTTCTTGCGCAAATCGACGGGGGAAATCCAGGTTTTGCATGTGTTACTCCGCAGTTTTCACCCGATGGAAGCGCGCTTCTCGAATCACTTCTTTCTGGAAAAATTGCGGTTGCAGAAAAATTCTATTTTTCACCGGAATTTGTATTGGTCAGCAATACTGCCCGCGATCTTTCAGAAGTTCATGAACTCTGTGTTACCAATGAAATGCTGAGATTGCTGCGCGGGTTCTTTCTGTCGATTTCTTATGATCTCAAAATCAAGATATGTCGCAGTGCTTCAGAAGTTTATGAAAACCTTCAGAGCGTTAACCCTACTGCTGCGGTGTTACCGGTAAACCTTCTGAAAACCAGGCCTGATCTGATTGTTATCCGCGAAGGATTGAAATCTGAATTAATCGGGCCTGCGAAGTTCATGACTTTTTCCCGGCAGCCCAACCTGAGTCTTGAACCTGAGCTTCTAACCACCATTCTTTGCGGTATTGGCAATGATAACAGCAAGATTCTCGAACTGGTCGATATAATTAAAATGTTTAATTTAAATGTTTTTGATATTCAGACCAATGACTTCGAGGGCAAACCCTGGCAGAAAATCGTCAGTATCGAAATTTCTCTGCCCCCCTCTAACGATCTGCTGAATCAGATGGTTAGAGCCCTCGAACACAAATGCCTGATGGTAAAACTTTGCGGCTTCTATTCCAGATTCTCTCTCTGACAAACGACGGGTATTTCACGGTAATCGTGGTGGGTCACCGCGCCCGCCCGCATTATACTAGTTGGCTTTGTCGATAATCTTGTAGGTTGCTTCGTAAATCTCGTCGGATTTGATGTAATTGGTCTTGGAAAATTCAACAATAAAATAGCTGTTGCTGATCGTTTTAAACGGCACACAGTTGTCGAGTTTGAGCTTCATGGTTCCGGTGCGTTCGAGCTTCATGGCTGCACTGACCTTCTGGCCGTTCTGTATTATATGGTCAGATGCCGTGGTCATCGCAAAACTCACTTCTGCTTCATTTTTTTCTTCGAGAACTTTTTCCAGCTTATAAGAAACATCAACCTGACATAAAATTGGCTCCTGGTTCGGGTCAAATGCCAGCGGGTGCTCGAAAGTGCGCTTCCAGGTTTCGCCAATTTTGACCGGTTTGTCAGGAAAGAACATCAGATCGTTTTGGAAATAGCGCACGTATTTTTCCGGTACGCCCTTGATTTCGTAAATCTTTCCGTTCGGGTCGTGAAGTCCCGAAATAATGGCGCTTCGCCCCCCGATGCCGCTTGTCCAGAGAATGTCGTTGAGAAGTTCCTCTTCCATTTTCTGATTTGGCTGACCCGCGACGTAATTTTCGAGGGTGGCGGTAGCCACTACCGACTCGCTTTCATATTTTCCATCAGGTCTTAGCGCTTTCATCAAAAAACTTTTTAAAACATGCATGCGCATGAAGATTTCCTGCTCGGGCATGAACATCATGGCCAGGCGGGTGCGGGCCTGCAGGCTGATTTCTGCCTGAAATTTCAGATCTTTGTCTGATTTCATGGCAAGCAGCCAGGTTTTTTCTTCTTCAGCGAAGCACAGGCCAGCCATCAAAATGGCCATGACAAGCAGTAAAAGCTTTTTCATCCAGGTTCCTCCAGCGATTTGTATGCTCCATTATATACTGAACGAAGAAGAACTTGAATAGCTTGAGTGCGAACCGCCACCACTCGAAGGAGAGCCGCCTCCGGAAGGATATCCTGAGCCTGAGCTGCCAGGGCTGCCGCCCGAGCTTCCTGAAGAGCCGGTGTTGCCGCCAGGACCACTGTTGCCGCTGGTGTTGCCACTAGAACCAGAGCTGCCGCCGGGGTTGCCGGCTCCAGATGGATTGGAGCCCGATGAGTTGCTGTTGTTGTTGTTACCGGAACCACTGCCGCTGCCCGAACCTCCCCCCGGCATGGTTCCCGTGTTTCCGTCATTGCCGCCACCACCACTGCCTGGCCCGGTTCCGGCCTGGTTGTTTCCACCGGCATCGGTGCCATCCTGACCAGGATTACCGGTGCCGGTATTGGCTCCTTCACCGCCACCCGATTCGCCGCCAGGGTTCTCATTGTTGAATTCCGAGTCAGGCTTGTTGTGGGCGACGAATTGGCCGGCAAGATAGGTCTGGGCCGGCTCAACCCGGGCGAGATTGAAGACCTGAATTTCTGTTGTTTCGGTGTAAATGCTTTTAATTTTCAGCCATTCTTTTTCGAAATGGCGAACCTGGCTGCCGACCCGCAGGGTCTTCACCTTCATGCCGTGATCTTCCAGAGTTGCTTCCGGGTCGATAGATGCCCAGCCCTGGCGGCTGAGAAGGGGGTGCTCGTTGGTCAGCTGCAGAATAGAACCATTCTCAAAGGTAATCGTGGTCAGATGATCGCGCACCGGGCATTCAAGTTTGGTTACCAGGCCTTCGACAAATTTTCCCTTAGCTTCATCGAATGATTTTACCTTGTCGCCAATCTGTATATCTTCAATATTTCGAATATTACCATCAGCGAGGGTTACCGGGGTGCCGGCGGCGAAACAGCAGGATTTGCACTCATGGTCAGTCGACCCGCTGTCACTGGTGGGCGGATCGGGAATTTTGACGAAATCCCATTTCCCCTGAGTGGGTGGGATTCCATCGGTGCCAGGCGCGCCATCCCAGGAGCCGCCGTGTTCGTAAGTAATCGGCGGGTGGGCAGTGGAGAAAGGAGCCTGGGGCTTGCTTACATCCTTGCCTTCGGTGAAATCACTGTCTCCTTTGCTGTCAGTGTCGGTTTTAGATATGGGGTAAGTTTTTTCACCCGCATCCGGGCTGCCCCCAGATGGCTCGAAATTGCGGTTTGAAGCGGTCGGGTATTTGAGTTGAATTTCCTTGCCGCCTTTGTAATCCCAGGTCGGCGGGCCGGGCGGAACTCCAGGGGTTCCGGGAATCCATACTGACTGATACCCATCGGGAGGGGAGGGAGGCGGGCCAGGTTCGTCAGGAAGCGGCCAGTCAATGTTTGAAAGATAACGCTTGGGTTCTTTGGGTGTATCCGAGTCGCTCGAACTGTAATATTTTTTGAAAAATTCGACCAGGTCCTGCATCTGCATGGCAAAATCATTAACCGGGTCAACATATGAATAGGCTTTTCTGATTTTCTGCACTTCAACTTTTATTGCGTAGGGGTCGCCGTCTTCTTTGATGATTGAAATGCCGTTGTCGTCTTCTTTAACGGTTGAAGGCTGGCCGAAACCTTCTTCTTTGACCTCAACGTCGAAAGATCTGGTTGCATCGGGAAGCCACGAAAGTTGCTCGATAAACTGGCTGACCGGCAGGTTGAATTTTGGTGACAGCAGTTTGAGAAATTCACCTTTGTAAAGCTTGGGTGAATAATATCTTTCATCAAGGCGTGGTTTAGAATCAAGTGTCCATTTAATACCATTTTTTGAAAGAAAATCCACCATTTCCTGGGGAGGTGTGGTTTTCACGTGGTCAAGCTGCAAAAATGACTGCTTGTTCGCCAGGTCTTTCTTCTCCCAGCTCGCACCCGGCGGCACAAAATTCTGCAGCAGATAGGTAATGAAAATGTTTTCGGCCCGTTCTCTGCTCATGTTGGTAATGTCGGGTGGAAAAAGTGCGAGCAGGTCTTTGTCGCTCATTTTGTCTGGCATGTCGCCACTTTTCAATTTATCGGCAGCCTTTTCAAGATTCTGGTGGGCGACGAAATTCATCAAATATGCATTTGAAGACTGGCTGACATATTCAGAAACTGCCAGCCGGTCAGACATGTCGTTGATATCGAAATCTGGAAACAGTCCGAGATCGATTCGGGTAATTCGCACCATTTTTTTCAGAGTTTTGAGACTTCCAGCGCTGCCCGAGGCCGGTGTTTTTTCAATTGCCAGAAGAACGTCGCCGGCTTTGCAGCTGTCGCCTTTTTTCAGGCCAAGCGCTGCCACTTTTCCATGCGATGAAGCGAAAACCGGAATGCCTTTCAGTGATCCATCAGCAGCATCGAGCTCGGCAACGACTGTGTTTAAATCAACTTTCTGACCGATAAAAACTTTGTAAGCACTTAAAACGAACGAAGCATTCGGGTCACCGGCTTTTGGCTGAGGAACCCGCATATTGACTTTGTAAGGGTTGTTGCCCGCGTCTGAATAAATGAGACCTTCGGTTGAATCACTGTTCAGTGCAGGTTCAGGCGAAATGATGAAGCGACCGTAAACCAGGCTTTTTTTGCCCGCATATTCGCCGAGAGAAAAAACATCGACATGGTGCAGAAGCCAGAGTTGCTGCATGCCCCAGACATTCGATGCCGGGGTTTTGCGCGCCACGTCATGGCAGGCAATCGTCAGTTTGCCTTCGCCACCGGGCGGGGTCAGGCTTTCGACATGAAAAGTCGGTCGGCCTTTGCTGCCGTCTTTGCTGAAAGGTTTCTGATACCAGCGGTTTTTGCGCAGCCGACTTTCGGTGTAATCGATACCTGATAACGCAATTATTTCAGCGCTCTGGTGGCCGATCTGCTGTTTGACCTGACGCATTTCGCCGCTTGAATGGCGCAGCAGTCCCATGACCATCGTGAAGAAAACTCCCAGTACGGCAAGAACCATGAAAATACTGCTGCCACTTCTTTTTGCGATCATGTTTTGCACCTCTTCAAATCAAATTGGCCAGATTGACCATTCCAGAAAATTCCAGTTCACCGCCGCCGGTGGCGTTGAGCTTTACCTTGTATTCAAGCAGATTTGACTCCACCCGGCGAACCGCAAATTCGCGAATTCCCGTGGCCAGAACCTTGCCGGTTGCCACTTTACCGTTTCGAATCCGGTCATAGTTGATCGAAATCAGGTCGCTTTTGTCGCTGATATAGATAATAAATACCTGATTGAGCGGATTACGAAAAATAACACAGCTGCGCCAGGTATTGGGCATTCCCGCTTCGGGAAAAATAACCTCTGTCGACAATTTCAGCGTGCTGTTGATCTCATGGCTGATTTTTCTGGTGTCATGGTAAACATCGAGACGGTTCATCGTGTCGACGGTTTTTTTCGAATAACTGAACACCGGCATCAGCATAAGCATAAGAGTTGTGAGAATTACAATTGCAACAAGCAATTCAACAATGGTGAATGCCTTTTTTTTAATCATAGCATGGCCGTACCTTCCAGCGCGCCAGTTTGAACTGATGCGGACGCTTGTCGTGGTCGTTGTTGCCCCAGTTGACCTCAATTTCTATCTTGAATAGATTTTCAAGGGCAGGATCTTCGACCTCGCCGGGAGTCACCCGGCATCGCACCAGCAGATTCTTGAGCAGTTCAATTGCCGTATTATCGGCCTGCGCATCACCGGTAATGTCCTTGAACTCGTTCAGTGGCAGGTTCTCAGGAAGCCCAAAGCGCTCGATTTCAGCTTCGATTTTGCAGATGTGGCGGTTTGCCAGGTTCATCGCAAAAGAATAACCGCGCAGCAGGTTGTGCGAATCGGTAGCGGTCGGGGCAAACGCCTTGAAAATGGCGGCAAACATAATGCCGAAAATAAACAGGCTGACCATCACCTCAACCAGTGAAAAGCCTTTTTTTATACCGTTTTTTTTCAAATTTATAATCATGTAATAGCTTTTTAATGGTCTTTTCAAATCCTTTTGGTATGAAAAGATAACACCTCCAATCTAACATACTAGACGAAAAATTTACTCCAATTGTTGCAAAAATCTGGCGATAATTTCCCGGATCAATCCGGCCGAATGAAGAGAATTTCAGTTCTGGTAAGATAAAGAGGTGAAATTAGTGTAAAAATAAAAGAAACAGAAAATTCATTGACACTAGAAATCAAAATGGTATTATAAAGTATTATAAAACAGAATGGTTACGAATAAAATTTCTGGCCGGTTTTATGATCTAATTTTTCACAGGTAGTACAATATGAAAAAAAAGTTGTCATTGTTTGTTTGGGTTATTGGTCTGTTTTCTTTTATTTCTGCTGTAGCAACTGCTGATTCAGAACTGGTTATTCATGGCCTGGTCAGTCAGGGGTTCATGTCCACCAGTGATAACAACTTTCTTTCAAAATCTGAAAGTGGCAGTTTTGATTTCAATGAAACCATTGTTAATCTGCAAAAACAGATCGATGAAAAACTTCGACTTGGCGTTCAGCTGATGTCCAGGACCCTTGGCGAAGAAGGCACCAGATTTTATGTTGACTGGGGCTACGGTGATTATCGGCTTAACGACAGTTTCGGTCTAAGATTTGGCAGGGTGAAGGTGCCTTTCGGGCTTTATAACAAATACCGGGATATTGATCTGCTAAGAACTTCAGTTTTTCTTCCTACCACTGTCTATATGGAAGATTATCGGCAGTTTATCAGTTCATTCGATGGTGGCGCAGTTTATGGCAGTCTTCCGCTGAAAAAAGGCACTCTCGATTTTGAATTCGTATTTGGCGGCGCCAGCGCGGAAGAAGACTCGATGGTGGCCAAAGACTGGTTCAACCAGTTTTCTGCTGGTTACGAAGGCTTTCTGAATGCAAACACACCAGCATTGCCGGCGGGTGTAACGCTGGGAAAAGCGGCCGGCCTTGACCGCGAAGTTGATGCAAAAAACAGTCTCTCGGCTCAACTACTTTTCAATAATCTGGTCGAGGGCCTGCGTTTTGGCGCAACCCGCACGGTTTTTGGCGTTGACATGAATGAAACCTATCTTTATCAACCGACTTTTAATCCGGTTACCAATGCTCTTGCAATCCCGGGCTTCACAACTTTGATGTCGTCTGAAAGCCGCTACAAAAGTATCGACGTCGGTTCCGTCGAATATACCCGCGACCGTTTCACCTTTGCGGCAGAACTTATGGCCGCCCACGGTCAGACAGATACGACCTTTCGCTCTTCACTGGGAGGCGCGCCGGTTTTCTTTTCCAATACCCATACCGTAGAAGGGAAGTATGCTATGGTCGATTATCGCCACAGCGATAAAATTTCGTGGTGCGTCTATCGTGGTGAATATTTTGCTGACCGTTCAAATAAAAATTGGCAGAATTGGCAGAAAGATACCTGTCTGTCATTACGCTACAACATAAGTGCCGACTGGAGCATAAAGATCGAAAACCACTGGATGGACGGCGTGGGCCTGGTTCAACGCAACATCAATCAGGGTGCTCTCGAACGCGACTGGAATCTTCTGGCCATCAAGGCTACCTACAATTTTTGAGCGATCTGCCAGGGAAAATTCTTATGAAAAAGTCTCTTATTGTTTTTCTGACCCTCTCAATTTTAATGGTCAATGTTGTCGCTATTTTTGCAGAAGGGGAAGCATCTGCAATCGTGATTGCCAATTCAAATGTTTCACAGGATAGTGTTAAATCTGCCGATCTGGCAAAGCTTTTTCTTGGTAAAAATCAGGCCTGGAGCGATGGCCAGAAAATGGTCCCCGTTACTCTTGAAAGTGGCGCGGCCCACGAGTCATTCTTAAAAATATATTTGAAAAAAAGTGCATCACAGTTTTCAACTTTCTGGAAACAGGCGATTTTTACCGGTCAGGGTATTCCGCCCAAATCTTTCAAATCAGAAGCAGAACTGGTTGATTACGTTAAAAAAGTAACCGGGGCTATCGGTTACGTAAGTTCTGAAACCCCTCATGAAGGGGTGAAAGTTCTGAAGGTCGAGTAAGATGCCGGGCCGTTTCAACTCGGTTCTGGCAAAAATCTGGCTCGGAATACTCATCGTTTTCATCGGCTATGGAATTTCCATGTGGTCGTTTCATGCGGCCAGCCAATCGGTTTGGAGTTCGATTCAAGCGGGTGCTTCCAGTCGATTCCCGGTTACCAGACTTTCTCATGAATTGTTGAGCGAATTCAGCTCCCAGAACCGGCTTTTCAATGATGCCGTAATTCTTGGCGATGCTGCGAAAATCGATGAGGCAATGTTGATTGCTGCATCGATAACCGTTAGATTGGATGAAATGGCAATTCTTTTAAACGAAGACGAAAGAGTATTCAAAAAACTAAAAGAAGACTTTAAATCATATTTTGAAGATGCGGCGAAGATTTATCGGCAGATGACTGATGGAATCAGCTCGGAACAGCTTTATCAACAGGCCGGCGATCTGGCAAAACGGAAAAACATACTGGGAGAGGCCCTGCTGAGTCTCGATCGAAAATATGCCGATTATTTTCTGCAACATTTGAAAAATACATCAGATTATTTGAAGGCAAAATCGATGCAGAATCTGGTTTTGTTTTTTGTGGTGCTGCTCATCTGCAGTTTAATTATAAATTCCATCCTGAAAAAATTGATAATGCAGCCCTTACAGCAACTGACCACAGCGGCCAATGAAATGAAAAACGGCAACAGCCGCCATGAAATACTTTTCCAGTCAGGTGATGAGATTGGGATTCTTGCAGAGGCTTTCAGGCAGGTTGCCCGGTCACAACAGGAGAAATCCGAACTGGCAGAATTGATTGCTGCGGGCAACTTAACCGGCAAAGCCACGGTTTCTTCTGAGCATGACCGCCTCGGTCTGGCTCTCGAACAGATGACCTTCAAGCTGAATGAAATGATAACCGAGATTCGCGACCGAAGTGATTTTCTCGTTGAGCAATCCGATCAGGTTGCGCAGGCAAACGAGACTTTGAGTGAGGGTGCGGTAGAATCGGCTGCTTCACTTGAAGAAATTTCCGGGGCGATCATTGAAATCGAACGACAGACTGCAAACAGCGCAGCAAATTCACGAACCGGTCGAGAAATTGCCGAAGTTTCATTTGAATCTATTGCCCGGGGAAACGTCGTTCTGGGAAGCCTTATTGCTTCAATCAATCGCATCAGTGCTTCAAGTGGCCAGATTGCCAAAGTTATCAAAATGATAGACGATATCGCATTTCAAACCAACCTGCTGGCGCTAAACGCTGCCGTAGAAGCCGCCCGCGCCGGAACCCACGGGCGCGGTTTTGCCGTCGTTGCCGATGAAGTTCGCAATCTCGCCGGTCGCAGCGCAAAAGCCGCAAAAGAAACCTCAGATCTGATCTCCGGCTCGATTGCCCAGGCAACTGAAGGAAAAGATCTTGCCGGTCAAACCGAAAAAGTATTCAAAGAAATCTCCGAGAACGTGGCCAGATTGAAAACCCTGGTTTCCGAAATCTCTCAATCAGCCCAGGAACAGGCAACCGCCATGCATCAGGTCAAAGATGGCCTGCATCAGATCGACGGCGTTATTCAGCAGAATGCTTCCCGTGCCGAAGAAACGTCTGCCGTTGCCCAGGAAATGGTTCATGCATCAAGCTCTCTTCAGAAATCCGTCAGTCAGTTCAAAGTTTAAACAGGAATTTAAAAGAGTGTTTATTTAAATTTCTTTAACGGAATGCTGATTGTTCCATTTGCCATTCTTTCCGTAAATGGAACACTATGAGTTTTGTTATAGAGCACTTTGCCGAGGTTATTCTGCAGCATAACCTGAATAGAATCATCGGCGCATTCGAAGAAAATCTCTTTTTTATTTGACGAAACTTTGAAATTAAGATCATAGGTCCTTCTGACATAGTAGTAGCTGCCGCTCTTTGATTGAGCTTCCCTGAATGGAGTTAAGTTTCCCGGAACAAGCACCAGAAGGTCGTCGCCTGAACGCTGAAATCCAAGTTCTACTCTAAACCATTCTTTTTTCCATTCTTCATTTATCGGCTTTTTTGCAGTTGGGTACAGATTTGCCAGATCGTAAGCATCAAAAGTCAGTTCAAGATATGAGAAGTAAATATAAGTTTCTGAATAGGCTTCTGGAGAGTACTGGTTGCCTTCATTTACTACGATGATGACTTTGTTTGGTTTGAATTTCTGGGGTTTGGGTTCTTCTCCGATAAGCCCAGGGGCAGTTGCTACTATCTCAGAATCGTTTGCCGGCGGGTTCTCAGCAATCGCATCATCAGCATTCTTCTGCATTTTTTTACACTTTTCTTCAAACTTGTCAATAACTTTGCCGGCACTTTTTACAATTCGTTTAAATGCCTTATAATTCTTAATTTCAGCTTTCTCGATGAATTTTTGCAGATAAACCGGGTTGCCGATGCTTCTCCAGAATGAAATGTAATTTTGCAGGATCTCACGGTTTGCTTCGTAATCTTCAATTTTTCTAATTTTCGACCAGAATTTGCTGTGCTCGTTCCAGGCTACTGTCAAAACTTCAGAGCATTGTTCATCATGAAAATCCGGGTAACCGCAAAGAATTTTTTTGTCTATGGCTTTTTGCATGAACCGGAAAACAAGTTCTGCAATTTCAGGCTCTGAGATAAATATGGTGGTAAAGCTGTCGATGGCTGCCACACTCTTAAGAACAGGCGGGAAAGTTCCCTGGCCGGGTATAACCTTGATCATGTTTTTCTTCAAATTCCATCGATTTTGGCTCGAAGAATACCACTTTTGTGGCTGTCCGTAAGTGTTATCATAACTTCTCATCAGAACTTCAGAAAATCTGGAAAATTGGCAACCATAGACTTCAGCAAATGCTTGAGTTCCATTTATAGCCGGCGAATCTTCGTCTATTTTGCCTTTCATTTTGTTTAGGTCTTTTTTTAGAGCTTCAACAATACTCTTTGATTTTGAAAAGGCTTCCAGACTAATTTCTGCTTCTGTTTCGGGCAATCCATCGTTGAAATTTTCTCCAGCCCTATCAACCAGTTCTTTTATTTCATCAAGTTCCAATAGGGGTAAGCTATCATCATCTGAACTTTTCTCCCCTGTTTCATCTTCACTGGCAATTTCTTCAGTTGCATCTTCGATTACAGGCTGTTCCTGTTTCGTTTCCTCCTGGTTATTATCTGAATTTCTCTGTTCTGTTTCGTTGGTCTTTTTATTTGCCTGCATTTCATTGATTTGATTTAGAACATCCTCAAGACCACCTTTCAGCCCAATTAAAATCTCTCTTAAGGCGTTTGTAAGATTGGTTAAGGAACCCTTCTCAGCTTCTTTGGCTTGTGCAAATAGTCCGAAATTGTTTGAAAGAATAGTAAAAGAAAAAGTCATTATCAAGAGCACTGAAATTCGTTTTGCCTTGTTTGATTGAAGCATATTTCATCCTCCGATGATTTTAATTTTTTCCCTTGTTGCCCCTCATCGGTCTGGGCATTTCTTTTTCAAGGGCATTTATCAATTTTGGGTCTATCGATTTTCCTCCCAGGCTTTTTCCACAAAATCTTCTGAAGCCAACTATAAAAATATTTTTTTCATCTGAACTCCAGGAAAAGGTAAGTTTTCAGTTTTGAAGACGAGATTGATTTGGAAACCGTTACAAATTGAACAGAAAAAGTTTATACAATGTGAAAAAATAAATGAGTTTTTGTATATTGACTATAGCTCTTCGATATCCGGCCATTTGATTTGGGATGAATCGGCTTGTCTTTTTTTCCTGAAATGTTTGTTCATTTGCCCATTAATTTCTGGTTCCGCTCTTGTCTTCTCTTCTACTCTAACTATTTCATAATCTGCAATAGCTTCAAGATTCTCTCCAAAACCTTGGTTCTTCTTGGATATTCCTCGGAAAAATCCTAAGACAAGCAGGAACATGGCAACCGGAAAAAGAAAGCGGGTAAAAAAAATCATTAACACCAAAAAGATCAACCCCAGAAAAGCCATCAGTGAAGTACTTCCCCGAAACCAGAAAAAACCTTCAAGCCCGATGAAACCAATTTTGCTGCAAAGTTTTCCGAAAAGAAAACCAACCAGAAAAAACACTGCAAGAATAATCAGGTAGTAAATGAACATTTCCGACTTTACCTTTTCAGGGCTCTTTACATGAAACGTAAATGCTGCCGGATATTGCTGAAATTGCCATTGAGATAAACATTTGACTGACATCAAGTGGTTTTCCGTCAGCCACAGCTTCAGTAATAACCTCTGCCAAAGAAAAGAAGGCAATGACCATTATTAATCCGGTAACACCTTTCAAAATTTTTACAGCAATTTTTCTCACGAAATTTCTCCTCGTTTCGTTTACACTATTATCCATTCGTTTATTAACGAGAAAAAGATTCATTTTGTTACAACTAGAAAATCAACAGATTTGTGTAACATTATAGGTTGGATTTTCGTTTTTATTATTTTGGTAAAGGTGGATTTCAAAAAGCTTTTATGAACCAGGACAGGAGCAAAAGGATTGTGAAAAATTTTACTCACAAGGATTCCAAAAAATTGTTTTACGTGACAAAGCTCTTTCAAATTTCTGTTCTTTCTTTTCTTCTGGTTTTTTCTCTTTCACCTCTGAATGGTCAGGAGTTTGATACCGCCCGCTTCTGGAAAGCAGCTGAAGACGGCGATCCGATTGCACAATTTTACGTCGGTTTTGCTTATTATCATGGCATAAATGGATTTGAGACCGATAAGGAACAGGGCCGTTACTGGCTTACTAAATCAGCCGATCAGGGGGATGCCGATGCACAATATTATGTGGGGATGATTTTATTCAATCTTGCCAGTCAAATGCTGCAGGAGAAAAAATTGAAAGGTAGTCGAGATGTGTTCGGAGCGGTCGATGAATTCTCGGTATATTTTGAAAAATCTTCAAAGCAGGGGCAACCTCTTGCTTTTCATGATATGAGCATGGTTGAATACATCAATGATAAACCTGAAAAACAGGTCATGTACTATAAAATTTTGAGTGAGCGCTTAAGGCCTTACGATGACAAAACCGCACAACTTTACCTCGACAATCTAGAGAAGAATTTGCCAGGATTGAACGAGCAACAGGAAAGGGTTACGGCATTAGATGCAATCAAGCTCGATACCGAGCTGCCTTTGCAGGTTTGTAAGCTGCTAACACCAAAAGTAGTTCTTGATCTTGAATTCCTTCCTCAGAATAAAGCTGAGCAGATTTTAAATGAAGCTTTTAATTATTTCCAATCCAGGTTTCCTAAATTTCTGCCTGAAAAACCAATGGTAAAATGCATAAGTCGTGATGAACTGGCAAATCTTTACCGAAAGCAGACAGGCTTTGAGTTCGGTATTTCTGATCGAGGAAAAATTGACTGTATTTCAATTTCCAGAGCTTTGATGAATTTTGGAACATTTTCGGTCGATGATAATACGATTTATTTGGTTCCTAGATCTGTAATGGGTTTGCTGAAGGCTTATCAGCTCGATACCAGCAATGCTGATGAATATGTCAAATTATTTATGGTTGAAAAACTGGCATACAAATGGGCTGCTGATAATTTTGCCGCGAGCAGGTTAAAATTTAAACCAGGATATGTTGCCGGATTGCTTTCGGCATTTCAAAAGTTTGTTACAAATTTGGTGGCAATTGACTTTAAAGTGTCATTCGAAGCTGTCAGAGCTGGTTGTTTGAGCCAGATGGCAAAAAGCGATGATCCATCTGAAAGCGATGCCTCCGATTATACCAATAGATTGGAAGCTGGTATCAGATTTTTTGATTATATTTGTTTTACTTATGGATTTGAAGAGGCTTTCAAAGCTATTCAGAATTCTCCAGAAGGCGAAGATGTGATTGCTGAACCCCAAAAATTCAGAATTTCAATTGCGACAGACTCAGCTTCAGTTGAAGAATCATTCAAAACTGCGGTTGGTTTTTTCAAAAATCAGCAATTGACCGAGGCTAAACAAAAATTGAGAGAATTGTTTGCATTTCAATTCGACCATGCACAGGCCAGGTTTTTGCACGCTCTAATCGCTGCCAAGGAAAAAGATTTTTATACCGCATGGAAAAACGTGGAGTTCATCAGGAAAAGCTTAAGCGGTGACCAGAAGTTCAAAAAATTTGTTTCTGACCTTAACAAAGCAGCACCAGAGAAAGACTACCTCGAATAATTTTTCTCTGATACTTTAAAATGTCAAATTAAAGCTGTATCACAAAAGAAATTCCAGGAAGAGCTTTGGAAAACAAAATAGATTCTTGATCGACCTGATATTCATTATCTGTTTTTTCAATATCGGAGAACATTGGCCGTAAATTTAGACTGGGCGTTGGTTGTGGTAGTGTTTGGGTTAACGCCGCCGATTTTAAGCCGAGTAACATGGCAATAGCCAAGAATAATACCTTCTTCGTCATTGCTTTAAGTCTTTCACTATAACAATGGTTTTGGAAACGGTGTTCCTGAATTGTTGAGCATCCAGGTGGCAGGCTTGTTTGAGAATTGCTTTTAACAACGACTTTCCCTTAATGCAAAGAGGATTGATCAAATTTTCCTGATTATTTTTTGTCATAAAATTGTTTTAGGATTATTTTTTGTCGGCCAATAGAATGTTTATGAAAGAAAAAGTCTTGGGAATTTGAGCTGACATTATCCTGTAAGGATGTTGCAGGTTAGGATACTTCTCAACCAGTCGTGATGGTTTGCTGGCAAGATTTTCTTCCAGGTCAAAGAAACGGTAAATGTAACGGTTTTTCCAATTGAACATTTGTTTTACCCGAGCAATGTAACCAAGGTATTCTTCTTGCCCGTTATCATGGCCGGGAGCAAATGACAGAACTCGATAAATGTCGAGCAGCTTGAAAATCATTCTCTCCTGCTCAATGGTTTCTACGATCTTTATGTTTGAATTGCAGAAAACTTTCTGGAGATTGTACCTTGCAGCGATCATCGAATCAAGAAAATAGCGATACAACATTCTGACATTCATCAGATATTGCTTTAGCTGAAACTGGTCGAGGCTCTTCATGGCATCAAAAACCTTCTGATTCTGATCGAATTCAGAAAAAATTTTGCTTACGGCTGCAACTACGCTTAGAGCGGTCTGAGACATTAAATACCAGTTATCGGCAAGTTTTTTTCTTTTCTTCAGAGCTTCTTTTGCATCGGTAATCCAGAGGAGTTCTTCGGTCAGCTGAGAATTTTCCTTTGAAATTTCCAAAAATAAAGGCGAGTTAAAAAAATTGTTGCATAGAATTTGTGCGGTTGCCAGTTCGAACAATATCTTTTCACTTGCGCCCAGGGAAGAAATAATTTCATCCATCGGTTTGGAAAAATCTGTATCTGAAGGCAAGAGCATTTTTACCGCATTCTTTATTCCCAGCGCTTCATAATCAAGGCTTTCAAATGGATCGATGATTGTTTTGGCTTCTCTTGGGGCGAACACAAAAAAATCTTTTTCTATTCTTCCTTGATCCAGAGCGGTTTTCCAATTAAAATGCAAGTTGATTTTTTTTAAATTGGCCGATTCATCAGAAAACCCGGCGAAATAATCGTCTTTTGACTCAGTTGATAGCACAAAGCCTTTAAGTTGTGAATACAAAGTGGTATGGCTTGAATCTATGCCGCCATCAGTTGAAGAGTCAATCAATCCCCATGGAGCTTTTACATCCTCAAGTGCTGCGAAAAAAATAGAATTGCCTTCAACGAGATTTGGGGTTCCGAAATTTTTGCTGTTCAATAAGAGCGTTTCATCAGCGAAAGGATTTATGGAAAATTCTTCGTTAATATCTTCAGAGACTTTTTGCGAAAGCATCAAGGCCGAAAAATGGTTATTGCTGAAAACCGACTCTTTTGAAGAAGACCTGACTGAAAGGTAAAACATCATGATAGTGGCAGAAAAAATCAACAGCCCAATTAATGTTTCAACCAGAGAAAAGCCCCCTGTTTCAACTTTCATCCGATTCCCCCAGACTCATAAGAGATGCCTGAGAAAGAAACTGAAAACAGTTTTTATCATTAGCCAGTTTTAGATTCAATTGAACGCATCGCCCGGAAACCCCGGTAAATTTAACACTTTCAATGCAGTCTCCGATTTTTTTGGTTGGAGACTTGTCTTTCTTATAATTTTCTTCATGGAAATTCATCAAGCAAAGCGGCTTTTTGAATTTCTTGCTTCCGTTTGAATCATGAACCAGGTAGAAAAAGCAAATTTGATTTCTTGCATCCCTCAGTAGCATAAAAGGGGTCGTTTCACCGGGGATTGGCCTGATTATTGCGCTGGACTGCCGTATTTTATCGAGAATTTGGTCTGCTATATTTCGTCCGTTCATTTGAAGAACGAGCCGGTTGGTCAATGTTGGCGCGGTATTGGTATTTAGATTGGAAATGAATTGAAAAAAGAACAATGCTGCAATGCCTAGAATCAATGAAACAACCAAAATTTCAGGAATGGTGAAACCGAACTTGTTGTTAAACTTTCTCATTTTGAAAAATCACCCCACGCCTGCTCAGATTGCGCCGCCTTTTCTAATTCTGCCAAAGACGCTGCCCATTGATCTCTTCTGGCGATTAGAATATTCAAATCCCAGGTGAGCTGACTTTCAAAATTTTCCTTGTTCTTCTCATAACCCGAAAGCAACTTTTCATATTTTGTTAAATCTTCCGGGGTTTCAGCACATTCCTTGAATTTATCAAGTGCGCTTTTATAAACTTCAAATGTTTTTCTGGAATTATCAATCATTTTTTTGAAATTTTCATAGCTGGTAGTTAAATATGAATCCAAGACCTGAGCTCTTTCCAGAGTTGCCATTGCTGATGGAAATTTGCCTGCAGCATCTGAAAGAAATGATTGGGCATCGCCATACATTTCAAAAATTTTCCCATTATGGGAGGTTGCTGCAAGAACACCATATTCACCAAAGAAATAGTTGTATGCGGTCTTGTAATCACACCGGTTATCGAGATTGTCAGCCGAGGCCAAAAGAACTTCAGAGTTGTTTAAACATTTACTTATGTCCTCCATTTTTTGTTTCATCCAGGTATCCTGAGACAACATAGGATAGGTTGTCATATCAAATTCTTCTGGAATCGGAGGCGGGGGAGCAGGTTGTGGATCGGTGGGATCCGGGGCGACAGGGGGCGGATCTGAAACTGGAGGCTCGGTTAATGCAATAGAAGGTGGATCAGTGGTAGGACTCACAGGGTCAGGAACTGGTTTGGGAACTATCGGTTTTTCTGTTTCCGGCGGGGATGTAATGGATAAGGGGGGTAAAGGGTCTGGGGCATCTGGTTTCGTGGGGTCAAAAGTAGTTTCCATTCCGGTCGGGTCGGGAAAGTCAATAAAAGGTGCATCGAGAACTTCTGCTATCTTTCTGGTGTCGTTAATTGTCTCGATAATGGTTGTCTTTTCCTTGGCAACATTAAGGTTTTCTTTTCTTGCTGCGAGAATTTCGTCGACTTCATTTGCCAGTGTTTCTTTTCCGCCTTGCGGAAATTTATCACCATCTTTTCTGGTGTAAAAGATTTTTGAAAAGTTCTGAGAAATGTCGAGAATGCTGTCATGATAGGCTATTCGCCAGAAATACAGCTGGCTTTTCCCTTGAAGATTGACTTTAATATAAACGTCAAATTGATGATTTTTTCCAGGACTGTTTTCAACATAAGAATCGTAAGTTCCGTTCAAAATTGGATTATCAGAGCTTTCAACAAAGTTGTCTTTAAAAAAACGCTGACTCCATGGTTTAGCGTAAACTCTGGCCATTATGCCTGCCAAAACCGAAGAAGCCATTTGAAAAGATGCCTCCTGATAGGCTACGTGGTTAACCTGATTTCTGAAGTTCTGGTTCAGGTTTGAAAGCGTCGAGGCAAAAAGAACCACGGCAACCATTACCGCGATTGCAAGCAGATAAACAAAGCCCCTTCTTTTTCCTGGTTTAATGCAATTCATTTACAACCCTGCTTTTTCTCGATTATCCACTCCATTCCGACGAAACTTTCGTTATTTTTGTTACCAGATCCTCCAATTTTTTAATTGATGGCTTGAAGAAAAAAAATGTAACGGAAATTCGCACAATTTCGTCAAACAGGCAGGCTTTATTTTAGGCATTTTTCGCCAGATCTTTTGAAAAGGGTAAGTAAGTGTTATTTTGTGTTAGATTGGCGTGTTAAATTAGATTGGAAAGTTTCGAGTATGCAAAAAAAACAAAAGCAGCTAAGAATTATTGATCGTAGAGTCTCAAAAAAGCATAAAGCCTTTTCTTTGGTGGAATTGCTGGCGGTATTCGGCATTATGAGCCTGATTGGCGTGTCGATTTTTATGGTTTTTTCCCAGTCTGGTTCCACTCAGTCGTCGCTGACAGACAAACTTGCTTTACAGATGGAAGCAAGGCGTGCTGCCGATGCCTTTACCACCTACGTTTCTCAATGTTCTGAAATTGTCAGGCCGAGCCTGGGCGAAACCGCGGGTTACCTTGTTGCTAGAACCTTCACTAATCAAATTCTCCTCTTCTATGCGATTGAAGACAAAAAACACTCTACCGACAAACTCAAGGTGAAGAAACTTATGATGTACAAACACGATCATGCCGACCCGTGGGCGGCAAAAAACCACCATGAAATAATGGCCTGGGTCGATGAAATAAAATTTACCTCAGTCAGCCCAACATCCGTCATACTCAACATAACTCAAAAAAACCAGGATGGAAAATTTCAATTCGTAACTTCTGCGGGCTTGCTCAATGCGGGAGAACTGGAATGAACAAATTCAAAACAACGCGCAAAGGGTTTACTCTGGTTGAACTGGTAATCGCATTTTTTATTCTGATGTCGATAGGAGCCGCCTTTCTAATCGCGCTTCGGGCTGGCACCCAGGAAAGCACTTTCCTGAAAGAACAGTTCTCTGCCGCTTTGCTTTCGCGAAAAGTCGTTGAAGACGTGTTTGCTGAAGTAGAAATCAATCCCTGGGCCGCAGATGGTATTGATTTTTCAAAAGCTCGCATGGTTGACGGTGAATCGCACTTTTTCTCAAACCTCGAAGATACAAAGCCGCCATTTTTTACTATTGACACCGGCGAAGGCAATATTACTTCTGATTGTCAGCCTATTTACTCGTTAATAGAAGATTTTCAGATTTCTCTTAAAACCGATTTGTCTGATCCGCAAATCAGAACCGCCAAAATAGCCCTCGACTGGAAGTCGAAAAATTCAAAAGGCAGGCATGAAACAGAATTTCATTATCACAATACTACTCAGCAGAAGGAAATAGATTTTCCTTTCACTATAGAAGCGGGCGATCTTGAGAAATACATATGCGGCTTTCTTTATGCAACCCAATCACAGCCTATTGAAAACATCTTGAACAACCCGACGATCGGTGGGCACAAGAATACGATTGAATCTTTAGGCCAGGCAGGATTTATGACTTCGAGATTTCTAAGCTCTGATATCTACACCGATTCCGTTCAAGAAATCGAATTGCTTGAGCAGGAAAAACAGACGCTTATGTCTGCAGTTTCATTGCCTGGTAAAGAACTCGATGCCTGCCTGAAAAAGCTCATTGAGAAAAGATATAATCTGGCGAAAATAAGTTTTCAGGTATTCGTTTTTATAACCCCGTATCTTGAAACCCTTATGCAGAACAATAATCAGGCCAGTCTCGGAATTCATTTTACCAACACCGTGTTACTAAAGGTTCTTTTACAAAACGTAACCAGGCTGGGCGACTTTTTTACTCTGGCTCTCTGGCAGACGGTAGTTGACCTTCAAACCTATTTTTCTCCAGGCTTTTCTAATCAGATCAGCATTAAAAAGCTTGCCGACAATTCATTGCGTATAATCAGCCTGGGGCGCCTGCTTTCATTCAATTCAATCTATTCTAAAATGGGCAAAGACGGTAAAGCCGACTATCTGAAAATTCTAAATCAGGTAGAAACCAGCTTTAAGGGCCGCTTTGCTGCCATGGAGCGCCTGGTCGCCCAGGAAAAAGATTTTCAGCAAAATGTTTCGGCAGCTATGGCTAAAAATCCTTCTCTGGCCAATGTTTACCAATACCTTAAACCGGGCGGAAAATTTTCCGTCATTCTCAAGTTTATCAAGGATAATTACCCATTATGAAAAATCTTCGCAACAATAAAGGTTTTGCCTTGCTTCTGGTGCTTGGTGCGGGAGTGGCTTCTTTATTTTTGGTTGCCGTATTTTTACAGATGGGCAGCGGGGTTCGTAATCAGATAACTCTTTTTAATCGCAAGCATCAGGCTTTTTTAATTGCGAATCATGCCTATTCGAAAGTAATGGGGCAGTTGTATAGTAAACCATGGTTGCAAAGACCTTTTAAAACCCAGCCGCTGACTGAAAATTCTTCTTATGCCGGCGGAGACTATGAGTTGTTTGTTGAAGACAGCCCTGGGCGCGATTTGATGGTAGATGTATATGTAAACGTAAAGCTTTTTGGCAAAGAAACCCTGTTTTTCTGGCGATCTAAATACAACGACGACCTTCTCGATTTTGCTCAAAACAGCTTTTTTGGTGAATTTTCTTCAAATGATTTTCCCAGTAACAATGACAGGGTAATTGCCAACCAGATCGAAGATATGGTTATGGACCGTAAAAACAATCAAGAAATCGCCGATGAGCTATCAAAAGAAATTGCCGTGGCAGATTCCCTTTCCGAAATAGTTGCCGCTCTCGGGGGTTCAATTGACCAGTCTGATGACGGCAAGGGAGTTCCCCCTTCGCCAACTTTTCCTCCCGGGGTTGTAGCTGCCCCGACCCAGGAAATAAAAGATCTGTTTGAAAAAGATTCAAGATTTGAAGTTTTGGCTAAGTTCTATCAGATTTATCTAGGCCGCGGTCCTGATGCTCCGGGGGCTTCTTATTGGTTGAGCGAACACCCCGATGTCAACACACCCGAAGGATATGTCGCTTTATGTCAGACAAATCCAGGTTTTGTCGGCAGAAAAGTCTGTATCGAAAGACTTGGTTTAAAAATACCTGAGGACAATACTCTGGCAGTCTATTATGAAATGACAATCCATATGCACTGGATTAAGAACCCCGGTCTTCCTGAACCAGGTGGTCCTGAGTTCGCTGATGCCGCAATTGAATATGTAAAGACTCTGCCGCCTATGCCCGCCGATTTTGTCGTTAAAGATTTCTACTTGGGTGGTGAATGGGAAGACTTCTTTGAGAGCCTTGAATGAGAATTGGTTGGAGAAATTTTTGCAGACAGAAAATGGAAGTGAAATTTTTTAAGCCTGATTCTTCATTAAAATTAAATGTAAATTGGAGGTGCTTATGAAAGTAATCTATAGGCTTGTATCGGTATTGGTTATTTTAGTTTTGTTGACCGGATGTGGAAGTCTGGTTGGCGATGAGAAGATGAAGCTTGCTGAAGAAATGGATAAAAATGGTGACATTCTAAGGTCGGCGGAAGCTTACCGGGTTGCTTGCGAGGCCTATGAGGATGACCGCAGCAAAGCGTCCTCAGGGAAAATTACGGAAATCGATAAAAAGTTGGAAAAAGTAAAAGAAAAGCTTGAAAAGAAGTTTTCCCTGATAATTTCGGCGATTGCTCAGAGAACTTTTGACCGTGACAGCGCCAATACGGGCAAGGTTGTAAAATTTTCGATTCAACAGGGCAAAATGATTGCCGAAAAAATTGCAGTGAAACTTGGCAAGAAAGCTCAGGATCGCTACTTAGCTTTTCATCAAAGCCTGGAAAAGTATGGCAAATCACTGGAGTCTGGCAGCTTAACCAGCCTCAGCGATGCTCAAGACAGAATCCAATTGCTGAATGAACTTTACGAATAACTCTCTTTGACTGATATCAGTCCTTGGATGGTAGCTTTGGTAATTTGAGTATGTCAGTAGAGATTGCCGAAAAAATATGGATATTTTCGCGTTAAAGGAGGGGCGCATGGCTGGGAATTCGAAATTCAGGCTCTGCGGAGAATGCCAGAAAGTGGCTTCAAACAAGGAATTTAAAGGATGCGAGAGGATAAATGGCCTGGGAACATGGTTAATTGAATCCTTTAACAATCCATGTTCTAAATGTGGGGCAAGAGTTTATTTAGAATTCTTAACAATTGCCTGGTACCCAGCCAGTGAAAAAAGCAGTTTTTTTGTAACAAAGGTTTGATTTGCCGCGTCCATCTTGAATGTAGAGTTCAATTTATCTTTTAGGATTGGCTGATTATTATGAAATTATGTGAGAATTGCAAAAAAAAGGTTCTAGACGAAGAGTTTGAAGGTTGCACCAGAATAAACGGTTTTGGAACTTCAATGATTCCAATGCTGAGCAGGCCTTGTCCCAATTGCGGGGCAAAAAAAATCGTAAGATTTTTCACCATACTATATATCCCGATTATTCCATTTAAGGCATATCTTGGCTACCAGAAGGGGGATGCCTTTATGGCCTGGCGAGTTCCTTTAGATGTAAAAACCGTCATCATAATGTACGGAACCATGTTTGGCCTACTTGTTGCCATTCTTATTGCCTTCATCATCTGGGGAATGTTCTTAAATTAATTTTTTGAACTTGATGAGCAGCTGAGTAATCAATCTGGTTTTGTCTTTCTTTCAATAATAAGCACGGTGAAATCGTCTGGCTGGGGTCTGCCGGTGGTGTGGTGTGGGTGAAGATCAATAAGCGTTTTGCTTAATGCGGGGGGGCTGCCTGCAAGCTGCGTTTGAAGATATTCTCTGAAAAGTTCATAGCCATCGAGATCGAAAGATTCTGAGAAACTTTCAACCAGACCGTCAGAATAAAAAATAAGCCTTTCACCTGGTTGCAAGTAGTCTTTGACCGATTGGCCAACTTTATATCTGGCTTTGGTGCCGAAGAAAATTCCCAGAGCTTTCAGTTGGGTGATTTCACCGTCTTGTTTTTGTTGATAAGGATATGGATGACCGCAGTTCCAATATTCAAATGTATTTTCAACAGTGTCGATAAGGCATACGGCAGCGGTCATCATTACTTTCCGGTTCAACGAACTGAAAAGCAGAAAATTTACTCTTGAAAAAAAAGTTTCAGGCTTAAAGCCATCTGAAAGATCGCTTAAGACCGCAGCTTTGGCAACTGCTGTAGCAAGAGCCGCTGGAATACCGTGGCCGGTAGCGTCTCCAATGAATGTCAGAATATAGCGTTCGCTGATTTTAAAATAATCGAAGTAATCGCCGCCAACCATGGTTGCTGGCCTGGTGTGGCCTTCAACCGAATAGCCATTAAACTCAAGTGGCTCAGGCGGGAACAACTGCTCCTGAACCGCCATTGCGGCTGCGCCTTCAATTCTCATTTCCTGAAGATTAAAAATATTTTTGAAATATTCGGCAAGCAGAATGATTGAACTCCCGGTAAACCAGGTATAAATAAATGGGCCTAAAGGATAAAAAAGTCGGCTTGAATGTGACAGAATTAAAACAATCGGGAAAATTACGAGAAAAATGAGGTTGCCTTTCCAACCAAATTTGTGAGTGAAGAAAGATCCAAAAATTAAGCCAATACCTAGCGACAAAAGGCGAAAAAATAAATTGTCGAAAAAGAAAAAACCAGGGCATCGTCTAAGAAACGTGTCGAGAGATGCCGCGAGAATTCTTACCCCTGGCCAGATACCAAGTGGCGTCGAATGAAAATCATGAAGGGGTTCGGCAGTGGTGCCTAATAAAAGAATTTTATCTTTTAAAAGGGTGCCAATTTCTGGAGATCGTCCTAAAACACTGTTAAGACTTATTGTTGGAATTCCCCCCTCTGAGGTTGCAAAGTTTATTGCCGGAGAATCTATTCCTGATAAAAGAGTAGCAGGGTCGGTTGATTCAAGTCTTGCAACTTTCATTGCTGCACTTTCAAGATCGAGACGACGATCGAAAGCTTTGAAACGCCTGATTATATGGTCTGAATCAATGATTCCCCAGACGAATCCTTCTTCTTTGGCGGCACTGACAAACCTTTCGTGCGAAGAAAACTGGCTAATCAAATTACCCGAGCTCGTTTGTTTTTCTTCAACCATGGAAACCAGAAAGATGTTTTTGCCATCAGAAATGGCTTTTGCCAACATTCTGTCACCTTCCTCAGCCTGGCTTCCCTGAAAGATTATGTCGATCAGTATCGCTTTGGGGTGATAACTCTGCAAATGAGAAATAACCGAAGCCATTTCTTCTCTGGGCCATGGCCAGCGATGTTTTGCCGCATCCAGGGTTGCCATGTCAATGGCGACAATAACCAGGGTTGAAGATGGTTTTTTGAAACCTGAAACCAAAACGGTCGTCCGATCATAAAGCCAGAATTCAAGCTTATTTGAAGTCTCTGGAAAAATAGCCAGAACACTCAAAACCAAAACCAAAGCCAAAAAGAAACTAAGCAACGGCTTAAAACCAAAAAGCGCAACAGCTTTGACTAAAGAAGCACGAATACTTTTGGAAGAAGCTTGAATCATTGCGGCAAAATTCCGGGGGGAAGTGGAGTAATTTGACCTTGAGGGTTTTGCCCGGGAAAATTTTCAACCACCGGATCAGGATTACCAGGTTCTGGAAGAATCGAGGTCGGGGTTTCAGGTCTGGGTGGTAAAATGGTCGGCGGGTCACCAGATATTGTCGCAGGCGGGCCTGGAAACGGAGAGTCTGATTCCGGAGCTGGAAGAATGCTGTCGTTACTACTGGGTGTCAGTGCATTATCAGAAACTGGTTGGTTGACCATAATCACAGGTAATGACAAAGGTTCGGTTAACTTTTGTTCATCAGGTATAACCGATATCTGGGATAAAGACCCTTTGGGTTTCATTGGATCGAAATCTGTTTTGCTGACATTATCGGAAAGCTTTGGAGATGGGGCACCTATACTCATTGCTATTTTTACTGCATCATTTTCATCGGCCAGGGTGGCGATGGCCTCTCTGGCCTTGTCAGAATTCAAAGCTCTTAGAAAAAGTATTTCGTCCACTTCATCGGACAAGGTTTTGTTGCCGTTTGATGGAGGAAATTTATCAGCATTGTAACTATCAAAATGAACTGTCGAAAAGTTATTTGAAAAGTCAAAAATCTCATCATGGAATTTTACCCGCCAGAAATAAAGCTGTGTTTTTTCTGAAAGATTTATTTGAATATAAACATCCATTTGATGGTCTTTTCCTGGGGAATCTTCTACGTAATAGTCGTATTTTCCAAGATTAACCGGCAAGGAAAATGCTTGAAAAGGTTTGGGGTAGAAAAAACGATTCTGCCAACCACTTTTGTAAACCTTTGCCATGATACCAGAAAGAACTGAGTAGGCGTATTCAAAGCTTACGTCTTTGTGTGCTAGATGAACCACTTGTTGTCTGAAATTCTGGTTCAAATTGAGCATGGTTGAAGCAAAAAATGCGACAGCTATGGCTGCAAGCAATACCAGCAGATAAACAAAGCCGGATTGTTTTTTCATAAATTTTTTGTTTCTTTCATCGATGCTGAAGGATAAAGGTTTTTACCTTTTTTAATGACTGATTTAAAACTTTTTCAACTGGCCCAATATTGGGAAATTTGCTGATTAAAAGACTGATGTCTCTAATTAAAAGTTCTTCCTGGCAAATAAAACGAAAAAGGAACATATTTCTCCATTCAGCATATTTCTTGATTTCCATGAGAAATGATTTGTATGGCGCTTGCTGGGTTGCTGGCGAAGAAATTAAGAATATACGATAAATATCAATCAGTCTCAAGATAATCTGTTGTTCTTCTTTTTTGCTGAGAAGCCCTGAATTATCCGGTCTAAGGGCGGCTATATAATGCTTTCTTGTTTCTTCGAGGCAGGTAAGAAAATAGTTATTGAGCCAGGCAATTTTCTGGTGAGTCAAAAATACCTGCTGGGCTGACATTTTGTTGATTGTTGAAACGGCATCATGGGAATCGGTTACCGTCTTCAGATGATTGATTGCCGCACCAAATGTTAAAAATATGATCCTGGAAAGTTGCAAATATGCCTTGGCAAGTTTCAAATTCTGTTTTTGTCTTGAAAGAACATCAGTAGTGTTACTGAAAATTTTTTTTGAAGCAGTTATTTCCTGGTTTAGTTTTGACCTGGCAGAAGATTGCATGAGCTTTTCATAGGCATCTACGACAGAAGCGTATTCAAATGCAATTCTTCCGTCAATTTCATACTGGTTTATAATTTCGTTTATTGTTCTGCTATTATTACGCGGGAAAAACAATTTAAAATAACCTTCAAAAGTTTTTGAAGAAAAATCTGGTTCGGGGAACTTGTCCTGTGTTTTTTTCCCAGTCTTAGGCGAAAAAACGTAAAATTCACGAAGAATATTGCCCTTTTGCTGCCCGGTTTTCCAGAAAAATTCGACAGAGACTTTTTGAAGGTTGGTGGTTTCATCTTGAAAGTCTCCGAAAGCCTGGTTGTGCGAAGATGTAATCAGCTGATATCCGCTTACCTGTTCGAAAAGCGGCTGGATTTTTTCGCTAATTGCACCATCAGATGATGAGTCTATCTTTCCCCAGGGTGGGTGCTGGTCATCAATGGTAATAAAAAAAGCTGAGCCCCCATCAATAACCGATTCTTTTCTTGCCTGACCGTGATCGAGAATCAATGACTCATTGGCAAATGGGTTGATTGCAAATTCTTCGATGATGTCTTCGCTTACTTTCTGTCCGAGCATCAGACTGGTAAAATGATTGGCACTGAATGCAGACTCTTTTGTTGAAGAACTGACTGAGAGGGTAAAAATCAGGATAACTCCGGTAAAGATAAATATTCCCAGAATGATTTCGGGCAGAGAAAAGCCATTGCTTCTATACATCTGAATCACCAAAACTCATTACACCCAGGTGGGTTAAAAACTGAAAACGGTTTTTCTCATTTTCAATTAAAATATTGCATTGAACACTATTGGCAGATATTCCTGAAAAACTGATTCGTGAAATGTTTTTCCCAATGACCATGGTTTTATTTCTATCGTTTTTATAACCGTACGTAAAACTGATAAGTTGATAAAGTTGTTTTTGCGAAATTTTCGAGGCCTGAAGATCAAAGGAAAGATAAAAAAATTTAATCTGATTTCTGGCATCTTTGACCAGCAGAAAGGGTGTTGATTCACCGGTGCGTGGTCTCACGATGTCACTACAGGATCGAATTTCATGAGCCAGGTTGTCAGCCAGGCTTCGGCCCTCCATCTGAAGAAACAATCGATTGGAAATTTTTGGCCCGACGTTCACATTGAACCTTGACCAGAAGGTTATTATAACTGCGGCCATTACAGCAAATATCAAGGCGGATACAGCAACCTCGACTAATGTAAAGCCCTCTGACCTATTTTTAGTTAAAAGAGACATTTAAAATCAGCGGCGGTTAATGTTAACTTTTCCATCGCCTTTCATGAATATTTTGGCTTTTTCTGGCAAAGGTATCGGTTGCGGTTCTTCGAGCTGACTGTTTTTCTGAAAATGAATCTTGCTGCCAGCCTCGATTATCTTTGATTTGCCCGCAGTGGTGAAGCTAACTTTCCCGTCGGCTACCCATAAATCAAACGAGCTTTCAGTCACCGATTGCACGAATTTCGTGCCCAGAATTGCGGTGGTACCATGGGGAGTTTCAATGACTATTTCGGTCTGCTTTTTATTGATATCATAGCTCGCCATTCCTGCTTTCTGGTTGCCAAGACAGTTGCCTGCTTTAACCTCGAAAAATGAATTTTCTTTCAATGTCAAAGTGCCACTGTTTTGTATGAACTCAAGAAGAGCCGAGCTGTTCTTTCTAACTCTGATCTCTGATCCTGCCGCCATTAACTGGCCATTGGCCGCCGGTTTAAAATCATTTTTGTCGGCGGAGACTTCAACCTCGCCGGTGAATGATTTTAAGCGACAAACATCAGCTTGTTCAGCCGAGCATCCTAATAGAAGAATAAACCCAGACAAAATTGTAAAAAAAAATTTCATTTTTTCCTCGCAAATATAAAGCATTCGTTTGCTTGACGAAAGAAACAGGAAAAGTGTTACAACCAAAGTCAGGAAAAAAAAGAATTTACTATCTGCTAAAAAATCCTGAATTAAGCGCTGAAAAAACGCGCACTGCCAATGAAGAGAACCCCTTTTCTTTTTATCGCGGGGTCAAAAATCAGGGGATTTCTTCTGTTGGCGATGGATTAACAAGAGTCTTGTTGTCAATTTGGGAACCAGGGTCGCTGCTTGACTTATAATCAATTTGTCCGCCTGAAGTTGCATTTTTTGATTGAGAATTTCCCGAAAATGGCTGTGGGGAAGAACCATGTCCAATAACTGGTGTTTCATCTGAAACTGTGAGCTTTTGAGGTCGATTCTGCGAAATCGGTGGTTCGGTAGAGCCTTCTGGGGTCTGGGTCTCGGCAATTTTGCCGATTCCGGAAAAAATTGCGGCCGCAATTGAGCCTGAAACAGCAATAGCAATTACTGCTTTTAGCAGCAAGGCGGAAGAGGAGGTGGCAGCTGAAGCACTGAATTTCTCAAGAAGGCTGGCTGAATTGCCAATTGTGTGAGTAGGAGGCGGTCCGCTTTCAATCAATTCAAGCTTTTTAATGGTTGCCTGGCACTCAGGGCACGAGTTAATATGAATTTGCATTTCAGTATTGATTTTGCCCGTATCTATGAACTGATCAATTATTTTTTCGCAGCTGCCAGTTTCCATACTTTGCCTCCTTTCCTCAGATTTTTAGCCTCTTGAGCAGGCGATGAAGAAGAACCCTGATATTTACCTCCGATAGATCCATTATCTCAGAAATTTCCGCATAAGGTAAGCGTTGGAGCACTCTTAAATCAAGGATAAGTCTTTCTTTTGGCTCCAGTTGCTCATAGATCTCATTGAGCTTTTCCTTTTCAAGAATAAGCTGTTCTGGGGTTTGGGAATGTGTGGCCCAGACTTCAAGAGCCTCTCCACCGACAAGATTTTCCTTGTTCTTCTCCCTGCGAACTTTGTCGATAAAAAGGTTTTTTGCAATGCTTATCAACCACCCGGAGAACGAACCCGAGTTTTTGAACTGATCCAGTTTATTATAAGCGGTCAGAAATGTTTCCTGTGCCAGGTCTTCGGCATCCTGCAGACGATTTCCACGACTTAAAAGAAAGCAGACAACCGTTCCATAAAATCGTTCGATGATTCTGGAAAATGCCCGCTTGTCACCATTTTTGGCTGACTCAAGCAGGGTTTCGAGCTCTATTTGTTTTTCTGAAATTCTCAACTCAAACCCTAACCCGACAACAACATGTCAACTAAATTTTAGTATTTTCCTTGTAATATTTTATCATTCTTTCTCCTTTTTTCAATAGGAAAGGACATTTTTCAAAAGAGAAGAATCGCTTAGGCATAGCCGGGGCGATTCCCTGAGGATTGGAAAGTACTGAGTCCGATGCATATCAACATCAGCTCAACTATGAGACGAAAAAAAAACAATTTTGTTACAAAAATGGAAAATTATTTGATTACCAGCACTATTATAGTTAGGTCGTCCTCTGGTGGGGCCCCATCCAGCCAATTTTCATAGGCCCTGACGATATTCTGGTAATAGCTTTCAGCATTGCCTGACCAGCATTGCAACAGCAACTGGGCCAGCCTGTCATAACCGAGAGTTTTGCCTGCCGAACTTTTTGCTTCGGCAATTCCGTCCGTGTAAAGAATAAGCGCATCGCCAGGTTCCAGCTTTAATTCAATTTCCTTGAATTCACTTTTTTTAAAAGCCCCAAGAGCTGGGCCTGCAAGAGATATTTCTCTGGCCATATTTTTTGATGGATTTACCAGTATGGGGGAGCATGCCCCGGCATTTGAATATCTTGCTGAGAGCGTCGAAGAATCAAGTGAAAGAAACTGGAAGGTCATAATTTTTTTTTGCTTCTTTGTTCGGGTTGAATGAATCAGTTTATGCAACGACTGCACCATTTGAACCGGTTCTCTTGAGAAGTTCTGAAAAAACTGCACCGCAGTTTTTGCCATGGTCATCAGAAGAGCCGCACCCACGCCATGCCCGGCCACATCACCCATCATAATCGAACAGGTTGTTTTTTGTTCGTCTTTGACCTCAAAATAGTCGAAATAATCGCCACCAAGCCCAGCAAGAACGATGCTTTTTCCATAAAGGGAATAAGTGTCGCGTTCGAAGCAGGTGGTTGGCATAATGCTGTTTTGAACTATGCCTGCAGCCTGCATTTCTTCAAGGTCTTCCATGTTGCGGTTGAAAATCCCGGCCATTTCTCCCAGTTCATCGGTTCCCATATCGGGTAGGCGGTATGAGAAATTCTTAGCCTGCATGGCAACTGCACCCTGATTTAGTGCTCTGAGTGGAATAATTATGCCGTGCAGAAATAAACCTGAGATAGACAGCACAAGAATTATCGCGAGGATCGTAACAAGAATCATTTCTTTGAGATTCCCATTAAGTTTTTTTTCTAACAGGTTCAAAGGATAAAGGGCAATTAAATGCTGTCTGAAAGGGTATTTGCAGGTCACACCCGAAAAAACGAATTCTTCACTATCAATGCTGACAATTTCGGGTTCAAATGTTGGATAAGTCTGAGCCTTGAAAACTAAAGGATAAAGTTTTTCAGGAAGACCAAATGCCTGACGGTCAGAATTTTTCTTTCTGGGATGGCCAAAAAAGAGCTGCGAACCCATCAGGTTTCTTCTGACATTGCTTGAGTGCTTACGAATAAAATTCAAAACCTGCCGGTTGGGGTCAAAAAATGCTATAAGCAAATAGTTGGCCAAAGATCTGTCTTTTCCGTAAACCGTGGTGAGATAGACCGGTTTTTTTTCAGATCCCCAGTTGTAGATCGATAGATTGTCGTGAAAGCCAAGAAAGCTTTGAAAAACTTCATGAACCGGTGCTTGAAAAAGACTTTCTATGATAATCTCAGTTTCAGCAATTTTTCTAGGGTCATTGGCTGCAATTTTGTTCCATAGAACCAGAAATAAATAGCCTACGCCCTTCATAGCGTCAATTGTTTGTTTGAAATCATTGATTGATTTTTTTTCGTCAACTGTTAAAAACTTCTTGCCGTCGAAAAAGCCGATGTTGCTGCCAATCAGGTTGGCAGAACTGGCCACGATGTAAAATTCATTACAATCTTGACCCAGGCGGTTCTTAAGTTCAACAACCATTGTGTGATTTAGAACGTGCTCTGATAAGGACTTTTCAAGATATCGGGTTGCGCTCAGGCAGTTATTCAGAAGTCTGGAGTGCTCGAAAACCAGGTTTTCCTCGATACTTTGCATATAAGAAATTTGCTCGGCGTGCTTTTGTTTTAACATCGTTCTTTTGGTTTGTGCATAGTTGTCGATTGAAACAATAATTAGAACGATTGCTGGTATTGCATTAGCCATAAGAAGAAGAGAGATTACCGTATTTCTAATGCTTATTTTTAACAGCAGGTCCTTCAATCCTGATCGAAGAGAAAGCATAAAAAAAGAAAAATAACAGATCCAAAAGAGCAGGGTGGCTTTTTCCAGGGACAATTTCGAGGTATTGAGGCTTCGGAATGCTACAAGAATGTTTTCCGAGTCTAAAAATTTAAAATAAATATAATGGTCATTTATTATGAAGAAACGCTCGGGTTTGTTCTTATTTTTTGCCAATCCGCCACGAATGGCGCTTAATAATGGAGAACGATCAGCTTCATTGCCGATTCTGATGATTTCCGTCTCAACATTTTTATAAATTAACTTTAGCTGCCGGCGAAGAAAACTCAAACCTGTCGTTTTTTCTGCGTAGTTTTCAGGGAATGTGATAAAAACCGAATAGTCTTTTTTGCAATTATACCAGCAATCAGGAAAAACCCCCGAAAAATCTGGCTTTATGGTTTTTGAGTCGCTGCGATAAATAGGATCCTGGGCCATGATCTGAAGAAAATGCGGGCCAAGTAACTTTTTTGCTTTATAAGTCTCGGAGTCGTTTAAAATTGCGTTGCGGGCTATAAGTTTTTCTGCAAAAATATTTCTCAAGTCACACCATTGTGACAAACTTTCTGAGGCAACCAGATTGTTTGAAACCGCCTGGTTATTTTTGTTAAATACCAGGTGTCTCAAGCTTTTCCCTGTAAGAAATTCGAGCCTTTGCAATTTGTGCAAAAATTTTTCAGGTGAGGGACTTTTATAAAAAATATTTTGTAGTGCCATGCCCCAGAAAGATCGGTGATCGGCAAATCGTTTAATATTTTTAAAAATCGGCTCAACCTCAAGCTTGAAAGAAATGGTCTCTCTGAGATGCCGGCTTTCCAAGAATTTGGCGAAAGAAAAATGAAAAATCATGGCTGGCGAAACAAAAAGAGCAAAGAAATAGGCAGATAATTTAAAAAATGATTTAACTGAAAAACGGTTTTTCATGAATCAGCTGGTCTTTCGCTTAATCAGAATCATTGTGAGGTCATCTGATTGCCAGGCAGCCCATTGTCTGTTTGCCTCAAAAATTGCTGCAAGGTATTTTTCCGGGTCAGGGTGCCATGACTTTTTTAATAAATCTAAAAACCTTTCCGAACCCATCTCTTCGTTTTCATTATTTTTACTTTCAAGAAAACCGTCCGAGTATAAAATCAAATAACCGTTTGGCTCAAGCGCAAAGTCGATCGATTTAAAATTGACCTTTCTTAAAACTCCAAGTGGTAATCCGGTGATCATAAGTTGTTCGGCCTTGTTGCCGTTGCTGCTGATAATAACCGGATAACAGTGCCCACAATTAAGAATACTGCCACTACCCATAGCAGTATTAATTTCCACCAGTTGTGCCGTCATCATTGATTTGACCTCATGTTTGCGCAGCCCGTAAATGGCATTTTGAATCTGCTCCAGTAATGAAGTAGAAACGATTCCGGATTCTTTCATAATACTGACAATGGTCTTTGCCACCGTCATTATCATTGCTGCCGGTATTCCATGACCAGCTGCGTCTCCTAAAAAAATGCCGAAGTTCGAATTTTTCATATCGAAGTAATCATAATAATCGCCGCCAAGTCTGGTCATAGTAACGGTTTTTGCCGAAAGCTGCATGCAGCCGGTTGAAAAATTACTTTCAGGAAACAGATTTTCTTGAACCACTTGGGCAATCTCCAGTTCTTTCATGTTTTCCCCGGCAAGATTTAGTGCTTCAGCGAGTTTGCCCAATTCATTCTTCTGATCTATGGATATTCGATTCGCATAGTTGCCCAGGCCTATCTGCTGGATTCCCGCTTTCAGTTTGCCTAGAGGATTTAATAATTGGTCTGAAACGATTATTGCCAGGCATAGGGCAAATAACAATGCGAAAATTATTATCGTAAACAAGCTTAATTTTACCCGGTTCATCTCATTTTCAATAATTTTTTTGGGAACCATCATCGCCAGAACGCTGTTTTTCATGTTTTTTCCTGCTCTGGCTGATACTATGTAGTCTGAGTTACCCTGTTTGATTTCAGCGGAATCTGCCACATTTAGCGATACTGCACGATGTAGCAGTTTTCTGAGAGACTTGTCGGGTTTTTGCTGCAAACCGTAATATTTATGCTCGCCAGGGTTTAGAAAAATCAGTTCGTCATTATTAAAATAATTTTTGAAAGCATCGATTTTCTCTAGTAAAAAAGATTTTTCAAGAGTTTCCATGTTCCATAGAAAAATTATTAATGCATCGAAATGGAGAAAGTTTTTGCTGCTGACGGGAAGACAAAAATACAGAAGTTTTTTTTTGAACAATTCGAAAGTTTCTATCTTTTCAAGGTTTTGAATATCCATATTGCGTGAAAAGTTTGTCGTATCAAAAAATAGACCCTTCAATTTCACTTCAGGGTCACGGTTATTCAAAAGCTTGAGTAATGAAACGGCAAATTGCTTCAAAGTGAATGTGTCTTTGACAAAATTCGATGTCGAAGCTTTTTGCAGCTGGTTTCCCAAAAGGTCAAAAATTAAAACGCTTTCTAATGAAAAATCTTTTTCTACATGTTTTTGTAGTTCGGCAAAATCTATTGGACGTTTTCTAAGGAAAAGTTTGCAACTTTGCCTCAATTCAAATTCAAATTTAGAAATAAAAGTTTCAAACTGATTGTCAATCTCTACTAAAAGCTCGTGAAAGTGGTTCTGTTTTTGGGTAATCAAGTAACTGCGCATTTGGTTGAAATAGTCGAACCCGATAGAAGAGAGTATCAGAAGAGGCAATACCGTGGCATAAGTGAAAAGTCCAATGATTTTATATTGGATTGAAATGCTTGAATTTCCACTTTTCAGACGATAACAGAAAAACACAAAGGCAAAAATCAAAAGCAGTCCTAATGATCTGAAAATATTGATGAATTTTTTGTTTTTAATTTCTTTCAAGTGGTCTTTATAAGAGAATGCGAAACACTGCCAGGATGGACTCAGATGGCGAAAGCTTGAAATTATTCGTTCGGTCTCAATAAATTCTTCAGAGTGAAGGTTGTTGAATTTGCCGGCAGCTGTTATTAGAAATGGTTTCAGATCGGGTCTGGGGGCTGGAAACATTTGACTGAAATCTTTGACTGGATAAAATCCTGCCTGAATTGTGGGAAACATCTTTTGAGTTTCTTTAATAGTCTGTTGCAGAACCTTGTTTGAAAGATTCTCATTTCTTGCGATAAAACAGAGTATGGTCAACCTTGGACTGACTTTATACCAAAAATAGCTTTTATTGCCTGGTATGTCTGCCAGAATAGCTTTGCCAAAGCCTTCTTCCAGGTAAGGATTGCTGAGATGTGAGGCAACCAGGAACTGGCCAAGAAAACTGCGGAGAAAGCGAATTTCGTCGGATTTGGCGGCTAAGAAGTCTGCTTGTGCCGGACAGAATTTCTCAAGATGACGGCTTAAGTCAAATAGTAGCTTAAAAGTTCTTTTTAAAAAATATTTGAATTTTTTTTCGTCGGTAATTTCATTGATTAAGTTGCCGTTATGGTTCCATGCTATTAAAGTTAAAAGGTCAGGGAACTGCTTTTTTAGCTGCCCGATTTTTTGTTTGAAAACAGATGCTGGTTCTCGGCTTTTTATTGCCTGATCGAATATTTCTTCAAGCTTGCGGTGAAAAAACTTATCTGGCTCAGCATTGCCACCAACAAAATCCATTACTCGAATTAATTGTGCCTGTAAAAGGTTTTTCGTCTGGTTTTCACTGAGGTCGTAGTAGCGGTTTAACCCGGCGGCAATCAGAAAAAATGGAAAAATAACAAAGCTGAAAAGCATTGAAACCCAGAAAAGCAGTGGAAATTTTTTATTGAGCCGAACTTGCTCGCTTACATTCATGGTTCAGGCTTTCGTGAGGAATGAAGAAAAACAGTTCTTATTATAAATTGCCCCATTAATTTAATCAATGTTAACAAAGGACTAAACAGTTCGCGGTCTTTATTTTTCTGCAATATGTATAGCGAAAATCGCCCGAACTGGTCGGGCGATGTCGATTAGAATTTTTGAAAATTTACTGGTTATTATTTTTCAATTTTTCGGTCTGAGAACCTTCATTTTTTCTATGATTTCATAATCAACCGGCACTTTGTGCTTCTTGTTGTAAACTGGGGTGCGTCTCATTACCCCTTTAGCGGGTCGGTCAATAGAGACCCTTACTTCAACCTGCTGCTCGCGTGGTGTTACATAGATCATTTTCTGGTCGAGCGTCAGGGTGAATCTGAGTCCCACGGGTTTTCTAACATATAAAAGTTCACCAATCTGTTCATTTTCTTTTATCTCAAGTTTGTCGCCTTTTTTCGGCAATACGACCAGGATCTCTTTGTCGGTTTTTACAAAACTTACCTGTATGTTGTGGGGCGTGGTCAACCATTTTTCCGACAATGGTTTTTTCATCAACGGCCATTCTTTTTTTATTTCATCAGCGTTAAAAGTAAGCTCGATGTATGGATATTCGATTTCTTCGGTAAATTTGTCGGCGCTTGCATAAATGCCGTCTTTATCCACGATTATTTTTACCGGCAATTCTTCTTCATTACTTTCTTCTTTGCTGGTTGATTCTTCCTTTCCATCATCACTAGACGGTTCAGATTCACCTTTGGTTTCTGCATTAACTTCAACCATACTGTCCTCAAATGAATCAAGGAGCCTTTTTATGGAATTTAGAACATTTCTGAATCCAGTTACCCCATCTATTCCAGCTTTTTTAAGAAAGGTATCGAAATATGGTTTATTAACATCTCTAGCGATCCAGAAGCTGTAGAATTTTCTGATCAATTTGCGGTATTTATTATAATCATTTCTATTCTTAATAGAATTCCAGACTTTTCCATGGGCGTTCCAGGCGGTGTGTAATACAGTAGCCGCCTGCTCAATATAAAAATCCGGATGTCCACACAATTCTTTGGTATCTATGGCCTTCTGCATAAACTTGTATTGTAAATCATTCAAGGCTGAATTGCCGCCAGAATACTTCTCGAATTCGTCTTCTATGTCCATAAGACTTGATGTGGAAGGGGTTTTCCCATCAGGACTGATTTCGACCATATTATCCATAAGGGTCCAACGCATGAAGAATCCATAGGTTGAGGTGTATGCTCTGCCTAGGCGTGCATGAAATTCCGCGAACGTGCAGGAATAAACATCTTTGAAGGCATTAATTCCTGAAATCTTTTTCTTTTTCCCGGTTTCTTCATCGGTAAATTGGATGCTCATTTTTTTCAGGTCATTTTTCAAATCCTTGATTATTTTGTTGGCTTTCTGATGTCTGAAGGAAGAAATTTCTGCTTCACTTTCAGGCAGGTTTTTCAGAAATTCATCAATTGCCTGTTCAATTCTTGTGTTGACCAGATCTTTAAACTGTTCGTAAAGATCCTGATCTTTTTCTGAAACGTCAGAAACAGACGCTTCTTCATGAAAATCATCAGACTCTTCTGCAACTACAGGTTCTGGTTCTACTGGGGTCTCGGCTGACTCTGTTTCAGGCTTGTCAGCTACCTCTTCTGTTATAGCTTCTTCTTTTGCCGCTTCAGACTGTTCTTCTGTGGTCGTTGAAATTGAAACAGTCGGTGGTTCAGCAGGTTTCTCAAGACTTTTAACATAATTGTCGAGCTGGGCAAGGGTTTCGTTGATTGCTTTTATCAGGTTGGTTACCAGTGTGGCAAATGTCTGTAAAATGCCGGAAAGCGAGGATGTGCCAGTCTGCTCGGCAGCAAATAACGGAGCAATGCCGGTCGAGAAGCAAAAGAACAGCAGCAACAGCACGACTCTTGTGATGGTTGGTTTCATTTTTCCCTCCACGAAAAAATATTCTGCAGCCTTGCCTCAGAAAAATCTTAGGCAAGGTCATGCAAGTTGGAAATTACATGCCCGGAATCAGATAGCAGACTTGCAAATAGTAGATGTTTCTGAAGCATTAAATTTAGCCTCCCGGTTTAATTAAGCTCATACAACACTTAGACGAAAAACTTTTAGTTTTGTTACAAACCAGTTATCAGATTTTTTTATTCAGCCTTTTCAAGGCCTGAATACCAGTTTCTGTTGACGTGGGGGAAATTTAAAGTGTTGTTAAAAAAGTCACATGAAACAACCTGATAAAAATCTGCAATAATTATACCCTTGGAGCGATTGGCCGCGTAGGTGCCGGCGGGCAGGCTTTTGGGCAGCTCTGCAAGTTGTATGGTTATCTGCCAGAAATACTGACTGCTGTTGTCTATCTTGCTTGGAATAGTTACCGGATTAATCTGGAAAAAAGCAACCCGGTTGCTGATCAGCCTTTTCACAATTCCGTCTGATTTTGTCTGCTCTGAGCGGAACAAGGCAAACAGCCTCGGGTTATCGGTCTTTTCAATTAAATATTTGATTTTTCTGGTTGCCCTCAGGGCTTTGCCGTTACCAGTTGCGCTGATAAGCTTGTTTTCATCGCGCATAAATGAGTGAAACGAATAATTAAGCCCAGCAAGGCTACTGGTATCGAGATGCTCGACCTTGACCAGATCTGAAAATTTTAGTTTTAGCTCACCATCGTATGGCAGGCAGGAGTTTTTCAGGTCATCATAGATCTGCAACAGAAGCCTTTCACCTTCTGATTGAATTTCGAGACTGACCATACCTGAAATTGAACTGCGCATTCCCGAGCGATAAATGAGATAAACCGGCCCCATGGTAATAGCCGAAATTATTACGACGATCATTATTTCAACCAGAGTGAAAGCCTGCTTTTTCATTGGGGTTGCTCCCATACTACACCGGTAAATTCGATTGAATGGCGACTTGAGTAAGCTGAAGCTTTTCCCGACGGTTTTGGTCTGATAGTTACCTTTACCAGTATCCCTTTAACCGGCGAGCTGTCCTGTTTTTGCAGTTCAATCAATCTTTCAAATGATTCCGTTTCTTCGGGGCGGTCGATGCCAGATTCAGAGCTGAATTTCAAAATGCTCTGCCATTGATTGATCTGATAATCGGCAATCGGCTGAGTATCGGCTACCAGAAGCCTTTCGTAGCCGAAAGCCCTGAATATTTCCAGGGGTTCTCTGGCCAGTTGCAGTGCGAGATGCTCATAATATGAATCCATTGAGCTTCTGCCCGCACCGGTGATCAATAAAAAAATGCCGCTGCTGATCAGCGACAGAATCAGCACCGCAACCATAACTTCAATCAATGACATGCCGCGAAATGTTTTTAATTTCATTCAGTTGATTTTCCAGGCCTGAAAAGTCGTCCATCTTGATAGACTGGTGATATAGACATCTTTGTCTTTCAATTTGAAAGCAGGATCATATTCGATTTTATGGCTGCCCGGGTTCCACAGGGCCAGATTTAGGCGGTCGGCGATTATTGCGCCCTTCAGGTCAAGGTTTTTGAGAACGGTTACGCAACCGGTCAGGTCATCATTCACTGCGATAAGGGCCGACTCGATTCGCTGATCGGTAGTTACTTCAATGCCTTCTTTCCTGGCAAGCAATACCAGCATATCCTTGTCGGTAGATTTGCTGATCGACCCCGCAATACTGAATTTTGGAGCAATCAATACACCGCAGCCTTCTATTTTCCATTCGCCTGCGTCAAAGGTCAGGCCGTCAGCTTCAGCTGTATGAATGATTCCTCTTGGTCTGATGATTTTTTTGTCAAAGTCGATTATCTTGAGTCTGACCAGGTCATCACGCTTTAGTCTTCTTCGGCTCCAGAGTTCGAAATTGCCGTAAGCCTGAAAACCGTTGGCTCCGGTGCTGAACGAACTGACTGGGCCATTCTGCCGATTGAAAAATACCGGGGTTGGAAAGTCCTGATCGGGTGAATTGAGGCTGCCCGGCGTGAGACTGAACGGATGCGAGGCGTTAAGCTGTGAAATCAGAGAAACTCCGTTTTTTTCAGCATACTTGTCGTTAAGAACCTGAAGAAAGTGCTCGTTTTCTGGTGTGTCTGCCGCCCCAGGCAGGTTGGGCAGGCAAAGAATGCGATTTTCAAATACGGTCAGACGATCAATCTCATCTTGCTTTACGGGTTCAGTTGTAAGACCATTGAGTTCGTGATTGTAAGTTACAGTCGCATTTGATAGGTCGATATAAAAATGAACCAGGTATAGAAATCTTTTTCTGATCGACCCCTCAAGGCAGGCCCGCAAAAACTGGGCGTTCGACACTTTGGTTTTACTGCCGACTGTCAGCGAAAATGGGGTGGTGTTAGCATCGGCAAAAGCACTGATCTGTTGCAGTTTATCAAGGCATTTTTTTTCGATTTTCTGTTCAAGACCGGAATAAATGCTGCGAAAAGTCGGGCCGGTAGTAATTTTAAAAACCCCTGAGACACCTTGAATAGTGGTTGTATTATCTTGTAAAAGATTAAGAGAATTGTTCAGTTCTGGAACCAATTCGAGAATCTCATACATGTCTATGGTAACTTTGTCGGTTGGTGAGTTGGGAATAGCATTGAGATTCTTTTCATCGATGTTGAGAAAAACATAATTGCCCAATGGCGGCATGTCTCCAAGCTGGTGGTTGCCGGCATCTGCGCCGCCGAAATAAATTTTTCCGCAGTTTTCGGGGGTAAGAGCTTCCTGGTCGATGGTCAGAAAGTTATTTTCATCATTCAGAACGTTGCCAGAATATTCTCTGAATTCTTTTAGTCCATCTCTTACGAGAAGTGCGTAATCGAGGGGAAAGCTCTGTGAATAGTCGGTGCGGGCCGAAGAGTTGTTGCGTCGGCTGACCATTGCGGCAACCAGATAATCGTGATGTCGGGTAAGTGATGCTGATAAAAGCTTTTTCGCATTGATCAGCCCATGAAAAATTTCTATTTCAATTTTGATTGCCAGGGTTCCCTGGCCTTGGTCCAGGGGTGAATAATCGATCAGCTCATGTGAATTAGAGCGGAAGTCGATCTTTTTCAATTCACATTTTATTTCTGCTGAAAAATTGGGTTTGAGCAGTTGCGGTTTTATGCTTTCGGTAGCTGGCAGATCGAGCTGATAAATGTCATGGTTGTTTTTGGCCGCCAGCCATTTTGCCAGATCGGATTCGCGATCAGTGGTCTGATTTACTATCTGGGCATAAGCTTCATTATGAGCCGATTCAGCTATTTCTCTTGCCAGCAGATTTTGCTCAAGCCTGAAACTCGATGATTGCTGTTGCCTGGAAATCTGAAAAAACTTGCCTGCCAGAACTGAGACGCTGACAATAATAAAAACAACCAGCAGATAGAGTGATCCTGATTTCTTTTTAAAAAACGCAATGGCAGAAAGTTTATTTGGCATCGGGATCCTGAGTGACAGAAATAAATTCAGCCCTGCTTTTGTCGCTGTCAACTGGGGCGGTAGCTCCTGTTTTCTGGGCTTCTTCACCGTCTTCTTCTGTGGTAATATCTTGCGGCAGCTCTTGCGGCTGCTGATCTGAGCTTTCTTCGACTTGAATTACGATGGTTTGGCTGTCTGAGCTGCCGATCACGATTCCCTGCTGGTCATGCTGCTCATTGTCAGCAATGCCATCTTCGTAGCCGGCAAACCGTTTCATGGTGTCAACAGCAATTTGTATATCAGAAGCTCCAAAGTCATATCCAAAACAACCCGTGATCTGAATTAATGCCACGAGAAGCAGTGACAAACCGATGTTTCTGCAAGTTTTTCTCTTCATTGCAACTAACCTCCCTGACAATTTAACAATAAATTAACGAATTTTACCGGAAAATTGTTACAGATTTATTCAATCAAGGCAGACCGCCAGAATCTCATTATTGGAACTTCGACGAATTGGCCGTATTTTCAGAATAACTTTTTCATCCTGCTTAATGTTATCAGAAAATTTTCCCCGCATTGGCTTGAGCAGATAAACCGTACTCGGAGCAACGACCACGGTCAGCCTTCTGGGGCTGATTTCTTTAACCCTGCCGCAGATTATAGTGGTTTCGGAAACGATGGCCGATGCTTTAGTGCTCTTTTGCGGGGCCGAATCAGGGCCAGCGGCTAAAAACCAGATCAGGGCGAGAGCAACAACCAGGGTAACGACATATCTGGGTTTTCTGGCTTTGCTGATAAGATGTTGAATAATCTGGTCAAAAGACTGGTGACGCAGATCAGAAAGACTGTCGAGAATAAAAAACCAGAATTCTTTATGAGGCGGCAGGTCGATGGTGTTGTCGAGGTTGTAAGATTCGCGGGCTTTGGCGGCCATGGCCTCTTCTTCAGCCAGCTTTGCGGCAAATTCCTTTTCCAGTTCGGTAACTTTTTTCTGATCAAGGCTGTTGATCTGCAAAAGAAAATCGATATTGTTTTTTTTGATTTCGCCAGCCTTTTTTCTCGATGAATCGGTTTTGCCTTTTTTCTCAAGAAAATAAAGATCGTAAAGGTTTTCGATTTCAGGATTATTCTGATAAAGAATCATGGCTGAGTCGAAGATTTCAGGGTCGGCGGTTTCGCGAGCAATATTTCTGACCAGATTTCTTACGAAACTGAAGTCGAAATAGATCATGCAGACGAGTGCATCGAGGGTCTGCTGATGGTTTCGGCCTTTGAGCATCAGATTGATGGCTGCGATTGCCCGATCAAGGGAAATATCTTTCAGCGCTTTAATCGTCGATCTTTTTATCAGCTTGTTTTCGTGTTTGATGAATTTGCCCACAATCGAAAAGAACCAGTCGGTATCGATGGTTGCGAGAAACTCGATGGCCGCACCCACAATCGCTGGTTCAGCATGTTTGAGGGCTCTTTTTCCAAGGTCGATCAGGTTATTCAGATTGTGACGTTTAACAACTTTCAATATGGCCAGAACAACCGGCTTTTCTTCGAATGATTCAGAAAAAATAAGTTTCAGTTTATCTTCTGATTTTTCAAGGATTTTGGGCGAAAGATTAAGGATAACCAGAGCCTTGTCTTCGGCGGAAAGAAGGGAAAAGTTGGCGGGAAATTCTTTTGCCTCTGACTGGATTGCTTCTATTTTTTCAGGCTCTGAAGGCTTTTTTTGCGGTATGGGGCTTTCTAACAGGGTTGCCAGTGCGGTTTTAGCTTTTTCGTTCTTGTTCAAAATTACGAATCGCTCAAAAGCCTGTCGATATGCGGCATTAGCGAGGCTGTTTCTTAGCCTGGCTTTAAGCTCTTCGTCAGAGAAGTCTGAGGCAATCAGCTCGCCTGCATCTGCCATTGCCTGGCGGGTATGAATGATATTTTCTTTCCACTGCTCGAATTCTTTCCGGCAGCCCTGTGAGTTCCCTGTAGAAGCCTGGAGTTGATTAAGACATTCATTTATCACCGCTGTCACGAACTCTTTTTTACCCTTCCCGCATTTTTCGAGATAGAGCCAGAGCTTCTTAATCATTTCCATTTCAGGGTTGTTGATCAACAGTAAAGAGGTCGGGTTGAGCAGATCAGACTTGTTTTCAAGAATCAGGAACCTTAGCAGGCTTTCTTTGATCAATGAAAATTCAAAAAAAATACTGTTGGCAAGAATGGCTTTCTTCTCAAATTCGCTGCCATTGAAAAGAAAATGGTCAAAATAGCGCAGGGCGATCGTCTGGTCGAGTCTTGCCAGGCCTCTGATTGCCAGGGTGCGTAGATTCGCATCGGGGTTTCTGATCAGTTTAGGCAGAGCTTTTAAAATGGTTTCCGGTGCTTTTTGAATAAGAAGTTGCAGAGCCGCAATTCTTACGCCGATTGCCGGATGGCTGAGAAAGGATTTCAGGTAGTTCAGGTCTAGTTGCTCTGATAAAGGGCAAAAAGTCAGCATCAGTTTTCTTAAAACTGCCGGATGCTTCTCATGTTTCAGAAATTCGAGGCAATTTACTGCAAGCTTTTTGCAATCTGAACGCAAAAGTCGGCTAAGCTGATTCAGCTTCTGAGTATTATCAAGTCGGCTGAAATTTTTTAAAAAATCATTTGAATTTAAGCTGGCTTCAACAGCTGGTTTTTGCGGGGCAAGAGAGCTTTCAAGTTTGTCGATGGCATAAGAAAACAGCAGAAGGCATTCTTCGTCCGTTTCATTTTTTTGAAACTGTTTGAGCAGTGCCAGAATTCTATCGTCGCCACCAGTTTTTAGAACGTCTTCAAGGGCAAAAATTCTCACCGATTCTATTGGTGCAGACAATTCCTGATTTAAACGCTCAAGATTTGCCATTGATGTTTCTGGTTAACCTTAGACTGCCTGTAATGCTTCTTCTTCAGTCGAAAATGCTTTCGCCAGCTCAAGTACCCCTACCATTTCAAAGAACGAAGTTTTAACCTTGTCGAGGCCGCAGATATAGACTTTTCCGCCAAAATCTTCGATTACCTGCTCGGTTGCCTCAAGAATTCTTGCGACTCCTGGACTGTTTACCCCGTTGCACTGAGAAAACTCCAGAATAAGATTTTTTGCACAACCGGCTTCGAAAATTTCCTGAACCATTTTTAGCAGTGCGTCGCCTGCATCCTGGCTGCAGTAACCTGTGACTTTAACGACAAGACTCTGATCAACACTCTTTTTGTCTAATGTAAACATCGAGATTCCTCATAGGGATTTTGCCCTTCATAATAACCCGAAAAAGGGAAAAAGAAAAGGAACTGTTCTTATGTTACCCTTGCAGGCTTTCGACGATGATTTTTTTGAAGTCTTCGAAATCTTTGTTGGTGTTGAAAAGCTCTTTGGCGAACTTGTGACTATCGCCGTTCTGCAGGAATATTTCGAGATAGGTGCTGCCCAGAACGCCGTTGCTTAAAACATAGGTTTGGGCTTTAACGATCTCTGACAGCTTGACCGATGCTTCATAAGAAAGAAAAATCATGCGGCTGCCTTTGAATGAAATGCTGTCATTGAGAACTGTCACATACTCTTTGGGCTTGAGAGAAACCATGATAACGACTACTGCGATTAACCCAACCACTGCAAAGGCAATCGACAC
>JBMOKV010000482.1:0-12135 GCA_049325495.1 Candidatus Rifleibacteriota bacterium | reverse complement strand
GAAATGCCAATAGTGTGCCCAATGAAGTAACCAATAAAAGCGGCCAGAAAACTGAGAACCGCGCCGTCGGTGGTCAGCAAGGCTCTGTATCCATGAGGTTTCAGAAAAACCTTTTTTTTGACCGATTCTTTTATGGGGGCTTTTGCCATGCTTAACTCCTTTAATGTGAGTTTTGAGATTACTCAATGTTTTGTAAATTCTACCACCATTCGGTGTATTCGGGGAAAAATTACTTGTGATTTGCGGTGATTCAGGGGCAAGTTTCGAATTTGCCGGTTTAAAATGGTTTTACTCCGTCAATCTGCTGAAAATTCGTTTCACCGTGAATTTTCAAGAATTTCGCAAATGAAAAATCAACTGTTTTTTGGAACCTGTCACAAATTGGAATGCCCGCTTGTCATTTGTGCAATGCTTTATTTTAATCTGGAGGAAATTATGAAAAAGTTCATTCTCTCTCTGTTTATGCTTGTTGTTCTTGTCAGTTTGCCGGTTTCTTCAGCCAATGGGCAAACCGCAAAATATGCCACCAATGTAAAAGAGATGATTTTAGTCGATTCGGTTATGCAGAATCCACAGAATCTGTTTTCACTTCTAAAGTCTATTCCAGATGATGTTTCGTTCAAGATTCCCCGTGATTATGACGATGCTTCCGGAATCAGAATCAATGTCGAAGACCTGTTTGTCAAACCCCTTATTCGAATTGAACATGCGGTTCTGAAAAATGGAAAAGGCGCTGCTGCAGATGCGGTTCTTGAAAAAACCGATTCTCTGCGTCAGTCACTGATCAGATACATTGTTGCCTATAGAGGTCTTAACGACCTCAAAACCGTTGAAGAAAGAAAGGCCGCTTTTGAAGTTATCAAAAATCTGCGGGATGGCTACCTTAATTCCGTAGTCGAGCTTGAAAAGATTTTTCTCAAATTGATCAAACGCTGAAAGATTACGTATAAAATAATGATTCTCACCCGTCATTTTTTCGTTGCATAAGTGTTAGAATCTGATTTAAGAAATTTCCCGGTTCGAAGAAATGAGCACCAAACCAGAAATGATGAGAAAAATTTTTATCTTTCTGATATTTATGACAATGCTGCTGACTGGAATCGTTAACAGGGCAGAGGCCAGAGCGGGTGGCGGCTCGAATTATTACAGTGGTATCGAATCAGGCAGTGAATCACTGCCTGAATCAAAGGTTCTGCCTGCAGAAGAACCCGATTCAGGCAGGCTTCAGCCTGAAAACGCAGACAAACCTGGGCCAAATGCCGCAGAGTTGTTTAAAGATACAAAGGTTTCTGATGATGATTTGCGTAATTTTTACTGGTTCGGTGTTCTTTCATCGGGATTTCTGATTTTTTGTTCAACCGTTCTTACTCTGGTTTTTGTTTACATTGCCGACCGAAAAGACAGTGAATTCCTGCGTGACCGGCTTTTTCCATTGCTATTTGTTAATATTTCCACAATGTTGATGGCCGGTGCGGTAGTCAGGGCATTTTCTCTTTCCTGGTGGGGAATTATGCTCGGTATGGCCGTTTCTCTGGTCGCGCTTGTCGGTGACGGTTATCTGTCATGGAAATCTGCTCAGGCTGAAAAAAGAATCAAGACAAGCGATCAGTAAGATCTGATAAAAAACCAGACCGATGAATGAATTATCGCTGATAACTCATCTGTCAAAACAAGTTTGGGGATCTTAGATTTTTTTTCATCTTTCTGTCACATCCGTTGGAAGTTTTTTGTCTGGTTAATCAGAACGATGAAATTAAACGGAGGGTTGATATGAAAAATCTCGTGATCATGAGCTTGATTTTCTCAGTAGTTTTTTTAAGCACTGCGTTTGCTTCTGGAAAGCAGGATGTCAGCCGACTGCTGCGCAGCTTTGAAAAATCATATAACTGCCTCAAGTCATTTGAATCAGAACTTAAAACTAATTCAGACCCCAAAAGCCTGGTGAAGGAATTTGAAGATTCTTATAAAGCCGTAATGGATTCAGGGGATGAGCTTTACAACTCTTCCTACAGCTACGTTCTATCCAGAGAATACAAAAAACTGGAAAACATCGCAAAGTCGATTCGTTTCAAGCTTCTGCAGGGAGAGCCGAAAGCCAAAACTTCTCCTTCAGTGAAGGCCGCTAGAAAGATCAGCGCTACTATAATCAACCGCCTGATGAATTTTTAAACTTAAATTTTAAATAAGGAGAATAAGTATGAAAAGCACAAAAACCCTGATTCTGTTGGTTGTTTTAATAGTTCTGTCGGCAATATCCGCTTATGCACAGGAAATTTCGGAAAACGAAAAAAATCAGCATCTTGTAGCTGCCCATGCAAAATGGGGAGTGATCGAAGTGATTCTTGACGAACTCTATGCCAGCGAATTCAAAGGCGACGATGGTTCCCGCGCTGCTTTAAGTTATGCCTGCCGTCATGTTTCCACCATTGCGGCACCGGCTTTAAACCGCTGGGTTATCAGACCGGAAAAGAAATATCTTGGTAAAGAGCTCGAACGCGAACTCGATGTTAAAGTTCATCAGTTTCTTGAAGGCTTTGACGGCGCCATCGGTTTTTGTAACAGCCCGGAAAAAGAAGTCTGGAGCGAAGCGGCCAAAAAAATGCATTCCCGAATCAAAGAAGGCGGAAAAAATGCAAAGGCAATCTTTAAGCGGATTCCATGCCCGAGAGTGGCTCTGGATAGAGAATTTCAGGATGAAGTTATAAACGACGAAATCAGAATAATCACCGCTTTTCTGGTAAACCAGGATGAGAACCATCGCTGGACTCCGGAAAAGGAAGGGGTTCCCTCATATCGGAAACAGGAAATTGCCAGAGTCGCAATGCTGCATTCACAAGTTCTGCATATCACGGCAAAAATGATTGAATACGTGATCAGCAACAAATCAGCCCTGACCCAGGCCCAGCAGAAAAAACTCGCAGAAGTTTACGGCATGCTGACGAATGAAAAAAGAATCAGCATGAAAGTAATCGCAAAGGGCGGATTTGACTGGGAAACCATGCACAAACAGTTTCACCGGGTTTTCGACAAGGCTTATAGTGAGCTTGAAGACCTGCGCATGAGCATGTAATTAATTTTTGAACCATATCGACCCGTATCAATCCCGAAAGAATTTTCGGGATTCTTTTTTTGTCGCTGAACCCGTTACAAAGGCGGCTGGGTAAGCCTTTAGAGCATCGAAGCGACGGAGAGCTTTAAAAAGCATTTAGCGGGCTTTTTTATATAACTGCGAGCGTTTACCATAGGCCAGAAAAAAAGAATGTCTGATGGACGAAATGTGGAAAAAATGTTAGTTTGTTGTCACAAAACCAGATACAGGGTTGTCATCTATTATGAGGTCTTCAAAAGCTGAAGGAACCGAGGAGAGCCGGAAAATCGCGGGAATGAGCGATGATGATCTGGTTGTCGCCGTTCAATCGGGTCGACAGTTCGGTTACGAAGAACTGTTCAACCGCCATTCGAATGCCATTTTCCGCTATGCTCTTTCACTGCTGCGCAATGTGAGCAATGCAGAAGACCTGCTGCAGGATGTTTTTACAACCGCCTTTGCCAAACTCGAGCAGTATCGTGGTCCTGGTGCATTCAAGCGCTGGTTGTTCAAAATCTGCCGCAATCTGGCCTTTAATTTCAAGAAAAGGAGGCATCTCGATGAGTCACCGCTGGAGAACCAGCCTGAAAAACTGTTCGATGGTGGTGAACCGCAGAAAGAGTGGCTCGAACAACTGGAAATTGAAGAAAGTGCAAAAAAAATTCTTGCTACTCTCGACGATGACCTTCAGGAGATCATGATTCTGCGCCTGGTTGAAGATCTTTCTTACCGGGAAATATCAGAACTTACCGGGCTGAATGAAGCCAATCTGCGTCAGATGATTTCCCGTGGCCTGAACCGCTTAAGAAAGGAGTTGAGTGCAAATGAGCTGTAACAAAATCGAAGCCTGGCTCGACAATCATAGTCTTTCTGATGCGACCCAACTGCCGGGAGAGTTAAAAGAACATATGAATAACTGCGCTGAATGCCGTGAAACTTTTGCGGCGGCTACATTTTTCCGCTCAGCCGCCGGTTCGATCAGGCCATCTGAAAATGCCCGAAAACGAGCGTGGAATGGTGTAAAAAACAATCTGCCGGCAGCCAGAGCTGCAGAAATTGCTGCTCAGCCAACCCTGATCGAAAAATTCAAGGAATTGCTGGCAATGTCAGGATTCAAACCGGCGCTGGCTTTTTCCCTTGTTGTGCTGGTTGCTGTTGGTATGTTGTTCTGGCGTCCGGCAACGCCGGAATCGACCGCTGGCAAAACCCCGCAACTGATGGTTGCCAGTGTTACTGGCACCAATGCCAGCGTTAGAATCGGGCTCGAAGAAAAGCAGCTGAATGATCAGGCAGTTTTTCTGCCGGAAAATGCAGTGATCATTGCCACCGTGCCACAGGCTCAGATGCAACTCAATACTCCCGATGGAAGCAGGGTTGATATTGCAGGAAAATGTATGATTCTGCTGAACCCCGATGGATTTTCGGTTAAGTATGGCGATTTTACCGGCGATTTCACCCTGAAACAGGGGGCCAGACAGCGGATTGCCGTTCCAGGGGCTTTTTTGAATGTGGTCGGCACAAAAATTAAATTTTTGATTGAAAATAATCAGGGCTCTCTTGATTTGCTTGAAGGCAGTGTCGATGTCGAAACTTCTTCAGGTTTGAATACTTTCGGCTGGCATGCCGGAACCAGACTGACCATCAAGGACGGCAAAATTGCCGATTATCCCGTGGAAATACCGGCTGAGCCCAAAACGAATCCGGTTTCCCATCAGACTCCTGACCCGGTTAAGCCTGTAGATGCCCCCATACAGACGCCTGCCGCGTCTCAAGGTAAGATCATCGACATCGATAACATTATCAAAGACCACTGATTTTGCTGTTAAAACACTGATACGGTTACTGAGCCCGTTTAACGGGTCGAAGTGACAGATGTGAAGCAGAAATATTGAGCCTTATTTATTGTTGGTTAGATGAGGCTTTTAATTTGAGGGAATGACGGCAACCGTGGTGGTTTTTATGAAATCAAGAATTGGCGGCAACTTCTGATTTATAATCTCATCTACGCGGGCCAGGTTCGGGTATTTTTCCAGCCAGCGGGATTTGTCGTTGATCAGGCTGTGCTCATAAGCAAGCATCCGGTACAGGTATGGATTTCTGCCTTCTGACCATTCTTTCAGGCGGTTGACGAAAGCTTTGTGCTCCTGCATTCCTGTGCTGCGTGATGGAATGATTGCAACGATGCGGTAGAGGTCAATCAGTTTCTGAATCGTCTGCTGCTGGGACCGGGTGCCTTTATAGGTTGCCAGATTGGATTGCAGCAGGGAATAATAATAATAGCGTGACTGCACCAGATAGCCGGCAAAAGATTCATAAATTATGCGGTAGTTGAAAAGATCCTGCTGAAAAGTAATCGGGTTGAAACCGGTGCCGGTAATATCCTTGAATTTACCGTTCAGCATCAATTCGTCAAAATGGGGTTGCAGATAAGCGGTTGCGTGAAAACAGCTTTTGGCAAGCTCGTAGAGATTTTCGGCAATCTGCTTGCGAAGATCATATTGTCGGTAATGGTTCGAAGCAGCTACACCGCTAAGTTCAGATTCAAGCTCGTAAACTTTTTGTTTCAAACCTTTGATTAAATTTGATGTAAGAAATTCTCTGCTGATTAGAGAGATACGACCCAATGCCTGCAGTGTTTCGACGTTTTCACCGATTTCTGCGGCCAGTTCCGGCAAGGTCTTGTCGGCCCGTCCGAAAACTGCGGCGGGTATCCGACTGTCGATCGATGCCTGATCGATGGCAATGCTCAGGTCTGTTTTCTTTACCGTTGCGGGCGAAAAGAAAAGACCGTCCGTCGAGAAATTGCCTTTGCCGGTCTGGGTATTCCATACGAAATTAACTTTGCCTCCGATCAGATTTCGGTCTTCATAATCGCCGGTTTTGGCAAGACGTTCGCCGCTGACCGCAAATTTGAACTTGTTGACGTTTTCATAGAGCGGTTGCATTTTTTCGTTGATCATGCCGTCACTGCCGGGTTCGATTTTTCCCCAGGGCTCACAGCGGTCTTCAATGAATGAAAAAAAGACCGAACTGCCACGGGTCACTTCGTGAAAGTTGCTGGTGCCCGCATCGATGCCGAGAGTGTCAAACCCGTGGGGGTTGACCGCCGTTTCTTCGATCAGGTCTTCGACAACCTTCTGCGAAAGAACGATGGCATTGAAATGATCGGCAGTGAATTTCGATTCTTTTGAAGCACCGCTGATAAAGGTAACGTAAAATGTTGCTATGCCGGCGATAATGGCGATGCCAACACAAATTTCAACTAGAGTAAAGCCTGTTTTAAATGAATGTTTCATTCAAGACCTCCGCCGTTGAGCATGCCAACATTGGCGATAAACTGGTATTCGCCCCGGCTGTTCATGATGGTGGCGTTAACCTGAACGCTGCTTGGCGAAAGACAGGTGAAGCTGATGCGTTTGACCGAATCGATAAGAACCGACTGTTTTTCCTTGCTGCCGAAGCCAGGATAAGCGGCCTGATAGGCGACCAGCTGGTAAACCTTGTGGTTGAGCTCTTTTGCCTGGCTGTTATTGGGTTCTGGGTAAACCATGATGATCTGGTTGAGAAAATCCTTGAAGACGATAAAATCAAGGGTTTCACCGAGAACTGGTCTGACGACCCCCGAGCCTTCGCGTAACCGGTCGAGCAGTGAATCAAAGGCCTTGCGTGAATCCATCTGCAGAATAACCTGTTGAGAATATTGTTTCTGGGCCTGCCCTGCCGACCTGAAAATACGCAGGGCAGTAGTTCCGACAATCATTATCAGACCAACCGCAACCAGAAGTTCAACAAAGGTGAAGGCGAAACGTCTAGTTGCCGGCATTTTCTTCCTCCTGGCGTCTTCGCTCTTCCGCCTCTTTTTCTCTTAACTCCTGAAGCTTCTGACGCATCAATTCAAGATAATGTTCGGCAACTTCCAGGCCTTCTTTTGCAGTTTCTTTTGCATCACTGATCTTGCCTTGAATTTCAGCACTTTTGCTGTAATCAGAGATGCTGTCGATTGTCGAATTGACCCTCTCCTGTTCAGCTTTAAGATTCTGTACGTGGCCATACCATTCTTCAACCATCCGGGCTGCTTCATCAGAAGTCTGAACGTTGTTGAGAACGTTGTTGCCATGTTCGTTATAAACGTCGGTGCTTCTTTGAATACCACTGACCAGATCAGTAAGTCCGGCAGCCACGGTCTGGGAAACCATTTCCTCGATTGCTTTTCTGGCTTCATCGCTGGGTGCGTCTTTGAGCAGATCGTCAGAGGTGTTTACCAGATTATCGATGGAATTGTAAGCCTCCATCTTTTTTTCGTCTGATTCTTTCCATACTTCGTGAGCCTGAGTTTGATCGCCCTGACCAAATTCATCCCATCCCTCTTTGTTTAACTCATTCATTTCACGGGAGGCATCAAGAATATTTTTGGATAATTGATCAAGACGTTCCGTTGACATGTCGCTGGTGCCGGTTTGTGTCTGGGGGAAGCCGGCCGCGTCTTTTACCGGGTTTTTGCGCAGGTTGGTAGGCAATTCTGCCTGAGTGAGCGGGGGAATTGCGGGGAAATTTACCATCGGTTTGCCGGCCGGAAGGTTGCCCTGAGGGTCAGACGGGTAATTCTGGTTGAATTCCTCCGGTGGCTTTCCCGAAAGCTTTTCGAGAATCTTGTTTTTTTCGTTTATTTTCGAGATTTCGAAAGCCAGATCATCTGAGGCTTTCTGATTGTTTTTTCGCTCGGCAATCATGTTGTTGACCTTGCCGGCCAGAGGTCTCGGCCCGGTTTTTTTGGGAAAATCTTCCGAGTCGCCATTGAGGAAAGTTTCAACGATAATGCGGTTTGAAATATCGAGCAGGTCGTCGTTAAAGCTTATGCGCCAGAAATAAAGTCTTTTTACTCCGGCCAGTTCGGTTCTGATATAGATATCGGCCTGGTAATCACGCCCGGCAGTGTTTTCTGCCAGCATGTCGTAATAACCGCCCTGCAGTGCAACCTTTTCTTCAAGATAGGGTTCGGTCAAAAACGGTCGATTTGCCCATGAAAAGGTATGGATTTTGGCGACCAGGCGGGAATAGGCTGAATATGCCATAATGAACGAAAGCTGGTGGTTGTTGGTCTGAAAAATCTGGGTTTTCAGACCCTGATTTAGGGTAGTCATCGAAAAGATGAACCCCATTACCACAATGGCAGCCACGATGGTAAGTGGAATTGCGATCCCGCGCCGTTTTTTTAAAGAAAGTCTCATTGTCTCTTCTCCTGAAGGCTGTGTCTGACAAAACAGGGCATTTATGAAGTGACAATTTTCTTTTTGGTTTTGTGACAGTACCTTAATTTTAACCGTCAAAAATTGATTAAACAAGCCAGACTTTTTTTGAATGAATTGATATTTTGATCGTTCTTTGTCGCTTCGATGTTTCTAAATGCCCTCAAATCACCAGTCTTTGAAAAAAAACAATGCGCTTCCAGATAATTTTCAGATCAGATCTGCGGGATTGCTGTCGCGAAGTTTGACCAGCTCGAAAATTTTTACCGCCTGTTTTTTGCCACGGATTTCGGTGAAGGGCATTTCTTCAACTTCTATTCCTTCTTTGATCAAATCATAAGTACTTCCCGAAAGAATGATGCGCGAATGTCGGCCCTGTTTCGATGCTGTTTCAAGGCGGGCGGCCAGATTTACTTCGTCACCGATAACGGTCAGATCTTTTCGGCGACTGCTGCCCACATCTCCGAGCAATACCATGCCGGTACTGATGCCGATACCGATATTGATGGTGAAAAGCCCGTCTTTTTTGCGTTTCAAATTCAAATGTTTGACGAATTTTTTCATCGCCACCGCAGCATTTACTGCGCTCAATGCATGGGTTTCGCCGCGGCCCTGGTGGAAGACCGCCATAACTGCATCGCCGATGAATTTATCGACACGCCCGTGGTTTTCACGAATCAGGGGTTCAACCCCACCGAGAAATTCGTTGAGCAGTTCAAAGATTTTTTCCGGGCGGTTGGTTTCAGTGAGCCCGGTGAAATTTCGGATGTCAGAAAACAGTATGGTTGCCTGAATTATTTTGCCGGCACCAATGTTGGGGTCAGCTTCATCCTGAACTGCTTCAAGCACCGAATCTGAAACGTAGGCCTGCATTCTTTCACGTTCACGCAGGCCCTTGACCATGTCGTTGAATGTGCGACTCAGTCGCCCAAGTTCATCGTTGCCGAGACTGGGAACGACTACGCTCAGGTCTCCTTTTCCGACGAGCTGGGCCGCCTTGTCGATGCTCTGAATCGGGCCAAGCAGGCTGCCGGCCAGGATCATGCTGAGCAGGACAGCTCCCAGTGATGCGAAGGATGCAAGAATGAAGATGGCAAGTCGCAGACTGTTCAAACGCTGATCGATCTGCTTTGTGGTAGTGAGCATGCAGGGAATGTAGCTCTGCTGGAACATGGTGCGCAACGGCATGATCAGGTAAAGAAACGGTTCTTCTTCAAAGGTTATGCGGCCGCTTTCCTGAACTTTAAGGTTAAATGCCCGCTTGAAATCTCGGTCGAGTTTGTCGAACAATTCTGCTTTGGCCGGCAGATGCTCGTTGGCCTTGAATCTTGAGTAGAAGAACAGCTCTGAACGCAGTTGAAACTCATCGGTGCCCGCCAATCCCGATGCCATGATATTGCGGGCAAACTCTTTTCTGACAAACAATCTTTCAAGAAAATAGTCGGGTACATGAAGGATCAGGGCATGGGGCTGACCGTCAACCAACATTGAACCGGACATGAAATACATGTGAAAGTCCTGGAAACAGTAATAACGCAGGTGACTGGGCCGCGACAGGTCGAACGATGCATTGACCGTGGTCAACAGCCCTTCAATTTCTTCATCGACATATTCAGAGATCAGTGATTTATTCGCAGTTTTAATGTCAAATTCAACTTCAATCAATTTTTTGATTGAAAGCTTCAAAGCGTTTTTTATGGCTGGATGAATTTCTTTCCAGTTGTCGACAATAAAGTTGCCTTTAATGTCACCGACGATGTAATTCTTGATCAGATCAGCGTCGACCGCCTTTTCAAGCGCCGGTGCCAGCATTTCAACTTTCAGGGGGCCAGACCCTAGAAAGGACTGAACTTCAGAGAACAGATTCTTTTCAAGCAGTCGCGGGGCATCCTTGTATCGCAGTTCAAGGGCTTCAAGGCCGGATTCCATGCGAAGATACGCCGATTCATACAGGCGGTTTTCTTCGTGAGAGAGAAAAACGCGACCGATGCTGACCAGGCTTAATACCGGCAGAAATACTGCGATCAGAAAGAGCATCGCGATTCTTTTCCGCAATGAAAAAGAGAACTGTTCGCGGTTCATCAGAAACCAGGCGGTGAAAATTGCGACGATGAATAAAGCAATGATGGCGGCGGTCAGAATTGTTATTTTCTCGTCCCGTTCACCTCTAAGCTTGCTGAGGTCGACCAGCGAAAAAATTCGCAGCCCCGAGTTGTCTTCATGAATCGCTGCTTTTACCATGTAATTATTGTATTCAAAAACGCTGCGGTCGCGGTCGATGTAAGCCTTGATCAGGCCATGGGAAATGCCGGGAAATCTCAGGGAATCTTCGATATGCAGCGGGGTGTGGTCTGACAGATTGATTGCAACCATGGGAAAAGGCAGCAGTTTCTTCTGTCTCGGTCTTCTGACCAGCATGCGTTTCAACCAGAAATTTTCGCCAAGCGCATCTTTGAAAGCCATGGCCAGGCATCCGCCGCGAATTTCTTTCGGCACATTTTCAAACTGATATGAAACGACGTCGATGTTCCAATGGGTCAGACAATCTTTACCAAACCATTTCAATTCGATGACTTTTTCTCTGGCAGAATGCAGATGTTCAACCTTGTGGTCGGGGCCGATGGCGCGTTGCAGAACACCGAGAGAGTAACCCATTCGGCTTTTGAAATGGTCGGTGGCCGAAAAGACTGATGCATTGCCAAGAACATTGAATCTTTTCATCAGGTTGGCGAAAAGAACTTCCCATGACTTCTTGCCTTCGAGAATCGTTTTGCTGTCAACCGGAATGATCTGAGCATTGCGATCCCAGAATATCCATCTGAAACCGCCCGGGTAAACTTTTTCGATGCGTTCGAGAACTTCGGCAATGGCTTTGGGTGAGCTTTTAAGAAGTTTGCCGCTGGTGAAAAAACTGTCGAAAAAATCTCTGAATTGGTAATCGTCGCGGGCGAGAATGGGAATTCGGGCAGTCTGAAGGTCGAGTTGCTGCTCGAGCAGGTCTTTGCGGGCCTGATACTGTTCGTTTATCATGTAATGAATTGCCTGCCAGGTTACGCCCAGAGGCAATACCACAATGGCAAAAAAGATAAACAGAAATCTTATCGAAAAAAAGTTCTGCCATTTTTGCTGATTCATAGTTAGAATATTGTAGCGCAAAAAACATATTTGGCAACTTTCTGTGAGAAGTGAAATGCTCGGAACCAAAAACTTCAAAGAACCGGATATAGCAAAAATCGTTTCATTACTGGCACTCATCGCCTGGAAAATAGAACTGAAAGAATTCTATCGTCAGGAAAGAGCAATGAAAATGGCGATCAATACGACGCTCTCAGCGGCAAGAAATTTTGCCGGTGAACCGTTTGAAAAAAAGCTCTGCGATCAGCTGCAGAAATTTCTGGAAATTTTGCCTTTGAATGATGGTTTGATCAGTGATTTTAACCGCACCCATTCATTGCGCGAACCACTGCGCGAAGTGGTGAAACTGTTTTTGACCCAGGCTGAAAACCGCGAAGTAAGAAGTTTCACCAGTTTTCTTTATCGCTTCGCCTCACGTTTAACCGAGGTTTCCGGAAAATCTTTCGCCGGAATGGGTCGCCGCCTCGACGCCGCCGAAGCCGAAATTCTGCTCGAAATCCGGGATGAACTGCCAAGATAACTGTTCGTGCGGCGTGCTTACCCGGTTGCTTCGACCTCTTTCAGAGGCTCAGCAACCGTAAGGCAGGGCTCAGCAACCGTAAGGCAGGGCTCAGCAACCGTATGGAGAAGCGCGGCACAATAAAAAAGCCCCGGGGGCGGAAATCG
>JBMOKV010000481.1:0-8168 GCA_049325495.1 Candidatus Rifleibacteriota bacterium | reverse complement strand
ATAGCGAAAACGGTCTTCACTGACATCCTCGCCGTCTTTGTTCTTTTTGGCTTCTTCAAAGAAATAGCTGATCAGTGTAGTGCCGTGGTGCTGCGACATTATTGAAAGCACCCGTTCCGGCAGACCGTATTCCCGGCCAAGATCGAGGCTGTCTCGAATGTGTCCGATCAAAATCAGACTCGACATATAAGGGGTAACCTGATCGTGCCGGTTTTGATCGCTCTGGTTTTCAGCAAAATACATCGGGCGTTTGAGCTTGCCAATATCATGAAAATAAGCAGAAATTTTGGTAAGCAAAGGGTCAGCGTTGATGCCGTTTGCCGCCGCTTCAGCAAGGGTTGCAACGGCAATACTGTGCTGATATGTTCCGGGCGCTTCTTCTGCAAGTCTTTTCAGCAACGGCTGGGAAAGATCTGCAAGCTCAAGCAGTCTGGAACTGGTAGCCAGAGAGAACATGCTTTCCATGTAAGGCAGAATTCCATTGGCCAGTATTCCTGAAAAAATTCCGTTCATCAGACCGAAGCCTGCAATCATAAGAATTTCCTGCAGATTCATGGTTGAAAAGCTCTCAGAATCGAGCAGCAGAAAAGCCATTAGAGTGACACTGGAAGCAAAACCGATTTTCAAACCGGAAGAACCGATGAGATTTCTGACATCACTGGCTCTCGTGGCCGACCGCCAGGCAAGAATGCCGCTGGTTGCGCCAAACAGGCTGACTACAACGAATCTGACGTTTGATTCACCGATTACAAACATCAGCATGCCCAGCAACACAATATGGAAGAATGCAATGGTTGAATCGAGAAGCATTGTCATCAGCAAGGCTGTCGTCGGTAATGGAGTGAGAAGAATCGTAAGATACGGCTTGTCAAAAGTTACGCCAACGCCATGGGCGATTTTAGCCATAAGAATCGTGAGAATACACAGAATTCCCAGAAGACGAAGCTGGTCATTATCTTTGAGAAGGTTTGGTCTTTCAAGTCGAAGGTATACCAGCGAAACGACCAGAGTCATCAGCACCAGCAGGAAGTTGCCGCTCAAAGAAAGAACCTTGCTTTTCTGCAACTGCTTGGCGATATGTCGAATGACATAGTAATCATCTGAGGTAACAATTACACCCTCATCGATGATTTTCTGCCCCTTCTGAAAAGTACGTTTAACCGGCTGTATCGACCTGGCCGCTGCTTCACGCCGCTGTCTTGTAAGTTTTTCATCTTCAATCGCATTAACCATCAGCGAATTACGAATAAGCCCGGTCATCAGCAGCTTGAAGCTCGCCCCTTCAGGATAAGCATCAACCATCCCTTTAACTTCTGCCTTGATCATTTCAAGGTTTTGCGAGGTTATAATCTTCTGACTGATGTTCTGAAGAATTCTGCGGGAAACGGATATCAGACGATCGAGCTGCGCCGGCCTGAGAGTTTTCAGCTGAACCAGCCGCTCTTCTTCAAGCAGGTTTTCCGAAGAAAAATACGATGCAATCAAGTTCTGAGGTTCTTCAGAAGACGGCAGCTGCCGCAAATCTTCGTAATAAAGCTTAAGGGTATCGGTAAAACGGTCGAAACGCTCGAACATCTGGCCTTCAGCATGCTCGATCGTCGAAAAAACCGGCAAAACCTTTTCCATTTCAAGATTTCGCAGCTCTTTGGTTTTTTGTTCATCGACAAAACTCAACATGCGCGGGCACCTTATCGTTTTCGGCGCGGGGCGACCTTCAACGACATCGGGGCTGAATCCGCTGGGGTCAATAACCATCAGAATGACCATCAACACGAAAAAGCCCACAAGCCTGATCAGAAACCCTTTCTGATCTTTGGTCGGAATGTTGAGCCATTCGAAAAAGGTCGACATTATCAAGTTGGTTTTATCGCTCAAGTTTTTTCTGGTTCCTGTTCAGATAGATATCAAATGCTGTAATAATTCTGCTGACCACTTCATGCCTTATCACGTCTTTATAAGATAAGTCAATAAAGGCTACCGCACTGATTTCGCTCAGAATTTCCTGAAGATAAAGCAAAGAACTGTCTTTGCGCCGCGGCAGATCGACCTGAGTGTGATCTCCGGTAACTACCATCTTCGAACCATATCCAAGCCGCGTTAAAATCATGCGCATCTGGGCTAGCGTGGTATTCTGGGCTTCATCGAGAATAACAAAAGATTCATTGAAAGTTCGGCCACGCATATAAGCCAGCGGAGTTATTTCGATTATTCCCTGTCGAAGAAACTGCTCGAATTTTCCCATGCCGATGAACTCTTGAATTGAGTCGTACAACGGCTTGAAATGGGGATCTACCTTTTCCTTAACATCGCCGGGAAGGTAACCCAGACTTTCACCCGCTTCTACCACCGGCCGGGAAAGAACGATGCGACTGACCCGCTTTTCTTTCAATGCTTTTACCGCCATCGCCGTTGCCAGGTAGGTTTTACCGGTACCGGCAGGCCCTCGCACGATGGCTACCGTGCTCTTTTCGATGGCATCTATATAGCTCTGCTGCATCAGCGTTTTTGGTCTGATTGAACGCCCGGCATGCGTTTGAATGATTTCTGGAAAACTCAGACCATTATCTTTTGCGGATTTTACGAACTCAGGATCCTGCATGGTTTCAAAAACTCTTCTGACTTCAAAAGGATCAAGAACCTGACTGCTTCTCAGGCGAATCTGCAGAGTCTGCAAAAATCTTTTTACCAGAGTGATCTTTTCAGGGTCACCACCGAGAAAAAGGTTGTTGCCTCGAGCCCGCGCCGTCAAATCTGGCAAAGTCTTGATCAATTCCAGCCCGCTTTGCTCTCCCGGCCCGAGAATGTGACGCGACAGGTCATCGCTGAGTTCGAGACATTCTTCAACATCATTCATCGAAATCTGTCTCCTCTGAAGATTGCTGATCATCATGCTTTTGGGCATAAACCGGCGTTTCTTCATCAGCCCTTTCGATGGTTACTACCCCAAAACCGCCGGATTGAAATCTTCTTATCATGTCGGCCGCCGCACGATGCTCATCAACTTCCCCGCCCCTGACCAGAAAATTCATGCGGCGGGCATAATCAACGATAAACTGATCGAACTTCCCGGCTGAATCAGCCAGGCCTGGAATAATGCAGGCATTGCCAGTTGTGGTAAGAACCTCGCAGAGCAGCCTTGCCTGATCATAGCAATCATCCTCATTGCCAGGCATGGTATTGATCAATTTCAGAATTCCCCCCCGCTTCAGCAGCGAAAAATCGAGAATTCCAGGCAAATCCAGCAATTCCAGCTGCCCGGCCAGTTTGATCCACTGAACATCCCGGGTAACACCGGGCATGTTGGCGGCTTTCGCCGCTTTTCGCCCGGCAAGAGAATTTATCAGCGTCGATTTTCCCACATTTGGAATGCCGAGAATCATTACCCTTCGGGCTTTTCTTGCAAGGTTAGACGATTGAGATGTTGCAGCCAGCTTCTGAATGAGCCCTGCTGCCTTTTTAACCGAAACACTGTTGCGCGAATCCAGGGCAACGCAGGCAACTCCCTCTGAACGGTAGCGCTCGATCCATTTTCTGGTTTCATCAGGATCAGCAAGGTCTGCTTTGCCCAGCGCGATCAGAGATTTTTTTCCCAGGCGGTCAATCAGTCCCTGTAATCTTGATCCCTGGGGCATTCTTGCATCAACAAGTTCGACAACCATGTCGATTACCGGCAGAAACCGGTCGATTGACTTAAATGCTTTTTTAATATGACCCGGAAGATCTTTTTTCATGGCTCAGATTTCCGAGCCCCCGGCTTCCGCTTTCTGGTCAAGATAATGGTGCGGATAACTCAAAATTGGATGAATGCGGTTAACTGGCAGATAGGCGAAAATTGCCTGCCCTTTCAGATTGGTCAAAGGCATCGGCCCCCAATATCTGCTGTCTGCACTGTTGTTGCGATTATCACCCATACAGAAAACAGTCTCTGCCGGCACCACCGTTTCAAAATCGGTAACCGGTGGTTCAGCTATGTATGGCTCCTGCAACGCCACGCCGTTGACATAAACGATCCCGTTTTCAACGAGAATGTGGTCGCCGGCTATTCCTATGACGCGTTTGATATAATCTTTTGGTGGGTTGGTCTTGTCCGGGTCGGGATATTTAAAAACGATGATATCCCCACGCGCCGGCTTTTTCAGCCAGATCCGCGGCCCAAATGGAAGTCTTCCATCTAGTGAGAGGTCGATCACATAGGCAAAGCGACTGACAAGAATGCGGTCACCATTTCTTTCGAGCTTGTTGGAAAATGGTTCACGCTTTTCACCCAGAAGTGTCGGTTCCATGCTACCTGTGGGTATCCAGAAGGCTTGAATTACCAGACTTCTGATAACGATTGCCAGAAAAAAGGCAATGAAAATCGTCTCGTTCCACTCACGAAACGAGCCTTTGTAATGCAGCTCAAAACTCTTGCTGTCTAAAACAGCACCATCGGAATCAACAACACTGAGTTGCAGCCTGTTGATTCCGTTGTGCAGTTTCAGATCAGTCCGGAATCTTCCACGATTGACCTCGATAACCCGACTAGGGCACCTGATGGTTTTCAAAACCGGCCGATAAGACTGGTCGATTAAAACTTCAACGGCACCATCGATTTTTCCGCTGACACTCCCCGAAAGCTGCAGATGCCTTTCAGCAAGCACTTCTTCCGTATCCAGAGCATCGAGTGGCACAACCTGTTCAGCATATCTGATCGACAAATCGTGGATATACAATCCGACATTCCGGTCGGATGGGGTTGATTCTAGCAAGATCAGTCGTTATCCTTGGCAAAGATTTTGTCTTTAACGCGGGTCTTTTTACCAACTCTGGCGCGCAGATAGTAAAGCTTGCCACGGGCAACCTTACCATGACGAATCAGTTTGATGGTGGCGATTGAGGGGGAGTGAATGAGGAAAGTTCTTTCGACGCCAACGCCATAAGAAATTTTTCTTACGGTGAAGTTTTCGCGCAGACCGGCATAGCGACGTGAGATTACCACGCCTTCAAAAGCCTGCAGTCTCTCTTTTTCACCTTCGCGAACCTTGATTTCCATGCGGATGGTATCACCGGGCTGGAAAGATGGGATGTCCTTTTTGTCTTTCTGATAGTTTCTTTCAACACTTTCAATAATAGGGTTCATTAGATAAAACTCCTTCCGGATTGATTTTCAAATAAATAATTGATTCAGTGCTTTTTCTTCAACATTTGTTGAAGGTGCTCACGGTCACTTTCGTTTACCGCAGCGGCTCTGAAAACGTCGGGTCTGGCAACCGCAGTGCGAAGAAGCGAGTTGCTTCTGCGCCAGCTCTCGATGTTGGCATGATTGCCCTGCTGAAGCACTGCGGGAACCGCCTGCCCTTCCCAGGTTGCTGGTCGGGTATATTGCGGGTGATCCAACAGTCCGTCAAAGAACGAATCCTGTTCCACCGATTCCTGTCTGCCTACCGTCCCCGGAATCATGCGGGAAACTGCGTCTACAACTGCCATAGCCGCGATTTCTCCACCGGTTAAAACATAGTCACCGATTGACAGCTGCACATCGAATTCGTTTACGATTCTTTCATCGAAGCCCTCATAGCGACCACAAACCAGAATTATGCGGGAATAACCCGCTAAGGATCTGGCAACCTGCTGGTCAAATCTGATGCCCTGAGGGGTCAGACCAATGACCGGAGCCGGTTGAGCCGCCTGGCGAACCTCGTTTAAACAGCTGATCAGAGGCCCCGGCTTGAGTAACATGCCTGGGCCGCCACCAAAGGGTGTGTCGTCAACCGTTCTATGCCGACCATCGCCAAATTCACGAAAGTTATGCAGAACTATTTCGATCAGGCCGTTTCTGATGGCCGAGCCGAGAACGCTTTCAGCAAATACATTGTCAAAGATCCCGGGTAGAAGAGTGATTATATCTACCCGCATTTTATTCTGCCGGCACATGCACGGACAAATCATCCTTAAGCTTCAGCAACGCCTTTTTCTTGCTGATTTCAGCAAAAAAAGCCTTGCGAAACGGAATCAGAACTTCGCCATACTCGGCAGAATCAACCACCAGATATGGGCTGGGGGCATCGGCTTCAAGCCTGACCACCCGGCCGACCTTTTTTCCCTCAGGAGAGAGAAGGTCGAGTCCCTGAATCTCATCAGGATAAAAGCTCTTATCGTCTGCCGGAGCCCTTTCACTCTTGGGTATCACCAGATACGCCCCGGTAAAAGGCATCACCGCATCACGATCTTCGAGGCCTTCGAACCTGACTTCGACGATTGTCTCGTTATAATGGTCGCGGATATCCGCGATCCTGCATGGCACAGGAGAACCTGCTCTGGTCTGAAAATGAAATTCTGCGCCGGGAGCGAATCTTTCTGGGTAATCGGTCAGAATGCTTACTCTGGCCCACCCATCGAGACCTATCGTCTTCAGCAGCTTACCAACAGCGACCCACTCAGATTGTTCCTGATTCTGGCCAGCGGCTGCGCTGAATTTGAAGACTCCACGGCTCATCATTTTCCTGCCAGTCTGAGCCTGTTAAACAAGCTCCATAATTACCTTCTTGGCACCAGTCGTAGCTGATGAGCGGATAATGGTGCGCAGAGCGTTGATTGTTCGCCCTTTTTTACCAATTATCTTGCCGGTGTCGTCCGGGTGAACCTGAACCTCGAAAACCACAGTACTGTCGCCTTCGATCGGGGTCACGATCACTTCATCCGGATGCTCCACCAGTGCTTTCACAAGCTTCTCGAGCATACCCTGAACAAGTGTTGTCATTTAACAGCTCTCCAGAGTGCGATCAAGCACGTTTGGTCCAAACGAATCTTACTTCGCCACTTTCGTTCTTCTGAGCAACCTTGACGATGCCCTTCTGTTTGAGAAGGTTCTTTACGGTTTCAGAGGGAACAGCACCGTTATTGAGCAGTTCGAGAACTGCATCTTCACGAATATCGAGTCCGGCGGGCTCACTAAGGGGAGCATACTGTCCAAGATTTTCGAGGGTTTTCCCGTCACGGGTCTTGCGGCTGTCGAGGGCCACAATACGGTAACAGGGACGATGTTTTGTTCCAAGCATTTTCAGTCTGATTGAAACGGCCATTGATATAACTCCTTTTCTAATACTAAAACCGCATTACGCGGCGCTTACATTCCAAAGAATTTTGACATTTTCGAACGCTTTTTGCCAAGGCTGCCAAGCTGCTTCATCATTTTGCGCATCTGGGCAAACTGCTTGAGCAGCTGATTGACATCCTGAATATCATTGCCACTGCCTTCAGCAATGCGTTTTCGTCGTGAACCATCGATAAGATCAGGATTATTCCGTTCATTGTTAGTCATTGAAAGAATAATCGCTTCAAATTTTTTAAATCTTTTATCATCGAAGGAAAACTCTGAGAGAGAGCTTCCCATGCCAGAAAGGCCCGGAATCATGCCAAGTAGCTGATCAAGCGGTCCCATTTTCTTTATCTGGCTGAGCTGATAAAGGAAATCGTTAAAATTGAATTCTGCTTCGAGAACCCGCTTTTCCATTTCCTTCATCTTTTCGGCATCCATGTTGGCCTGAGCCTTTTCGATGAGGGTTAGAACATCACCCATACCCAGAATTCGCTGAGCCATACGCTCAGGGTAAAAGGGCTCGAGGGCCGATGCCTTTTCACCAATACCGACAAATTTAACCGGTTTTCCGGTAACTTCTCTTATTGAAAGAGCCGCGCCACCCCTTGCGTCACCGTCGAGCTTGGTCAACACCAGCCCGGTCAGTTCAAGCATTTCGTTGAAACTTTTGGCCATGTTTACCGCATCCTGGCCGGTCATTGCATCAACGACCAGAAGCACTTCGTGAGGCTGGGCGACTTCTTTAAGTTCTTTGATTTCACCCATCATCTGCTCGTCAATGTGCAGACGACCGGCGGTATCAAGAATTACCACGTCAAAATCATGCTCGCGGGCATGCTCTATGGCCTGGCGGGCAATTTCTGCCGGCCTGGTTCCGGTTTCACCGGTATAAACCTTCATGCTCAGCTGGTCGCCAAGAACCTGCAACTGCTTGATTGCAGCGGGACGATAGATGTCGCAGGCAACCAGAATCGGATTTTTCTTTTCTTCTTTTCTCATGTAAAGGCCAAGCTTGGCAGTGGTAGTGGTTTTACCGGAGCCCTGCAGACCGGCCATCATAATAACCGTGGGTTTTTTAGGAGAGATCTGA
>JBMOKV010000480.1:2167-8226 GCA_049325495.1 Candidatus Rifleibacteriota bacterium | reverse complement strand
GGGGAAGTTCGGGGAGAACCGGGTCTGAAGGAGTCTGGTCTGAACCATCTGAAGGAAGATCTGCGGGAGGAGCATCTGCCGGGGGTTCGGTTGCGGGCGGTTCGTCAGCCGGAGGGGCATCGGGAGCCTGACCAGCATCATCTGAAGGAACATCGGCAGGAGGAGCATCCGGGGTCTGAGCTACATCATCACCGGGGGGCAGGGGCAGAGGTTCGCCCTGACCAGGATTGTTGCCCTGTCCGGGGTTATTGCCCTGACCAGGATTGTTACCCTGTCCGGGGTTATTGCCACATTCAGCGGGGGTGAGTTTTCTCCAGTGACCTTTGATCCATTTGCCGTTTTTGTCATAATGACCAACGACCCATACGCGGTTTTTCTTGCCGGTAATTTTCCACTTGATCCAGACGCCAGAATCTTTCACGGCATTGTTGATTTTGGCACCGGTTACCTTGATGGCTTTGCCGGTTTTGATGGCCGCACATTTAATGGCTTTGCCGGTTTTCTTGGCAACGGTTTTGATTGCCTTACCGGTTTTTACCACGGCGCATTTAGCTACCTTGGCAGCCTTTTTGGCCACGTTCTTGATTGCAGCTCCGACCTTGGCGAAAAAGCCTTTTTTATGGCCAGAACAGTTTGAGCCTTTGCCGGCGAAAACTTCGACCGAGAAAAGCATGCAAAGGATCGTTACCAGAGCAATTAATCTTGTAAATCTTGTAGTCATCTGGTTTTGCCCTCCAAAAAAAAATTAAAGAAATAATAAGAAATAATGTCAGCTATAGTCAGCGCAAAATGTGTACCAACTCAATTATATTGATTAATTCTATGTTCGGAAGGGGAAGGCAGAAAAAATAGCAAATTTTCAGCAGTTTGGTGCCAGTTTTTAGGCTTTACATTCCGACAAGGCTTCCTGCCTGGTTGAACACGCGTTTGCGTATAGAAAAACGCCAACCATTTCAAGAATTTTAGTGTGCATCTCTGATAAACCCGTGTAAACAAGATGTCCCTGATTGTCATCGACGATCTTTTCTGTCATGGTCAAAACACAGGCGACCGCAGGGCTTTCCAGCATGGTGACCCGGGAAAGATCAAAAATGAAATCACGAAAACCGGCAGCGAGCTTTTCTTCCAATAAGGGAACAAGGACTTCAAAAAGTCCGTGGCTCAGATAGCCATTAAAATCTATCAGGCAGACGTTATTGTCGATTTCAACTTCGATGCTGAATTTTTTCTCCTGCATTAAGTTCACCTGCACCCTTAAAATTTAAAGATCTTTTTCAGATCTTTGCCGATATCTTTAATCTTCTTTTCTATCTTCGCTTCCGGTTTCTTTTCAGTTTCTGGCTGAGCTGTCGGGGTAGCTGTCTGGTCTGCCGGCTTATCCTTGTTGATGCCGAAAATTTTCCCGAGCGCATCGGTAGCCTTCTTTTCAACGGTCTTTTTTATCTTCTTTTCAGCAGCATCTTTAAGCATATTATCAAGAGGAATTCCTACGGATGGAGAAGTCAGACTGCCTTTCACACTTATTGGCACCAGAAGAAATTCCTCGTCGCCTACCATCTGGCTGAGTATCTGGCTTTGCGCACATGCCGCTTTGTTTATTTCAAGATTCATTGTTCCATCCAACGTTGTATCAAGTCCGACTGAACCAATGTAAGTCATTTTACCATCTTTCGATTTCGCCATGGTATTTTTAGATGAAATTCTTCCGGAAGCGATTGTGTAATCACCCGACACATTTTCAATTGTACCAGATGCGAGGTGCATTGCACCCAACTGTTCGCAGATTTTCTGAACCACGGGCGGAGAAGTATACGCACCCTGTTTCATCATCAGATTAGCGGTGCCATTCAGAGAAGCCAGCCCGGTTACGTTTCCTGAAATTGCCGCAGAGCCATCGAGGCCCCCTCGCAAAGCTTTGCTCATTTTGCTGTTTTCTTTCAGGAATTCGCTGGTTTCGACCTGATTATGCTGAGTGCCGAAATTGAATGCAATTGGATCTTTATTGAGATCGACGGTTCCGCTTGCAGAAATTTTGCCGCTGAAGATTGCCAGACTGGCCGATTCAACAGTAAAAAGTTTATCAAAGTAGGTGAAATTTGCCACCAGATTTTTAAATGGAAATTTGAATTCTTCTTTATTGGTCTCGGAAATTGGGGCGGCAAAAAGTCCTTCAGGCAGTTGAGCCTGCCCGCTGACCTTTATTTTTTCGAGCTCGCCACTTATCTTTCCTTTTCCTGAACCAGTGCCTTCGAAACGGTAACCGGTGTCCTTGAGAAAGAATCCTGCTGCATCGGTAGCATCTAGAGGCTTGACTTCGTATGAAAAATTCGAAACAAGTTTGCCCCAGTCCTTGAGAGAACCGGTAACCACAGCGGTCGAACTTCCCCATGATGCTTCGATTCCGCTGGTTGTGAGCCCGGCATTGTCAAACGACACCGGCCCATTAATGTTTTCAATGGGGCGAAGCACTGCAGGGTGTGAAAACCGTGATTTTTTAAGGGTTGCACCGCCCTCAACTTTTGGCTGAGCAATTGGCCCGGTAAGTTTTATTTTCAAATCAGAAAAACCGGAAAACTCCAATTCTTTGGGCATCTCTGGAAAGTTGAGACGAATGAAATTCAAAACTTTTGACAAATCTGCACCGGCAATATCAGCACCGGCATCGACCTGAGGCTTTTTAAAATCGTTCAGGCTGCCGCTCAGACTAAGCTTTCCGCCGGCAAGATCTGCAGTCAGATCTTTCACTTCAAGCTTTTTTACATCGGCGGTCGCTTTTCCCTGCAGATTGGCGATCAACATTCCGCGATCGCTGAAATCTGCCCTGACACCAGTAAATGACAATGAGCCCTTTGGCTGAAGGTTTTCAAGAGACCCACCAAGCGACATGTCCAGTTCCAGATTTCCGGCAAACTGTTCTTTTTTGACCGGCAGCTTAAAAACCGAGGCTGCCAGGCCAGAGAAATCGGTGAGGTTTATTTTGCCTGAAGCTTTAAGAGCAAAATTGGGGTCTTTGCCATTTTTGATCTGCCCGCTGACCGACAGATCACCGCCGGCACCTGAAACCTTAAGGCTTTCGATGTCGATACTTCCGCCCGTTGGACTGAGATCTGAAAACTTGATTTTTACCGACTGAAGTTTAGCTCCGGCTTTGGTAACCGATTCGGTAAGACCGATCGATGAAGACTCAAAAGCCCCGTTCAATGCAAACTTCTGCTTACCATAGGCTGCTGAACCGCCGAAAGACGCCTTTCCTGTCGGGGTTACCCTTTTGGCAGATTCTGGCAGATAGGCTGCAATAATCGGCCAGAACTTGTCAAAATCCAGACTGAGGTTGAAACTGCCAGTGAATGAGGGCGGAGAAATTTCCGCTGTTCCCTGGGTCAGAGTAATTCTGGCTTCGGCAAACCCGGCCTGCAAAGCTGAAAAATTCAGAGCTTTGCCGTCAAAACCAATCTGGCCGCTTTGCAAATGAACCGACTCAGGCAGGGCGGCAGAACGAAACACCAGGTCTGATGGCTTGATCGAAGCTTTGATTGCCGGTTCTGCGCCAGGCTTAAATTCTATTTCAAGGTCGGTGGCAACGCCGCCCTTTTCGGCCGCCAGTTTCAAATCAGGAGGTACAAGATTGCCGGCCACTTTCAGCAGTGTAGCAGCCTGAACAGGTTTCATGCTACAGCTGAACTTGCCGGCCAGCGGAGACGTGCTGGAAAAATCCGCAATTCCCGAAACATTTATTTCAGGCTCAGCGGTCAGTGACAAAGAACTGATCTTCAAAGACCGGCTATTAATGTCAAACACTGCTTCGGCTTTTAATTCAGGCTTGTTCAGCAGAGAAAACTGGCTGTGATACTGGGCAGGAACCAGAGCTTTCAGTTCAGCGAGATTTACCGAATCAAGAAAGATCTTTGCTTGAACCTGGTTGGGCCAGCTGATGCTCCCATCGATTTTCAAATTGGCATACTGTTGTGAAAAAGCTTCGACGACGAATGGCAAAGAAGCCGAAAGCATGGACTTTTCGAGACTGGCTTTTTTCAGTATGAAAGTTCTGGCGGCGGCCTTTTCCGATTCCCGATAATTCAGGGTTATGGATTCAACCGAAACAGATTTGAAAGGAAAAACGATAGCGGCAGGGTCAAAGGCAGGGGCAGAGGCAACCTCTGCATCAGAAGACGATGCGGGCAATTTTCCAGACAATGTAAGATTGACTGAAGCTGAACTGACACTGAGATCGTCGAGAAGCAGTTGCCCACCAAGTGCTGCCCAGAAATCCGGATAAATTGCTATTCGGCTGACTTTGGCATCGAGCTGGAGGTCGGTGGTTGAAGTAGCAACCATGGCATCGCGAACAACGAAGCCGGGGAAAGCCATATCGATGCCAGCGAAGGCTACGCTCATGCGGGTCGCAGAACTGAGACGGGCGCTGATGATCTGTTCAAAGCGCTCATCGTTGAACAGACGGTTGTAGACGTAATAAAGCGCAATTCCCGCAGAAATTGCAAGTAGAATGATAAAAGTCAAAATAACTTTTAAATAAAAGCCCAACCCTCTTTTTCGGGGATTTTGCGGGGTGGCTTCAATATTTTCATTCATTTAAACTGCGCCTCCAGATTTTTTTTACAGGGTATCACAGTCTGACCGAATTCTGCCACTTCGGATTAAGCGTTTGCCGGTCGAAGGATTAACAGAGAAAATATTTTCCGGAGGCAACCAATGGGTCGGTCATTCAAAAATTGTCTCAAAGGCCGGTTTAAAGCCAGTCTGGCGGTGATCATCAGCCTGACTCTGTTTTTGTTCAGCGGTTGTACCGGCAAAGGCGACTTGACTTTCAAACCCACTTCCGGCCCCGATGAATTCAAAATTTCGGGAAAAATCTCACTTCCGGAAATCGTGGAAACGGATCTTGCAGCTTCGATAAAAGCCAGTTTGACTACCATTTCGGATTTTACCACTTTCAGCGTCAGCGCCCAGGGCATTTCGGTGAGAGCGGGCAAGGATGGTTCTTACAGCCTCAGCAAGGTGCCGGTCAGCAAAAAAATGCTGGTTGAAGCGAAAAGCGGCAAAATAAGGTTATTGAAAAGGCTCTCGGTCGATGATTTATATTATACTGACCTGAGTTCTACTCAAATCAGCATTCAGTCAACTGCTGAAGCACTGATCTGGCATTTTGGCCTTGAATACAACAAGGATCTAACCGCAGCCGACATCAGGGCGAGAGAATACATAAATCTGGTCGCCAGCGTTTCAACCGCATTGAAACTGGCTCTTCAGCTTGCGCCGGCAGCGGTAAAAACTGATATTACTGAACTTTCAGCGGTTACGGGGCCAGCCCGCACGGCAGCCCAGCAGATTCTTGAACGCGAAGTGCTGCTGCGCGAAGCAAATTCGGTAATCAAGCACGCATTTTTGCGAAAAGATCTGGAGTTAATCAAGGTTTATCTCTCGCCATCCTTTTCCAATGACTGGGATATGACCTCCGATTGGGATGATTTCATCGGCTACCATGAAGCTTTTTTTGAGGAAAAGTCCTATTCCAAGCTGGAATGGAAAATAAAGGACCTTGAGTTCATGCCCGACAGCAAAGCAAGGGTAAGAACTGAAGTTTATGTAAAGGTTTATCACCTGGCATCAGAGCAGGATGTCTATGAAAAGACCTATCTTTTCGATGCAATCTGGCGAAAAGAAGGCACTTTCTGGAAAATCTACCGCAATCTGCCATATCGTCAGACGCACCCGAGTCAGGTCAGTGCCGATGCGCGCTGGGGCGAAATTGCCGATGCGCACCGCGAACTTCAGGCGGCACTGGCGGTTGAAAACATTGAAATTTTCAAAAGCAGGGTTTCATCAGTTTTCGGCAACGATTTCGATGTCACCAGCACTAACAATGATCTTATAACTACGGCGCAGAAGCGCTTCAACGCCATGGATATCAAGCTGGCCAACTACAGCATCGAGACCATCGAATTTCACGGTCAGGATCTGGCGACAGTAAAATGCCGGGCCCAGGTTAAAGTGATCAACCTGATACCCGGCATCGATGTTGACAGTGGAGAACTTACGGC
>JBMOKV010000480.1:0-2157 GCA_049325495.1 Candidatus Rifleibacteriota bacterium | reverse complement strand
CATGGCGGCGTGAAGACGGAGTCTGGAAGATTTATCGCAACCTGCCCTACCGTTTCAGCCACGCGGGCCGCTAAAGTCTCAATTACTCATTTGCCGCCTTTTCCAGACTTTTCAATGCTCTGAAGCTTCTGCTTGATTTCGGCATTTTCCGGATCCATTTCCCGGGCTTTTTTCAGGAAAAGAACGGCCTTGTCGGCTGCCTTTTTGGTTGAGAAGTTATCTGCAAGGCGCATCAACACCTGAATGTGCTCGGGTGAAAAGGTGGTCTGGTAACCATTTTTTCTCATAAGTTCTTTGGCATTAGCGAGACTCATTGAGCCAAAGAGATCGGGATCGGCGCGGCGGATAAAAACCATTTCTTCTTCAGCGTCGAGGTTAGTCGGATCAAATTGCTTTGAAACCAGAAGAAAGGACAGGCCTTCTGCAAGATGCCCGCGCTCAACTGCGATAAATGCCAGACCGCGCAGGGCTGCAGCAAAATCTTCACCGTTATCAGCCAGCTCAAGGGCTTTTTTATAGGCAATCTGAGCCATCAGATAATCGGGGCCCTTGTTATGCTTGAGCAGCATGAAGCCTCGCTCAGCAAAGAAAGCAGCACGAACCGGGTTCCAGTTGATGGCTTTCTGTAGGCTGGCCAGAGCCTGATCGTGATTGCCTTCCTGGAAATCGAGCATCGCCAGAAGGTAGAAGCCATCTGAAACCGGCTGTTCTACCCATTTCACTTCCTTGGTTTCATTGTTTTTGAGCTGGCGCATTTTGTAAAGTTCGAATTCCATGGCTGAATGGAAAGACTTGTGTTCAGCGGTGTCAGTATCCACGAGCTTTTCATGGGCAAAGATCATTTCATTGGCGATTTCCCGGGCTTCTTTATAGTCACGGTTTTTCATGCGTTCCATGAAAACCAGCATCAATTGATTGGTCATTAAAACGGGGTCAACCTGCTTGCTGGCCGAGGCCACTTTGTCCTGGGCACTCAAGGTTGAGAGCGCGATGAATAAGAAGATGAAAATAGAAACAACCAGTTTTCTGAGCATGGCGGTATTGTCCTTTATAAAAAATTCTGGCGCTAATATAACCCCTGTGCCGCAATTTTGCAATAAATTGGGGGCTGTACATTTTCCGGCAGCTGCTTGCTGAAAAACTGGCAGATTTTAGCAAATCATTTTGCAGGCGTCTATTAATAAGGCATCGCCTGCATGGCACAAATTTTGCGAAGCTGTTTGACCTGAAATTAAATGGTGAGGTAGATCGACACATGATACGAAAAATTACACTGGTTCTGGTTTTTTCGATCCTGGCCGTTTCAGCATTCGCTTTTGATCGTGCTGATTTTAACAGCTGTCTGAAGGATTTATCCGAAAGCATCGCCCAGACTGCTTATACCTTGAGTGAAAAAGCTGACAGCAACGAACGTCAGGCCTATGAAGCCGCAGTTGCCAGAGCTGAAAAGAGCGAAAAGCGAATTCGCGACATTTTGAGCCAGCTCGAAAGCAAAGATGAATTTGCCCAGGCAGCCGAAGAACTCAAAAAATTCGCCGCAACCGGCAAAACCAGTGCCCATGCAGCTGCTTTCGTTGAAAAACTGCTGAAAGAAAGAGTAAATTTCGTTAATAACACTGAATCTTCAAGCAGCCCGATCAATTTCACCAGCGAACTCAAAATGGCTGCCAGCCCCGAAATGGTAATGAACCTTCGCCAGCGCCGTCTGGTAATGATCGAAACTCCGATTGCCGAAGCAGTTATCAGCCTCGAAGACACCAGTGCCAATCGCCGCGTAAACAACCTCAAATCGATCTTTTCCCGCCATGAATGCAGAATTCTCTCTGAGAATCAGGAAGACGGCGACAACAAAGTAACCAACTTCTATTTCTCAGGAAAAAAATACGTTCTCGATGCACTGCTTGGCCATTTTGGCGGCGACATCGTTAATAACGACCTCAAAGCGGTTGTAAGAATCACCTGTGGCGGTTTCTGGTCAGGCAAAAAAAGCGTAACCATCAATGTTGCAGCAAACGGCAACAACGGTGTAATGGGCAATCTCTCATGGTTCAAATCAACCATCGAAAAAGATCCTTTCAAATATTTCGCCAACAGCGGCGACATGGATAAGCTTGCCACCATCGGCGCATACGAAAACATCGCCGGTGAAAACAAACT
>JBMOKV010000479.1:0-8308 GCA_049325495.1 Candidatus Rifleibacteriota bacterium | reverse complement strand
CAAGTTACCCGGGCGGTTTGAAGACCTGATTAAATCGCCGAGAGGCCTGGTTTATTTCGGTGGCGGCACGGTTGTTCTGTCAAACACCAGAGGCTGGGGAACCCCGGGGGATTTTTCCGAAGGCTTTCATCTTTATCGGGAAGGCCGCGGTCCGGCCATGTACACCGTTGCCTGGCTGGGAACAACTGCCTTGATCAATTGGGAAGCGGGGCTTTGTAACGATAAATCCGACGCCGATTGTCAGCTCTGGTATGAACTGGTTAAAGATGGTTTCGAAAAAGAGCTTGAGCACAGTTCGGCATTCAGATTAATGGGAACTGATAACCGGCGATCTCCCACTCTGGTTCTGGGGCAGGTTCTGACCCGCACCCTGTGCTGCCGGATTTTTAAATCTTCGAACAAAGCCCTTGGGCTGCTGCCCTACGCCCGTGACAATCAAACGTTTGAACAGCTGAAAACCGGCGATGATACCAAAAAAGACATCAGTTTTTTCATCAGTCAGGTCGGCAATGTCAGCCTCAGTTATTACAATACCAATTATGCAAGTCGAATCTGGGAACTGCCATACAATCGTGCTGCAGGCTACGAAATTGCCGGTCACGATGTTCCTGACCCGGTGGCAGCCGGTCGGCTACCTGCCGGCGACCTATTGACCAGTTTTGTCAGCGGCGAAGCCCTTTCCCGAAAACAGGTGCATGAGGTTCCACCACCATTCAGCAGCATTTATTCGGATGTTTCAAGTCTTGCCTCTATGGATAAGCTGCTGAAGAACATAGAAATTCCCGGAAAAAGGATGGCGGCAGAAATAAGGCCGAATCCCGGTGAATCTGTGTGCAGCGCTCTTGAGCGAGAAGGTTATCTGAAGAATAACCGGCTTGACCTAAATGGATGGCTTTTGATCGAAGGTTCAGGGCCCCACATTATCGATCGGGCATTTGAGCTGGTAAGTCATGGCGGCCTGGTTTTTCCTGAGGGCAAGGTCGAAGTTTCTGGCAGAATTTTTTCCGCAAAAGACCTTTTCATTCTCAATCTGGTGGCACAGAACGGCGATATCATCATAAATGAAAAGTCCGGGGAGATCTCAAACCTTGGCCTGATTGCCGGTGCCCAGGTGCGATTTCCCGGCAGTGTTTCTGATAAACCTGCAAAGATCAGGGGCAACGTGGCCATGGGAAAAATTGCCGCCGGCTCGCTGCCCGGTGATATTGCCCGCGGGGTTGACCTTTCATACGATGAAAAACTGGCCGCTCTGCCATTTGACGAAAGCGATTCGGCCTCGGGAAAATCGCTGCTGATGTTCTATCTGGCCTGGCAGCCAAGACTGGTGGAATAGAATAATGAAGATTACTGGCAGACCGGCTTTCAGCTTCGTTGAGATAATGTTTGCCGTTGTTCTGCTGGGAATTTTACTGGTTCCGATTTATTCTCTTTTCTCTCAGGGCTCCCATGGTGCAATACAAAGCCGCAATGAAATTCTGGCTCAACAGCATGCTTCAAACCTTCTGGCTTTTCTTCATCTTTTTCCCTATGATCACAAATTTCTCGCCCCGGTATTTAAAAGGGAATTTGGCCCGCTTGAACTGGTTCTCGAAAGCGAAGCATTGAACCTTGAGCCAGAACCGATTTTTAAAAGGTTTTTAACCATCAGGGAAATTTCTCCGACAAACTGGGCTAGAAAATATAAAATTATTACCATTAACCTGGAATGGAATGAAGGACAAAAATCCCAGGAATTGAAGCTGTGCGGAATAAAATTTAAATGAACATTCATTTAAAACAAAAATTTGGCATTACTCTGGTCGAGGTCGCAATCGGAGCGGTTCTGGTAAGCCTGATGATTGCCGGCCTTATGAATTTCTTCAGTTTTGGTCTGCGCGGCTCTAAAAAGGGTATGGAAAACCTTACAAACATGGGAGAGGCTTCTATTCTCATGTCACAGATCGAGCTCGACCTCATGCGCGGTCGCCAGCTGATTTCCCCGTCTCCGGGAGATTCCTCAACAGCGGCTGAATGGCGGCTCGAAAGGATTGACGATTCTGAAACATCAACGGTTAGCTACCGACAGCTTTCTAAAGGGGTTGAAAGAACCGAAAAAGGTGGAGCTGAGCAGGAGAAATATGTTTTCTGTCGTGATCGAAATGTAAATATTTCTTTCGATCATCTTTCCCTGAAAGATTTACCCGAAGAAATCGACCGGACCGCAGTGCTCGTGGCCCTTTCTGTAAGTGGATCTCCTGATGGAAAAGCACCGTCGGAAGAATTTCGCATGATCAGGCTGATAACCTGTCACCATGAAACCGAATGAATGCTTAGATCAGCTTCCCAAAAAAGTTTCCAGTCAGGAAAAATAAAGTCTGGTGCAATAGATGAATTTTGCATCGCAGCAAAAAGTTGTTTTATTTTAAAACCGGTGATAGGATGAAGCATCAAATTCCGGAGGAATAAAATGAATAAATTTAATAAACTGGTCATCGTTCTTGCATTAATCGCATCTCTGAATGTTGTTGGCTGTGGCTCGACCGGCTCTGCTCCCGCAACTCAGCCTCCGGCAGGCACTGCAGCTCCAACTGCTCAGGCCGAACCCGCTGATGCCAAAGCAAACACCACCATTCAGGCCGGCGATGTGAAAATTCAGACCGGCGAACAGGGCAGCAGCGTTAGCCTTCCCGGCGGAATCGAAGTTAAAACCGATGAAAGCGGCAATGCAGCCGTTAATATTCCCGGAGTTTCAGTTGATGCCAAAGCTGATGGAACAGCTGATGTTAAAGTCGGTGATGTGACAATAACCAGTGATGGCCAGACTGGCTCAGTTCAGGTTGGCGACGTGAAAATCGAAGGCACCGCAGCACCTGAAGCCGCACCCGTTGAAGAAACCCCGGTTGAAAATGCTCCCCCTGCCGGCGAATAATTTTTCTGGCCGATAAATTGGCTGTTGTCCCATAGGCTCGTTTTCACTTAATGTCATCGCCCGACTTGATCGGGCGATCATTATTTAAGGCCTATCTTGAGATGCCCCAATCATCCTCCGGATACAAGCAAGTCGGCGCATGACAAATTTGCAAAACTAGTTCCTATGGGACAACTCCTTTTATTTTTAAACGAATGTTTGATTACAATCTGATAATTGTGGGGGGCGGTGCATCGGGATGTATGGCCGCAATTCAAGCCGCCAGACTTGGGTTGAAGGTGGCTCTTTTCGAACGTCTCGATAAACTTCTGGCAAAGGTAAGAGCAAGCGGTGGCGGCCGTTGCAATCTTACCAATACCCTCGATCAGAAAGATTTTATTAAAAGATTCGGCCGTGATGGAAAATTTATCATTCCCGCCCTGCAGGCCTTTGACTCGCAGAAACTGCGGGAGTTTTTTGCTGAAATAGGGGTTGAAACCGTTGCTCACGATGGTTTCAGAGTTTTCCCTGCCGGCCATGATTCACAACTGGTCAACCACGCTTTGCAGCAGCAGTTGCAGCACCCCGCCATAAAGGTTTTTACCGGTTCTCTGGTTGACGGTCTGATAGTCGAGAACGGTAAAGTCCTTGGAATAAGCTGTGGGCGGGAGAAACATTTTTCCGATACGGTAATTCTGGCATCCGGCGGAAGAGGGTACCCTGCTCTCGGCGGCAGCGATTCAGGGTTGAAGATGGCTGCTCAGGCAGGGCATTCAATTGTTGGCCCTTTCCCTGCAATGTTGCCATTGCGATGCCGCGAGACCTGGGTCGAAAAATGCCGCGCCGACACCATCGGCAAGGCAAAAATTTCCATTGATCTCGATGGTTATCGCAAGTTTTCAGCCACCGGAGACCTGATCTTTACCAACGATGGCATTAGAGGCCCGGTTGTGCTTGATTTTGCCCGTGAAATAACTCCGCTTCTTGAGAAATTCACAGAGGTGCCTTTGCTGCTTGATTTATGCGGCGGCCTGAATGAAGAGCAGATTCTGCAGAAGATAAAAAAACTTTCTTTTGAAAATGAGAAAGACGGTATTGCCGCAATCATCAGCAGGTTTTTACCCGTTGAACTGGCAAAAGTAATGTGCCAACTGGCCCAGGCTGACGAAAACCTGCGATTTTCAAAACTTGCGGGCCAGACCCGGGAACGTTTGCTCAAAATTCTTGTGGCAACCCCGGTTACTGTGGTTGGCCATGCTGGTTTTGAACATGCGATGGTAACCCGTGGCGGGGTGTCGCTGAAAGAGATCGACCCGCGAACCCTTGCGAGCCGCCTGGTTCAGGGCCTGTTTTTCTGCGGCGAAATGGTTGACCTTGATGGCCCATGCGGCGGCTTCAATCTGCAATGGGCATTCTCAAGCGGTTTCCTGGCAGCCAGGTCAGTCGGAAATTACATCTCAGCCGAAAAAAAATCCGCCGAACCAGGCCAATTCTGAACCGTTTCCGGGGAAAGAATCCATTCAGTGGATCGTTCAGCCACGATCAAACCTGCGGGAATGCTGCGGTCTTTATTAATCAATGCCCGGGTTAAAGCATCGTTTTTATCGGTTCCAGAAACCAGAAAAACAATGTGTCGGGCTTGTATAATTCGCTCGAGGGTAAGACTGATTCGCTGTTCAGGCTGGCTTTTCGGCGAAAAAACCTGATAACCCGTTTTGCTCTCGGCTTTCTGCCATTTTTCATCAGGGAAAAGGCTTGCCGTATGCCCATCCTGGCCCATTCCCAGTATCAGCAGGTCGATCGGCCTTGGGGGATGAAGTTCTGCAGGTAAACCGGGCATCACATGCTTTAATTGATCAGTGAAGTCGTGGTTTCCAGGTTTTATCATGCAGAAATGCCGGGCGGGCAGCCCCTTTTGGCCAAACATTGCTTTCAGAATTTCATGCTGGTTGCTTCGCGGGGAATTGTTGGCCACATTGCGCTCATCAACCTGAACAAAATAAAAGCCGGCGAATTCATCAGAAATTTTCATGGCCGCAGCCAGCTTTTCATAAACTGGTAAAGGTGTTTTGCCGCCTGAAAGGCCGATTAAAGAGTCCCGATTGGCAAACCGTCGGAGGTTTTTCATTATGTGAGCCGCGGCTTCTTCGGCAAAATCATGGTGTGTCTGGATAACCTTGAGTTGCGATTCAGTCATTATCATTTTCTCCTGATTCAGAAGGGTACCAGCGGTGCCCATGTTTTGCCAGCAGATCGTCGGCCTCCTGTGGGCCGGCAGAATTGGCTTTGTAGACAAACATCGGCTGGGCACCGGTCGAATGCCAGGCATCGATTATCGGGTCGATGAATTTCCAGGCTTCGGCTATTTCATTACTGCTCAAAAACAAAGATGAATCTGCCTTCAGCGCATCGAGAAGCAGTCTTTCGTAAGCATCAGGCCGATAAGAACCGAATTCTGCTTCGTAAGAGAACTTCAAACCAACATCGGTAACCTTCATATGCATTCCCGGCGGCTTTGAGTTCAATTTCATCGTTATGCCCTCGTCAGGCTGGATTCTTATAAACAGACGATTGGGAGTTATTTCTGAACCCAGATCTTTGAAGATAGAGTGGGGGAGCGCTTTGAAACTGATACAAATTTCGGTCAGGCTTTTGCTTAACCTTTTTCCCGCCCGCAGATAAAAGGGAACCCCGCTCCAACGCCAGTTTTCAATAAAAAGCCGGGCGGCGGCAAAAGTTTCTGTTTTTGAATCCGGTCTTACTCCTGCTTCCTGAAGATAACCGGCAATTGATTTATCCGGGTCAGCAACATACTGGCCTCTTACCGTCTCATTTGCTACCTCGTCGGCGCTGTAACGCCTGATTGCCTTTAGAACCTTGTTCTTTTCAAGATGAAGGTCGGCCGGGCGATTACTCAATGGCGGTTCCATGGCCACCATACATAGAACCTGCAGCAGATGGTTTTGTACCACATCCCGCAAAATGCCGGTCTGGTCAAAATAACCCGCCCGGCTGCCAATTCCGATTTTCTCGGCAAAAGAAATTTGTACATTATCGATGAAATGATTGTTCCATACCGGCTCGAAGAATATGTTGGCAAATCTCATGAAAAGAATATTTTGAACCGCTTCTTTGCCAAGATAATGGTCGATTCTCAGAATCTGATCTTCTCTGAAGGTTTCAAGCAAACGTTTGTTTAATTCTATCGATGATTCAAGATTATGACCAAATGGCTTTTCAACCAGTACCCTGATAGGGCACTGTGAATTCAGGTTGTTGTCTGAAAAAGGCTTTATCAGCTTGATAAAGCTTTCCATGCTTTCCGGTGGAACCGCAAGATAAAAAAGACGGGCCGGGGCTGCCTGGGTTTCAACCTGATTGAGCCGCTGATAAAAATTCTTTTCTTCATTCTCGGCCTGAGGGTCAGCTGTAACGTAAATAATTCTGTTTTTCAGTTTCGCAAAACCGTCTTTCAGAACCGCGTCCTTTTCCAGCCCCGCTTTTGCGGTAAATTTTTCGATGAATTCAGCGCTGCTCATCTTTGATCTTCCCGTTACATAAACGTGAAAGTCTCTGACCAGCAGGCCGGCCGATTCAAGTCGGCAAAGTGCCGGAATGAGCTTGCGCAAGGAAAGATCGCCCGTTCCCCCAAAAATGACTATTGATGATGCGCAGAAAAACATGGGTTTCATTCCTTTTTAAGCTCGGTTGAACGTTCTATAATGCGATAATCTTTTTCGGTTTTTTCCCTCATTTTTTCTGATCGCGAATGAATGCCTCGATGCTGCGGTCGTAGGTTTTTTCCCCTTCTTTGCTGAAAAAGCAACCGGGAATCTGGTTCATTCTGCGGTGATAAGCAACGCACTCACAGCATTTATGCCTCTTTCCACAAGAATAAGTGCAGGTGCAGGGCAGTTTGTTGTCACATGAACTCATATTTTCCCTCCAGTTTTTCTGCCATTGTACCTTTTTTGTGAAAGTTCTTCAAATAGTCTGAGGCCCGTAAAAAAGCGCTGGACTTTTTCGCCCTTTCCAATAACTTAATCGGTTTTAGTGAATCGATAACTTTGCCAGGATGAACTGGTTGCATCATTTAACGGTGGAATGTACATTCTATGAGGAATATGAAAAATAATCATGCGCGATCGATTTTGAACATTTTTATGCTTGGGCTGGTCATATCAGCGATTGTCATGATCAGCCTGCTCGAAGCAGGCCCGGTCAACGAAAAAACCTCTGAGTATTTCGTTCAGAAACCGACGATAAGCAATCTGAAACCCGACCAGTTCGATGCTGCCTGGACCACTTACCCCCTGTTCAACGATCGCACCCATTATCAGGTGCAACTTAACCACAGCCTTTACGGGTCGTCGTTGAAAAACCTCAATACCACCGTTAAACATCTTGAACCTGGCGGAACCTACGACGTAGCCGTCGTAACCTATCAGGATGGGGTGGTGGTTGGCGTATCGAGCGCAGTGACCCTCCTGATGCCTCCCGGAGCTCCGACCGGCGTCACCGTTTATGATGTCGCTTCGTCAAGCTTTAAAGTAATCTGGCAACAGGTTAACAGTGCCCTGAAATACCGGGTTTACCGGTTTCCCGACCAGCTGCTTGCCGAGGTTGACGAACCGGCGAACAAGGCTTCAGTTACCGGTTTGAACCCTGGCGAAAGATTCAATATCTTTGTTACATCAGTAAATTCAAGCGGTGAATCATATCAGTCAGAATCTCAGCTGGTGCAGTTGTTGCCGCCACCGCCGGCCTTGAGTATCATTGAGCAGGAAATCGGCCAGACCTGGGTCAGCATTAAATGGAATGCCATCGAAAATGCAACCGGTTACCGTATAATCGTTAACGAGGCTGAAGTGGCCAATATCGCATCCGGCACCCTGACCTACAGAATCGAAAACCTCGCCGTGGGAACCGCAGTCAGCATTAAAATGCGCGCCGAAAACAGTCAGGGCCTCTCTGAAGAATCTGAAGCAATCATCGTTCAACTGCTGCCGGCAACACCATTTCTCGCAGTAACCGACATTTCGTCGTTTTCATGCAACCTCCAATGGTCCATCGCAACCGGTTCCACCTATTACAAAGTTTTTGAAAACAACGACTGGTGCATTCAAAATCTGCCTGCCACCATCAATCAATTTACCGTCATCCAGTATGTTACCCCGGGCATGACCGCGACCTACACCATCAAAGCCGGCAACGGCACCGGCGAGTCAGAATTTTCCAACGCCGTTGTCGTAACCTTCACCAGCTCCCCAGCAACCCGCATCGAACCACTTGCATCAGATCTTTTACCTGATCTCCTGCAGGCAAACGGCAGCCGTCTTGCTGAGTCTTTACGCGGTTCCCCGCTGGTAACTGTTTATTTCCCCCGAGATTTGACCGGTCCTGAGCTCTCTCTTAGAGAGA
>JBMOKV010000478.1:0-8343 GCA_049325495.1 Candidatus Rifleibacteriota bacterium | reverse complement strand
TCGATGGGAATGACCGGGTGGTCGGTGGTGATGGCCACGATGCAGCCTTCATCCATGAGGGCGCCGACGGTTTCGAAGCTTTTGTTTTTCAGTTCGGGTTTAACGCGGCAGCTGAAAGATGGGCCAACAACGGCTTTAGCTTTCCAGCGGCCAAGTTCTTTGGCGATCAGGTGGCCTTCGGTGCAGTGTTCGAAAACCATATCGAGGTTGAATTCCTGAGCGATGCGGTAGGCGGTGATGATATCGTCTGCCAGGTGGGCATGGGCGCGAGCCTGAATTTTTCCTTCGATGAGAGGAATCATGGCTTCGAGCTTGATATCTCTTTCTTTAAATTCTTTGGTTTTTTTGCGTTTGAGGTAATCCTGGGCTTTCATGAGCCATTCTCGGATTACAGCGGCGGTTCCCATGCGGGTTGAGGGGAATTTTTTCTGTTCGCCGTAGCAGTTTTTGGGGTTTTCGCCGAAGGCGAATTTCATGCCGCAGCTTTCGCGTACCACAGCGTCTTCGGCAACGTTGCCGACCATTTTGACGATGCAGCACTGGCCGCCAATCGGGTTAGCTGAGCCTGGTGCGATCATTGCGGTGGTAACGCCGCCGTTGAGAGCGTCTTTAAAGCCGCGATCGCGCATTTTGAGTGCATCAAAAGATCTGACGTGGGGGGTTGCCAGTCCAAAAGATTCGTTGAAATCGGCATCATAATAACCGACGCCTTCTTCTTCGAGGCTGATGTGGGTATGGGCATCGATAAAACCGGGGAGAATGAACTTATCAGAGCAATCGATGGTCTGAGAAGCGGTTTCGCTTTTCTTTTTTCCGGCCGGGGGCGGGGTTTTTCCCTTTTTGGCCTTGTTGGAAGCCAGAGTGATTTCGGTCAGCTTGCCTTTTTCGATAACGAGTTTTTCCAGCTGATGAAATTTACCCTGATAAAAAATGGTACCTTTTTCGAGAACAGTTTTCATAGAGCTCCCCTTTCCTGGGTAACAATTTGGCCTTTCTCTTGCGCCATAAAAATAAGAGCAGGTTTTAACTGAAACCTCTTATCCTCTTAAGCGGAATATCATAATATAAACCTCGGTCTAAATCAATTTTTTTTTTGCCTGCGGGTAGATTCGGATAACCGCAACTGAAAACTGGCAAATTTAAACCGAGCACCGCAGATACTGTCGGGTGATCTGGCTAAAAAAATCTGCTGACCAGAGTTCTAAAGATTCCTGGTTGCTGACGAAAGCTTTCACGTCTTCTTTTGCTCTGGCAAAATCAATTTTTTCAAAGCGTTCGTCGAGCATTTTGATCAGCAGCTGCTTTTCGAGTTTTTTTCCCGGCAAATGGCCGGTTTGCTCAAGTCTTGCCTGAAGATGTTCAATATTCAGGGGAATCGAGCGCGAAAGATACCATGCATAGTCGTAGAAATCGCGCCCTTTCACCCGGTTTTGCCAGCTTCGACAAAGCAGGGCATGAACTTTTCCCGCAAACAAGGATGGTGCATCAAAAAGTCGCACTGAAAAAGGCACGGGAAGAAGCTGATATTTGATTTCAAAATTTGCTTTACCTGGAGGGTCGGTATCAATTTCTATTTTTACCTGCAGCTTTTCGTCTGGGTTCAACCCACTTACCGGTGGCTTAATGGCCGCGATCTTGAGGAGGTGAAGCTGGGTGTCGCCTTTGATAAAAGCTGATTTTATTGCCGATCTGGCGCTTTTGCGCTTCTCTTCAACCTGCATCTCGAAGCCGAAAGAACCTAGTTCGTCTTCGAGCGGTTTGAGGAATTCCTTCAGCATGAAATTCGGGTCGGGTTCGATCAGGCTGAAGTCGAGATCTTCTGAAAATCGGTCGAGGCCGTAAAAAATCCGCAGGGCGGTGCCGCCGTAAAAGGCCACTTTGTTAAAAAAGCCGCAACGATAAAGGCCCAGCAATGAGATTTCCTGGACTATTTCCTTGAGAGCATTGCGATGATATTTTTCAAGCATGCTATTTATGGCGCTGTTCAAAATATGCCTCCATCAATGAGCTCGATCAAAGCGCTAAAGACCTTTTTGCGGTAAAGGGGCGCGATGAATTTAATGGTTTGGGGGTCGAGTTTTTGCAGTGTTTCAGGTTCGATTCGCCAGTTTTCCACGAGTAATTCTCTTAGTTCCCTGGCGCAGGTGGCTTTGCCCAAACGATAGATCTGGTCGCACAGTGCTTTTTCCGGGCTTGCAAGTAGGAAGCTCATGCCATTTTCGTCGGCGCATTGCACAGAATATGGGTAAACTGTCGGTGGGAGATAGTAGTAGAAAAAATCGCCAAGCGGAGTTCTAAAATGCTTGTTTTTGTTCTTGTTGAAAGTTGCAGAGGTAATGGTCTTGACCCTTTCCGGGATCATTCCATGATAGCTCAGCGCTGTTTCGAAAGAGATGTAGGAAGGGCCGTAGATTATAGCTGCAAGGCTTTTGCGTGAATAATTTTCGGCGTTGCCGGGCAGGAAAATGCCACGGCGAATTTTCACCAGTTCGCCGGTCTTGAGCATCCGCGTTATTTTGGCCTGTGGCGAGGCGTAGTCTTTAAGGTTTTCCATTAACGCAGCGTGATCTATAAACATTTTTATCTCCAGTAAGTATAATTATATGATACTTTCTGGAGATAATCAAGTTCTTACCCAGTCGAAGATTCTTGGATTTTACATTTTAGACGATTTGGAAATCAGCCAATACAATATTTTCACTGAAAGAAGCGTGCGTCTATGGGTTTTAAAAGAAAAATCATCCAGCAAAATCGTTGGTTGAAAGCTGCCATGGAGCAGGCTATACTTATGACATTATTCAGGCCCGCTCTCTTAAGAGGTAAAACCTCTTGAGAAAGCTCTGGAAAAAAGGTTAAGAACCTTATTGTTTCTTACCTTTAACGGGGGAATTCAGATTGCGATTCCAAAAAAAACGCAGAATAGTTTACAAGCCGCTAAATTCATAAATAAACTTAAAAGAGTTGTGAGCTGGGTATGGAATTTTCGAAATACCAGAAAATTATTCGACAACTTTCTTTTGGGAAGAGGTTGCCGGAAGCTTTGTACATCCATGCCTGCGCTATCGAGAACTTGCCAGGCGACCTGGTATCTTTTCTTGAGCAATCTCTCAAAAAGCTTCAGCTTGCCCAGATCCAGTTTGACCTGATTAAATTTCATCTTAGAGAGTTCAAAGTTTCTTTGCTGCTTTACCCGACTTTCTGGGATGAACCTTTCCCAGAGCTGAAGGCGAGCCACACAATTGACCTGATAACCATGAAGTCAAGGTTCAGCTCGTATGAGAACTCAAGCAACCCACCAATTCTGCATCGAAAAGAAACATTTTTGCCACCCGGTCACCCTCGTTTTGATGAATTCGCAAAGCTGACTCGCGAAGCAGAAGACGCTGGGCTTTTCGAAAACCTGAATCGAATTGGTTTTAAACAAAACTGGCTTCGTCAAATCAAGTCTAAGGGTTATCAGTTGGTTGATGGGCATTTTCAGAAAATTTCAAAGGAGCCAGAGAAACTGGATTCGGCTGGTGAAAGCATCTCTTCAAAAGGTCAGTCTGCTGATTTTGACTTGCCCGAAGAAATTCAGCGGCATCGCACGGCAATTGATCGCAATGTTCTTTCTGCCCCGATGCAGAGTCTTTATAAACACGGATTTCTTGATGGCCAGAACAGTGTGTTTGATTATGGTTGCGGCAAGGGCGACGACCTGAGAGAACTAGCTGCCCACGGAATCGATGCTTCGGGTTGGGATCCGGTTTTTCGTGGCGATTCGAAGAAAGTTCCTGCCGACATTGTAAATTTAGGTTTTATCATAAATGTTATTGAGAACCCGCAGGAACGGCGTGAAACCTTGCGCGAAGCCTTTTCATTGACGCAAAAAGTGCTTTCGGTTGCGGTAATGCTGGGCTCGGAAAACCTGACGGCAAAATTCCGGCCCTACGGTGATGGGGTGGTAACCTCGCGTGGAACCTTCCAGAAATACTACAGCCAGGGCGAAATTCGTTCTTTTATCGAGCAAACGCTGGAAACCAATGCGGTTGCAGTTGGGCCGGGATTATTTTTTGTTTTCCGTAATCAGGATGACGAGCAAGCTTTTCTGGTTGAAAGGCAGCGCCGCAGATTTGACTGGGTAAACCTTTCGCAGCGTGAAAACAGGGTTCGTGTGCCGATCCAGCGATTAAGTCGCTATGAAAAGCATCAAGCGCTGATAGAAGATTATCAAAACGTTTGTTTAAGTCTCGGTCGCCAGTGCAAGCCTGATGAATTTGAATTTTCTGTCCAGATTCGCCAGGTTTTTGGCTCATTTCCGAAAGCCTGGGAACATGTTTCCGGTGGCCAGCCAGAGCTGTTTGCCAAAGCGCGTGCTTCGCGAATAGAGGATTTACTGGTGTATTTCGGCCTGAATCTTTTTGGTCGTCGAAAACCCTATTCTCACATGCCCAAAAGCTTGCAGCGCGATGTCCAGGAGTTCTTTGGTGATTATAAGAGTGCGATAGAGCAGGCGAGGGGCCTTCTTTTTTCGGTCGGCTCACCGCAAAATATTCATCGAGCCTGTATTCTAGCCAATGAATCCGGAATCGGGCACCTTGACAGCGATCATTCGCTTCAGCTTCATACCAGTCAAATAAATTCACTACCAGCGATTCTTCGTCTATATGTCGGTTGCGCCACCCAATTATTCGGTGATGTTGACAAGGCCGATCTGGTAAAAATTCACATTCAATCCGGCAAAGTCAGCCTGATGCGCTACGATGACTTTGTTAACAAGCCGCTGCCCCAGCTACTTGAAAGAATAAAAATCAAAATGCGTGAGCAGCAGATCGACTTCTTCGATTACACCACCCAGCCAAAAATCCAGCTTCTTTATCTCAAATCCCGCTTTATTCCGGCAGATTTCCCGTTTTACGCCGAACAAAAAGCCTTCGACGAAAATCTGCAAAACCAGACCGATTACGACTTCACCGGCTACGGCCCACCCGCCGAAGAAATTATGCCATCACCCTTTTTCAAACCCTACTTTTAATGATCTCCTTTATCAAGTTAAGAATTGCTCCTGATCTTAAGATCAAGAGTGCCATAATTTAAAAGTACACTCCATTGAAATACCTCACACAGTATGATAAAAAAAAGAATGCTAATAAAAATGATAGTTATTAAAATGATAGTTATCGCGAAAATGAAGTGAAAAAATGCCTCGCATACAAAAAAAGTCAATAAACAACACGCAAATTTCATTTAAGTTTTCTGGCCACGAAACTTTTGCCTGTAGGTATGCCTGGCTAACTAAAGCTGCTCAAGCTGTTTCTGGGGATCCAACTATTCTAACTCCAAAGTGTGAAGATGACGCAATGACAACTTTAGGGGTTGGAAAGAATATGGTAAAATCTATTCGGTATTGGGCGGAAGCAGCAGGAATCATCCAAGATTTGGGGTCTTGTCACTCTGTAACGACATTTGGGCAAGAGCTCCTTTTAGGTAGTTGCAGCCCAAAGAGTGAAATTCACCCCCCTTTCGATCCTTATCTTGAGGACATTCAGACTTTATGGTTAATACATTGGAAACTTGCTAATAAACGCTCAAGCCCAATCTTTGTTTGGGATTTTCTCCTAAACCGATTCAACGAGCCTGAGCTTTCAACTTCCACTGTTGTAAAGGCTATGGAAAAGGAATTGTCACAATACCAGATCTCAAGAAGTTCTGTAGAGCAGCTCTGGGATGTTTTTCTTCGGTCATATGTGCCTTCTAAATCGCAAAAAGCAGAGGTTCGAGAAGACAACCTTGATTGCCCACTTGTTGAGTTGAATTTGCTTCTCCCTACAGGGATAACTGAATCAACCATTAATCATGGCCGAATTGAATCAAAATACGCGTTTAGACGTGAAGAAAAGCCAGAGATAGGGCAAGAACTATTTGCATATTTCCTTTGTGAATTTTGGGAAGGGAGACATTCTGAAGAGCAATCTATTCCGCTGCATATTATTGCCAATGGGCATGGCAGTCCGGGTCAGGTTTTAAAAATACCAGAGCCTGATATTAGAAGCAGACTATTGAAAATTGAAAAATCAAGTTTTGGCTACTTCTTTTTTGAAGAATCTGCTGCTATTCCACGAGTTATAAGAAGAGATAAGGTTGGCGCTCCCTCTCTGAAGAATGTTTACGATGTCGAGGCAAAACTAAATGGCTGAAAATCTAATTTCTTCCTTATTTAACACTTCGGAAAGGTATCTTCGATCAGTTGATTTGGCAAGAGATTTTGAAGATTCTGTTGGATTAGAAGGGTATTTTCTTACTGAATTCGGAAGAACCTGTATAAAGAAAATTTCCGATGGATTGCGTCCAAATTCGGTAAGACGTGCATGGAGATTAACCGGTGATTTTGGTTCTGGAAAATCAGCTTTTGCACTTTTTCTTGCGAAAGCCTTAAGAAGTCCCAGGCACCTCCCTCAACATCTACAAAAATCACTGAAATCTTGCTTTTCAAAAGGTGATTTGCCAAACTTAGTTCCAGTTTTGGTAACCGGTAATCGGGAGCCAATATCTATCGCGATTTTAAGAAGCTTACATATTGTAATGCTCAATCTTATTCCGGATGAATCAAATTCGAAACTTCAAAGAAATCTTGCATTGGAATTGAAATCACCAAAGATTAGCGATCGAAAAGCTATAGATCTAATAAAGGAATGTAACGATAGAATTATTGAAGCCAAAGAAGGGCAAGGAATTTTACTTATTCTTGATGAGGTTGGGAAATTTCTTGAATTTGCTGCTTTAAACCCTGAATCTCAGGACGTTTTTTTTCTGCAGCAACTCGCAGAATGTGCTTCTAGAAGCGGCGAAAAAATATTGGGAATTCTTTGCCTTCTTCATCAAGGTTTTAATGCCTATTCTGAGTTCCTTGCAAAATCGACTCAAAAAGAATGGGAAAAAATAGCCGGTCGTTTTGATGAAATTGTTTTTCATCAGCCCCTGGATCAAATAGCTCAATTGGTTGGTCTTGCCTTAAGAACGAAGACAGAATATCTTTCTGCAAGCATAATCAAACGGTCAAAAGAGGCAATGGAGCGCGCTATAGAACTTGGTTGGTTCGGGGCGGCCACCTGCCGAGAGACTTTACGCGAGAACGCTGAACGCATTTTTCCTATTGACCCAATGGCTTTGCCTGTCCTAGTAAGATTTTTTCGCAAATATGGGCAAAATGAGCGTTCTTTATTCAGCTTTCTTTCATCATACGAGCCTTTTGGTTTACAAGCATTTTCAAATCAGCGGTTTCATAAAGATTCTCGACCATACCAGCTTTCTGATTTTTATGATTATGTTCGCACAAACTTTGGCCATCGTCTTGGTTCGGCCACCTTTAAATCTCATTGGAATATTATTGAATCTACAATTGAAAATTTCCAATCAGATAATGAATTAGATTTAAGGGTTTTGAAGACGGTTGGTTTATTGAATTTGATTAATTCAGATGATTTGCTTCCAACCGAAGATGCAATTTGCTGGAGCAACTCCTGTGATAAAGGGAAAAATCGAGATTCCATAGTAAATTTTCTTTTTTCTACTGCAAAAACGCCAGTTTTGCATTTTCGAGGGAAAGGCCGAGGCTTTTCGGTTTGGGCGCATACCAGTGTTGACCTAGACGAAAGATTAAGCGAAGCAAGGCGTATAGTCCCTAAGGTTGGAAATATCTCAGAGGCTATCATGGATCAATTGCCTTTTTATCCAATAGTTGCAAGAGGGCATTATATTCAAACGGGTAATTTAAGATATTTTGATATTATCTATTGTCAGCCAGATGAGCTAGCGCAAAAGGCAAAAGAAATAAAAACCAATGCAGATGGTTTTATTCTTATTCCTTTGTGTGAAACTCCAAGCGATGTGGACTACTGCAAACAAGTAGCTTCTGCTTTGAAGCTTCGAAAAGACACAATTTGCGTTGTAGCCGTACCTAAAGCACTAAATCATTTGCATCAAGCAGTTTTAGACGCGAAGCACTGGGAGTGGGTTCAAGCGAATACAGATGGCTTAAACAATGACAAAATTGCGAGAGACGAGGTGGCAATTTACCTTCAAGAGGCTCGTAACAAGCTTAACAATCAAATCCAGTCATGTCTTGGTTTAAACAGATGTTCTGGCAACTCTTCTCTTCATTGGTTTTATTCAAGGACTGATGGCACAACGTTTTCAGAATTCCTCACTTCTCGCTCAATTTTGAGATTGCTATCCTCTTTATGTGATGATTTTTATCCAGCCGCACCACAGCTAAAGAACGAATTGGTAAACCGGCATGGCATAAGTTCAGCAGCTGCTGCGGCAAGAATGAGGCTTATAGAGCTAATGTTTTCAGCCTCAAAT
>JBMOKV010000477.1:0-61761 GCA_049325495.1 Candidatus Rifleibacteriota bacterium | reverse complement strand
AATTCTTTGGCCGCATAAGAGAATTCATGCTCTCCGGCAAGCTGGCGATAAAAAATGTCGGCGCCGCTGTTGATTGCCATGGCAATCGTCGGTGCCATCATCGAAGTTGGGTACAGACCATCTTTGTCGGTAGTTACGGCATAAACAGGTGTCTGGGCCATATTGGGAGCGTAGGTCGGAAGCCCGCCATCGAGACTGCCTACTCCCATGTGGCCATTGAGAGCAACCACGGCGGCGAAATTATCGGGGTGGATCATGGCGTGGAGAAAACCAGCCGAGGCCCCATCGGAAAAACCGGCAAGATAAACCCGGTTATCGTCTATGTTGTAGTGGTGTTTTACCAGGTGAAGCTGCCGGCGAATGTTCTCCATGCCCGTTTCATCCCACCAGGTCGCTTTTTCCTGGCCGAAAGGAAACAGGGCAAAACACCCGTTTTGTCGGGCCAGCTGCAGCCATTCTGATTCTTTAGCCCAACCAAGCGGATCTTCACTGATTGTAGTTCGGGAAACTCCGCCGTGAAGAGCCACCAAAAGCGGGGTTGGTCTTTTATGATAATAATTTTCCGGAACATACAAAACCCAGGGTCGGTTTATGCCATCTTTGCCAACCAGATTGAAAAGCTCGAGCTCACCACGCTTCTCGGCCGGTTTGAAATCGCGACGTTGAAGAAAGTCTATTAACCGGGAGGAATCCTTGATTTCTTTAACCACCTTGCTGATTTCGTCAGGTGAAACGGACATTTCTCTGCAACTGGCGGTTGCAATGTCATTGAAACCCCGGTCGAGCAAGGCGGAAACATTTTCCTGCCACCCGGCAAAAAGCTGACTGCAACAGAAAAACATTATTAAAAACAGAAGTAAAAACCTTTGCATCATCTTCTCCGTTGAATAAAAAAATTTCATTACCAGTTTAACGCCTGAGTCAAAGTTAAACAAACTTTTTAATGTCGATTCTACTGCATTTGCCAAGCTTTTATGGCCTCAATCGGGTAAATCAACATAATAATATTTATCAGAAGACTATCTTTGATCCAGATCAGAAGAAATGTTTCTACCAGCGCGACCAGAATCAGGCTTTTTCTAAGATCAAGTTTTGATGCAACAATAAACCCAATCGAGCACACCAGTATATCGCTCATCGAATTCAGAATACTGTCGCCAAAATAGCCAAGAGCGATAGTAACTGCCCGATACCGGTTAATTACCACCGGAGAATTTTCGACTATTTCCCACAGAGATTCCATTCCTACAGCCAGAACGAATTTCCATGAAAAAGAAATCCTGGCTGCTGAAAAATGAATCAACCAGAAAAAGATGACCCCATGCAGAAAATGGGTAAAGCTGTAAGGGTCGAGAAAATGCTGGGAAGTACCCGAACCATTGGATTCGCCATACCAGAAAAAAATGCTTCCATCGATGGCAAACCAGCTTCTTCCTGAAATCTTCAAGACCAGAACAGTTAAGATAAGCAGAAAAAGAACGCTGATAAAAGGCCTGATATAACCCTTCATTTGTTTCTTAAGGCAACAACTCCGACAAAATCATCGCCGGGGGGATTTTCAAGAAAATTCTGGCAGCGTTCAATCATTACACCAACCGCGAAATCATCCCTTTGTTTTTTCAAAGCTTTAAAAAGCCGAAGTGCCGACCGCCAGTTTTTATTCAAATAAAGACTCATGGCCTTGTTATGCCGACTGACCCGCTTTATTTCTTTTTCATCAGCATTGTCAAGCAAAGAAATCAATTCATAGATTTTTACGCCTTCAGTTTTTCCTTTTACGATAACCACATCTACAAGTCGGGCAAGGACGTGATTTTTAACCGCGTTGTAAGTATTCTGACTTATGAGAATCGCTGTCTGATAAAATTTATTGATTCCCTCAAGGCGGGATGCAAGATTGACGCTGTCGCCAATCGCCGTGTAGGTCATACGCTTATCGAATCCGAAATTGCCGACAATTGCGTGGCCGGAATTTATTCCAATTCTGGTGAAAAAGGTAGGCAACCCCTTTTGTTGAAGCCGCTCATTGATTTCCTTCTCTTTATCCCGGCAACGCAAGGCTGCACAGCAGGCTGCAAGCTGATGATCTTCAAGATCGTGGGGAGTTCCCCATAGCGCCATGATGGCATCACCTATGTATTTATCGACTATGCCGCCAGTATCCATAATCACCTGTGTCATTTCACCGAAATAATAGCCGATAGATTCGGCCAGATCATCAGGAGCAATTTTTTCAGAAATTGAAGTGAAGCCCTGAATATCGGAAAATAAAATGGATATTTGACGATTTTCAGCTTCGAGAGAAGCTTCTTTCTTTAACTTTATCAGGTCAGAAACCAGTTCAGTAGGCACATATTTTTTGAATGAGCGCAGGCCCTTCTTCATATTATCGAGAGCGTCGGTCATTCTTCTGATTTCATGGATTTTCGAAGTTGATTCAAGGGCTGATTCAAGGTTGAATTTCTGAATTTCAGCCATGTCACTGGTTACTCTGGTTATGGGGTCGGAAATTTTTCGGGAAATGATCAGACTCAGAAAAACGGCAACGAAGGTTACGACAACGCAGGTGGTCAAAATCGCCAGTATATTGTTGATTTGATGAGATCTTACGGTTTCAGCCATGACATCCATGCCCAACAACCCTTCAAAAGTGCCATCGCTTCGATAAAATGGAGCAAAACCTGAAACGAAAGTTCCCCATTCATCCTTGTAAAATTTTCTTTCGACAACCACCAGGTTTTTCTGGGCAAAAGCTTTTGCCATCGATGGTGTAATCAAAATAACCCGATGCCCGACATTAGCCCGTTCTATTTCTTTCGGGTCAGCGTCGACTACAAAGACCGCTTCATTTTCCCCGGTCTGGCGGATCGTATAAACATTTTTGATATCCGGGTTGACCTTTAAAATACTGCTTAACTGGTCAAAAATAGTTTTGAATTCAACAGATCTTTTATCTGAATCACGCATGATTCGGGCATGAATGTCACCATCGATCTGATGGGCACCAATGCCTACGGCAACCTGCAATTTTTCTCTGACAGACTCAAGAATAAGGTTTTTAACATGTAAAGAGCTTATGCCCGCATTGAGAAATGTTGTAAAAAGAACCGTTCCAAGGAAAGCCGTGAAAAGAGTTATTCTGAGCGAAACACCGTTTTTTACAAACAATTTCATAATTAATCCTCAAGAGCAAGACCTTATGTTCTGCAGCATAGAAGATTAACACAATTGCAAAAAAATGGCATCTGCTAAACCTTATCGTTCAGCAATTCAACTGCTGGAATTTTGAAATCGGTCTTTGATATCACTGACAAAATCGTAAGCCAGAGGTATTATAACCATTGTCATTATCGTTCCTGCCAATAGGCCGAATGAGGCAACTGCCCCCAGAGGAGACATGCGCTCAAGGCCGACTGCCTGTTCAAAAGTAAGGGGCATAAGACCGATAACTGTTGATAAAGTAGTGATCAGAATTGGCCGAAGCCTTATTCTAACCGAATTTTCCATCGCCTGCTGCCTGCCACATCCTTCTTTTATCGCATTATCAATGAAATCGATGAGAATAATGGCATTGTTGACGATAGTGCCACCAAGCAGAATAATTCCCATCATTGCCGGCATGCACATTGGTTTATCGAGAATTACAAGTCCCCAGAAGGCACCGATCAGAGAAAGGGGAATGGCTGCCATAACCAGAAAAGGCCGCCACCAGCATTCGAAAAGAAGATACAAAACGATGTAGAGCATTATTATTCCGATAAACAAGGCTTTACCAAGTCGAATTCCGGTTTCGGTCATATCAGACATCGAACCTGAAAGCTCTATCTGATAGCCCGCAGGCAAAGGAAACCCGTCTATTTTTTTCTGAACCTCGGCGGCAACCGTAGAAAGGGGAAGATTTGAGTTTATGCCGAGAATATCGATTGTTTCTCTCAGATTTTCCCGGGTTACCAGAGTGGGTTTCAAAACCGGCATGGTTCTTCCCAGAGAGCTAAGAAAAAGCTCGCCACCTTCTCTGGTCAGCGCAAGTTCTTCAAGGGGCCGCTTCCAGGTTTGCTGATTAATCCCGAGTTCCGCTCGAACCGGAATGTCGACGAAACCGTTGAGCTTCAGATAAGTCGGGGTTCTTCCGGTAAAAGTAGTTGCCAGAAATTCACCGATCTCAACAGGACTTACATTGTAACGGTTGGTAAACTCAAGATCTGGAAGGAAGTGAATCTCAGGTTTGCTTTTGGACCAGCTGAATCGCAAATCATTCAAACCTTTGATTGAACGCAAATCTGCATCAAGCTTCCCGGCCAGCTGATATAAAGTTTCCGGGTCTCGTCCGCTGATCATGACGTCTATTGGCGCTCTGGTCGTAGATAATGGAGTTGCACCAAATTCGGTAACCGAAAAAGCAACCAGCTCAGGAATTCTGGAAAATTCATGCCGCCATGAACGATTAATTTCCCAGATGGTTTCCTGGCGCTGATCACGGGTTGTGAGCCTGACCTGAATTTCCAGCTGCTGAAGCAGCTGCCCGCCGGCACCGAAACTGACCTGACCCGGTTCCGAGCCGGCAACGGTAGAAATGGTCAGAACATGGGGGTTTGATTTGATGACCTTTTCAACCTTGTTTATCGCCAGTTCTACCTGTTCCGGAGTCATCGATGCAGGCAAATCAGCTTTGATAATTATCTGTCCTGTATCCATGCGCGGCATCAGCTCGCGACCGATGGTCGGAATCACGGTTCTGACCGTTACAACCAATAGAATAAAACAACCAATAAGAACTGGAAGCCTGATTTTCTGAAACAGCCTTAAAAGGCTCAGATAAATCTCTGCAACAAAATTCAGAGCCACTTCGACTTTTTCGTTCAACTTCACCAGAAACGAATTCTTATCATCATCAGGCCGATGACCGACGAAAAAATACCCGAGCAGAATGGGAACTATGGAAACCGCGGCAAGAAAAGAGCCGACCAGTGTTGCAGAAATAGTCATGGTCAATGGCCGTAGAACCTGCTGGGGATAACCGCCGACAAACATGATTGGAATCATCACAACGATTGTTGTAAGCATTCCACCAAGCACGGAAAAAACCACTTCTTCGGTACCATGTGCTATTGTAGCCAGACTGCTTTCCTTTTCCCTGAGGTGGCGAAACACATTCTCGACGACTACTATTGCCGCATCGACAACCATACCCACTGCGATGATCAAGCCAGACAAGGTCACCATGTTGATGGTGAAAGGGGTAAAATTAAGAAAAGCAAAAGCGGTCAGAAATGACAATGGAATAGAAACACCGATGACGAGGGATGTTCTTATTTCAATCAGAAAAATGAAAACGATCAACATCGTCATCCAGACAGCTGAAAATAACGCGCCCTTCATTCCTGCGACGTTTATCGTAATAATTGGTTCCTGATCGGTAGTGATGGCAAATTTTAGCTCGGGATATTGCATTTCGAGCTGCTTCACCAACTTTTTACCATAAAAAAGCCCCTGGACTGCGTAGCCATCTTCAGGCTTGAGTATATTCATGGCAATCGCTGGTTCACCATTTCCATGGTAAATGCTTCGCCGGGTGCGAATGGACAGGCTGACCGAAGCCACGTCAGCAAGCCTGATTATGGCACCGTTTCTTACCGCAACCGGCATATCGTAGAGCTGCTCGGGATTGAATGCTTCACTGAGGGTTTTTACCAGTGATTCCCGACCACCGCATTCATAATAACCACCAGGCAGAGAAACGTTCTGTGCCCCGATTTTCTGCAGGACCTGTGCCGGAGGCAACCGGAAAATTCGCAATCTCTCAAGGTCGAACCTGATCAAAACTTCAGGATCATTGGCCCCAAACACATCAACTCTGCCAATACCCGGCTGACGAAGAAATTCTTCTTTCAAATCGTTCTCGGCAAGAAGCCTGATTGCTTTCAGATCAAAAGAAAAACTCGCGGCAGGGGCAACAGAAACAGTCATGATCGGGCGAGTTGCATCGGTTACCCGGAAATATTGTGGCTCCTGGGACCCGGCCGGAAACCTGGAACGCACACGATTGACCGCATTGATTACATCGGTCATAGCGGCAGAAACATCGGTACCATATTCAAACTGGGCATTAACCGATGAGACTTCATCGCGAGAAGTAGAAACAACTTTCTTGATTCCGGTAAGGCCTTTAAGCTCACGGTCAACGAGGGTGGTGACTTTTCGGCTAACATCTTCTGCCGATGCCCCTCTTACCATGGTCATGGTTACGACCTGAGGTGGCGTAACATCGGGAAAAAGATCGATGGGCATGCTCAGGTAAGAAATGATTCCGATCGCCGAAATCAGCAGCCAAAAAGCAATAGACCAGGCCTTATGCTGTAAAGTTCTGCCGATAAGATTCATTTGAGTACCTCTACCGGGAAAGAGGCGGGCAATCTGACATTTTCCAGATACGATCCGGCGGCAAGAAGAGAATTGGGAGGGAGTTTGTCTGCATCGAAAACCGCGTGACCTTCAGCACTTATTAGAATGGGTTTCAGAGAAACCCTTCTGGCCATCGATCCCTCGATCAGATAAACATAGTTTTCGTCAGGAAGATTGAAATTGATAAAGCGGGCAGTTCGGTCAACCAGAGTTCCTTCGACTCTTCTGACGACAATGCTGACAGGGATCTGCAAATCGAATTTCATTGAGGGGTTCATTTTATCAGCCTGTGCTTCAACGATGAACTGCCGGAAATCGTTAAGCCCAGGATAAATTCTGGTTAAAACAAACTCGGTTTCTGGAAATTCATTTAAAATGACTGATTGACCAGCTTCAACCTGGCCGGCGGCGGTCTGTGGCAACTGCATTACAAGACGCAAATGGGCAGTATCATCGATGGTCATGATTGGGGCACCGGGCATTATGTGATTGCCCTCTTCCTGGTGTCTGGCGGTGATAACGCCATCAACTTCTGCAATAATTTCGCTGTAATCTTTTCGAACCTGCCACAGGTCAACTTCTTTTCTGCTTGCCTGCTTCTGGGATTCAAGGGTTGCAATCTGGGCTTTCTGAGATTGTATCTGGGCATCGAGACTCAAAAGTTTGCTTTCAGCATCATTTTTTCTGTTTCTATGTGCTTCAATGGCGCTGGCGGAAATGGCCCGCTGACTAAAAAGTTTTTCATATCTCTGAAGTTCGGCTTCAAGGAAATCAAAATTGCTTTTTAGCCCCTGCTTTTGGCTTTCATAAGCTTTTATGTTAGCCCTGATCGAAGCAATCTGACCGTCAATTACGCTGCTGCGTGCCTGCGCCGCGCTCAATTGCGCCTGTTGCTCACGACCATCGATTATAGCCAGCAGATCGCCTTTTTTAAAATGATCTCCTTCGCGCATGGGCAGACTTATAATGCGCCCGGCAATTTCAGCCTTAACCATTATGGTTGCAGCACTTTTGACGGTGGCCAAAGCCGGAATTTTCTGAAGAAGAACCCCTTCTTGTGCAGAAATGGTTTTCACCGCAAGAGGTTTTTGCGGCATTTTTTCTGCCATGGCTTGCCGCGACCTGATTTTGCTGATTCCCCAAAAAGCGACTGAAACGAAAACAGTGGCAACAATGGCGGAAAAAATCAAAGGTTTGATTGACTTACCGGAATTTTCTTTCATTTCATTTCACCGAAACTTTGACGATTTGTTTTAAAAAAAAACTGACTTTGGCAATCGTATCTTCTTTCAGCAGATGATCTGACTGAAAAACCGTCCAGCGGATGATGCTGGCCTGAACGATACCGAGAAAGCACACTGCAGCACTTTCAACATCGAGATCGACGGCAAATTCCTTTTTGGCGGCACCTTCTTTAAAAAGGCTCTGAAGCAGCTGATTGAAAAATAAGAGGTTGGTCTGCAGAACTTTCAGCAAGCCTGGATTTTCAGGACTAATGGCTTCAGAAAAGAAAAGCATAGGGTTTAGCTTTTTTTCTAGCAGAAACTCGATATGCCTGGCCGCCAATGCAACCAATCGTTCAGCAACTGAGCTCTTTTCCGATGCAATCTGATTGAAAGACTGGCGCCAGGGCACGAAAAGAGAATCGAGCAAAGCCTGCAGCAGATCTTCTTTGCTGGCGAAATGCCGATAAACAGCCGCTTCACTGATTCCAACCAGGCCGGCTACGGTTCTTACGGTGAAGTTACTGAACCCCCTGGTAAAAATCAGGTCACGGGTCGTTTCGATTATCTGTTCTTTACGTGCGCCGGTAGCTTTTCTAGCCATTCATTACCTTCCTTACCCTGGTAATCCTGCAAAGGTTACCGGACTCGTCATATTCTTTTTGTTAGTTAACGTTAACTTAATAATAAATAAAAAATCGTTTGTTGTAAACAATTTTTATGACATTCAGCCACCCATTGATCATGCTCAAAGTTAACGAAAACATATTGAAGAGCGAAATTTTGAATGATTGATATCAATCTCGAAGAAGTCAGCGAACTTGAACTTATCGAACTCAACGATTGAATTGTTGAGCAACTTAAATTCCTTGATTCGACCAGGTTTAAATCGGGCCAAATGGAATTTGTAGTTTGAGACATGGTATATTTCAATGGAACGTTTTACCTATTTATCTGAGAAAAGAAGATCAAAAGAGAAAAATCTGATAAAATGTACAAAGAAAACAATGGGGAGGTAAATGATGAAGACCTTTCTTAAACTAACCATTACGCTGGTTGCGTTTTTTTTAATTGGCGCGACAAGTGCAAGAGCTGAAGTTGATATACCCTGGCAGCTTGTCCACCAGCAGGCAATGGAGAAGGCTGTTGAACGATGCCGGGAAATAATTGGACCTTTCAGTGCTGAAGCGGGTTTTCCCGAGCAGCTGCCCCCGGCACTTATAGGCAAGAGCTGGGCTGAAATAAGGGTAAAAGTTGCCCAGGCGTGCTTCAAGTGCTCAAAAATCTTTGAAGAGCTGCTTGAAAAGCAGAAATTTCCGGTTCGAATTCGGCTTGGCGCAAAATATTTCCGTAAAAGATTTATTCTCGGCACTCATATTTACCCCCAAAAAACAGAAAGCAGCCGGGTTCATGAATTTCAGTGCCGTGATTTTGCCAATTCATGCAAAATCGGCCTCGATGAAATGAAATACTGGGTTACACCTGAACCAATCTGGACTGGCGATATCGTCTGGGCAAAAAATGCCCGGGAAGGTCTGACCAGAGTGAAGAGCATGCTTCCGGCAATTCCTGAAGCCGCTGCCGAAGATGCGCGCAATATATGGCAGAATGCAGCCAGGGCGGCAATTTATGCCGGAAATGAAGCTGGTATGACCGCTTCTAAAGTCGGTGGCTTCGATTTTCCTGCCTGGCGCCTGAAGTTCGCTGTAAAGTATTTCAAGGCTGCGACCAAAGAGGCAGTTGCCGGAAGCTGGTATTCAAGGGAAACAGATCCTGAATACTGGCAGCAGGCATGTGTAAAGCTCCGACAATCTCTTGAACCGCTGGCAGCTGAAATCGATGAACTGCTGGAATCATTACCGAAATAAAAATTCGCGAGGTGAATATAATGAATAAAAGAATTCTGTTTTGTGCTTTGATGGTTCTTTTTTCGTTTGCCGCTTTTGCTCAGAGCCAGGGTCATGCTGACCTGCGCTGGGCCAAAAGCCTTATGGATCGTGGCGATTACGCTTATGCTGCCGAAAAGTTCGGTGACATAGCAAGATCACAATACAACTCACCGGAAGTAAAAAAAGAAGCTTTTTACTATCTCGGTTACTGCCACGTAAAAAACAATGACCCCTGGGAAGCGGTGCGGGTTTTTGAAAGATTTCTGGAAAAATACGACGACGGAATCAGCCGCGAATTTGTGCCTGACGCTCTTTACGTTCTGGGCCGGGTTTATGAAGAAACTGGCGACCGCCGTGCAGCAATCAGGGTTTATCAACGCTGCCGCAAGAATTACCCAAACAACTCTTTTGGAAGAAAGTCATCAGAACGCCTGAGAGAAATGGGTTTTGGCGGAGGTTCAGGCAATACAGACCCATTTGACGACAACCATGGTGGCACCCCGGGCGGCGATGATTATACCGGCGGCGGAGACTACAATGGTGGAAACGACAACCACGGCGGCCATGACCATCATGGGCCAGCAACCGGAATTTCAAGAGAAATCAGACAGCTGCTGCGTGTTGCCGAAACAGTAAGCAACTCTTTTACCCGCGATCAGATGCTTCTCGAAGGCAGCAGCAGAGCCAGCACCGGCGAAGATATGGTAGCACTTGCCAAGGCTATCGAAAACGATTTCACCCGCGGACAGCTGGTTAACAAAGTTTCCAGCCATCCGAAGTTCAGTGAATTCACCCCAAAAAGCATGGTTGAAATGGCCGGGTTCATCAACAACAGCTACATACGTGACCAGTTTCTCGTAGAGCTTGGCAAAAACATGGCCAATCGCGACTATGTAAGCAATTACGAATTCGTTGACGTTTCCGCCGCCATGGAAAACGATATGCTGCGCCAGCAACTCTTCAATGCCATTGCCGCGGGCCCGGTTTTCAAAGTCATGAGCGCCAGAACCATCGTCGATCTGGCAAAAACCTGCGGTAATTCTTATATCAGCGACCAGTTCCTGCTTACTGCCGCCAAAAATTGCCCCTTAAGCTACCGTGAATGTATGGTTCTCGCTGAAGCGGCCGACAACGCTTTCACCCAGAATCAGATCATTCAGCTCGCCAAAAATAAGGAATTCGGCTCATCTTCCCATGGGCATCACCGCGCCATTGAAAAACCTGCAAGAGTTCCAGAAATCATTATCGATGTAACCGACCCGTTCACCGGCTTCGATTTCAATAGAGCTCAGCTGTTGAGAGTAAACAATTTTGTCAAGGCAGTTGAAAAGAAACGTGCGATGAAATCAGCCTTTGCAGCACTTAAAAAGTCAGACATGTCTCTGGCAACCGTGCGCGAATACGTTGAAAAATACCAGGCTCTGGAAAACTTCAACAATATTCATCGACAGCACTGATGCGATGACAAAAAATCCCCGGAAGCCGGTTGTCTGGCTTTCGGGGATTTTTTTATTCAACTGCTACTTACGGTGCCCGATAGCCATAAGCTCGAATTCATCGAGTTTGATCGGCCCACGATGCCAGTCACCAGCCGTACCGCCATAAAAGCGGTCAATTTTCAGACCAACCCGGTTAACCATTCTTACCAGCTCGGGCGGGGTATAATGACGCTCGATTCCAATAATCGAAGCATCGATGCCGTTTCGCTTCACTTCAACAGGCTCACGGGCGGTCAGAGTAAAAAGATCGAATTTTCCCGCAGCCACATCTTCGTCGGAAAACTGTCTGATCGATTTAAACGCGCTCAGCACCGTAACCAGAAACGGGCTTCCCGGTTCGAGAGCTTCGGCAATATTGGCAAAAATAGCCATATCCCGGCCCCAGATGTCGTCTTCCTCGTCAAAAAGACACAAAGCCCCTTCGCAAAGAGAAATAACCGCCGAATACTTTCGGGTGGGTTTGAAATCCTGAGCTGGAATTTCGATCAATTCAAGCTCAACTCCTGCATTTTCTGCTTTTTTTCTTGCCTGTGCCAGCATTCCGCTTGACTGGTCGATTCCGGTAACCTTTAACCCTCTTTTGGCAAGTTCAACACTATGGCGACCTGTTCCACAGCCGATATCAAGAATGCTGTCTCCGGCCTTCAGCCCAAGTTCTTCAATAAGAAAATCAACTTCAGCAAGAGTGTTGCGGGTAAAAATTTCGCCGTCGTATTCAGGCGCGATAGTGTCGAAGAATGTTTTCCATGCCGAAGTCATTTTTTCTGAGACTCCCCTGATTTTTTTAGTTTGTCGAAAACCTGCAACAGTTCATTTTTAATCACGTTTTCCGGTTTGAATTCTTCAGACGGATTTTCAATCTTGTTCAAATCGCAGACTTCATTGATCATTTTAAGACATTCAACCACATCTTCTTTGGAAAGTTTTGTATTCACCCTTCTGCTGCTGAATTTAACATTAGATTTTCCATCTTTGTCGGGCATTTTATCCTGAAAATGCTCAGTCAGCTTAAGGGTTACCGAAGCAATCTGGTCGACCGAAATTCGTTTTTCACTCAGTCCAAAAAGAAGTCGGTCAACCGAACGGGCACCTTCTACCGAGAAAGTGGCTTCAGCGCCATCTTCGGCCTTAAGCATATAATGATTTTTGAAGGCCAGCAGAATAACCTTATTGTAGATACCAGTTTCAAGTTGCTGAGTACCTTCGGAAAACATGGAAATCAGGCCTATTTCGCCACTTTTAATTCCTTCGGCTACCAGTTTTGCTCCATCCAGGATTTCTTGGCGATCTTCTTCGCTGAAAGCTTTCTCTGTAACAGATTCCATTCCTTTTTCAAATGTCAGGGCAGCAAAATCTTTGCCGGCCGAATGCAGAAAAGAAACCCCAAAATATCCACCGGCAACGATGGCAACGATGCCAAGGGCCATGATCAGACAACCACATGCACAACAGGTTTTTTTATTCAAAACCACCCTCCCGGAAAAATCAGCTGATACAAAACATCTTTTCAAGAATAGCAGAATTACGAGCGTTTAGCATCTTCAAACAAAGGTTTGACCTCAAGGAGCTCGTAAACATCATATTTGCCGGATTTGCCTTTGATTTCAACCGTATCAACCTTCTCAGCTTCAATAAAGTTTCCCAGCTCCGATCTGATTTCGGCAGAAATAAGAATCCCGGTTCTGGTGGCCTTGTGAGCAAGTGCTTTCAGCCTGGCAGCAAGATTAACCCGGTCACCAATTACAGTAAAATCAAGTTTGCCGATGGTCGAGCCAATTTTTCCTGAAATCATTTCACCACAGGCAAGACCTATTCTACAAACAAACGGAAATTCTTCATTCTGCCGGTTGACCTGTAATGAAATCTGCCTTGCCGCCGAAGCAGCACGCAAAACATGGTTTTCAAGACCTTTCTTTTGCCTGAAAACCAGCATCAGGTTATGCTCAACCACTTTGTCTATTACGCCGCCATGCTGACTACATATCTGAGAAACCTTGCCGACAAAAAAATTCAAACGATTCACAACCATCAACGGGTCAGAGGCTTCGGCGAAATCGCTGAATTCGAGTGGTTCACAAAATAAAACAGCGGCCTTAATCATTTCTCCGCCGGGAGCAAATCCGCCCTCATAATCTTTCTCGACATCATTTCGGACATCATCGGAAACATAAACGGCCAGGGTTTCTTTCTCGATAAGACCCTGCAACATTGAGTTGAGAGACCTGGACAACCGATCAAACTCATCGCCGGTTTCATTTTCAAATTTATACTTTAAATTTCCGGTTGAAACTTCAAGCATTCCATCTGCAAACTTTTTTACCGGATTCACGAAAAACCTGTCTACAACCTGCGCAACCACAACAATTAGAAGAATCAGATATAGAATCATTTTAAGGATGGCTTCCATGGTCAGCAGTCCATCTTCCTGGTGAATACGAATTCTACCGTAGCAGATCAATGGAAGAGTCTCGTCATAACGAACCATTTCAATTCCATCTACCGTTTCCCATACCATTTCCCTTTTAACCTGAGCAGCGATTCGCAAATTACCTGCAATTGCCTTAACATCGATTCTTTTTGAAGCATTTTCAGGTTCAATGGCTATATCTTCTGCACCCCGGAAAGCAAGCGCAAGGTCTATGGAAAACCCGGCGGCGGAATGGTGGAGAGCCACATCTTTTCGCGCTTCAGCAAACTGCTGTTTCATGGCTCTCTCAACGGATAATGCCGGAAAAAGAAGGTGTGATGGCAGAAATCTCTGATTTTTCTGCTGCAGAATCATCATGCATGAAAACCAGAATTTTCTTGTAAGTTTCTCGATGATAATCAGTTTTCCAAAGGCCTTCAAAACGACGCTTAAGCTGCCTCTATTTGAAATAACATCGTTAAAAAACCTTGAAAGAGTGCTTCGATCCTGTTCAAAAAAGGGTGAATTTTTCAACATGTCAAACATCTGCATTGCAAAGAGGTTCAGGGCGTCGCTTTCAAATCTGTTGAGCTGCATATCTTTCGCCTTTTCCTTTCCACCAATTTTTTCACCCTTTCCTTCAATCGGAATAACGAAAAATGATCGCTCTGGAACCTTATCAACAACTTCTTCAAGCCTTTGAATCTTTTTCTCAGCAGAATGCATCTGTTCAAGCTCGGTGGTCAGGCGAACATTGAACAACTCCAATTCATTGATTCCTGAATTTACTTTTTTCTGCAGCATTGACATTCTTTGCGCCAGCATCTGCCGCCCCTGTTGAATCAGATTTACCCTCTCAAATTCAGCAAATGAACTATAAGCAAAAACGAAAAAGACCACCGGAAAAAAACCGGTTACAGACAACCCGGTAAAAATTCTGGAAGTAATTGAAAATTGATAGGTAAAACCAAAAAGGCAAAATCTCAGAAGAAAAATAGAACCGACAAGAAGGGCGAGCAGACTGAGAAAGCGAATCAAGCCATGATATTGCCAGATTTTGGGCATAAGCGCGGAATTTGGCAAAAAAACCGAGATCAACGGCAGATTTGAAACAAATCGGTCAACGTTGACCGGAACAATGGTTCCACGTTGAACCAGATGAATGATGTTGCGAATAGGTAGAACAGTTCTTACCTCAATTCCATCTTCCGTTTCCAGAAATGTGCTGATGCCTTTGGCTTTAACCTGGTCGGGAAACTCTAACCCGATTTTTGACCTGACAATGCGCCTTTCAGTCTTTCTTCCTTTTTTCTGCAGAGCGGCATTGATAATTCTCTGGGGTTTCAGGGCATCTTCCCGGATCAGTGCAATGAAAGCCCTTTCTGAATCCTGCTCTCTGAAGTAATAGAAATATACCGGGCCCGTGTCACCGGTCTTCGAAGAAATCGTTTTAACGACGATGCCGCTTTTGAGCTTAATTTCACTGATGTTTCCGAAAATCGAGCGAAAAATTGATGCGGCAGACTTTCTCTCTTTGTCTTGATTTGTGCCAGGCTCAACGTTTTCAAATGCCAACACTTCAAATGTTTTTTTTAAAAAATACTGGGGCGGCGCCACAAAGACCTGCTTCAAATTCTTACTAAAAGCAGTTTTAATTGCTTCTTTGCTGCCCGTACGGAAAAAGACAGCGGCAATTTCAATACCGGTCTTTTGTTGGAGCATACCACACAGTTCATCAGCATCAGCCGCTTTCTGCAGATAATTTGCATCAGCATTGTCGAAACGGCTCTGCACAAAATTCTGAGGCTGCAGATCATCGATAAAAGCATAGAGCTCATCGTTCAGAAATGACTGGCGCAACAGAATCAGCCTTTGCCTTAAAAAGCCGGAATATTCGATTATGCCATGGTTCAGAAGCAAAAGAGGCAGAACAAGAAGAAACAGCCAGATCGCCAGAGCGTGCAAAGGGCTGATTCTATTGCTGATTTTATTCTGCCTGTTCATCTCTTGCTTCCATTAGTTCAAATGCATCAGAGAAACCATTCAGTGAGCGAAAAGAGTAAATATTCCCAACATTACTGCTTACCGACTCATCGAATACTATTTTCAAGTTTCCTGTGTGCCTTGTAAGTCCCTCAAGTTCGCTGGCACGCCCAACCGCCTTTCCCACAACTGAAAACTCCATTCTTCCGCCTGTCATTCCCAAACTGCCAGATATCACTTCACCAGAGGAAATCCCAATGCCGTTTTCCACTTCAAAAAGCCCTGCTTTTCGGCGTAGTTCGTTAAATTTCCCCAGGTTCTGCCTCATTTTAATTCCGGCATGACAGGCGTGAACGCATGGATTGTGCTGGCATTGATCCGGATAAAAAATAGCGACTATCGCATCCCCGACAAAACGTTCAATTATTCCACCAGCTGCCACGATTGCTTTTTCCATTTCGGTGAAGTAAAGATTCAGCATCAAAACCACATCTGCAGCAGCATGCTTTTCAGTAATGCCGGTAAAATTGCGAATGTCAGACACCAGAACGGCCACATTTACCCGTTCGGCTGATGACTGCACGCCTTTATCAAGATTTGTCAGCAGACGGCCGGAAACGAAGCGGCTTAAACGCTGCTTCTGCAACAGACCTGAAGCCATCTGGTTGAATGCTATGCCCATCACTGAATACTCGTCACCGGTCTGAATATCTACTCTTTTATCAAGGTCGGTAGTTGAAGAAATCTGCCAGGCAGCCTTTTCAATTGTATCGAGGGGCGAAAGAAATACAGAACCCATGATTTCAGAGACAAGTAAAAGCGAAACCAGCGCCAGAATGAGTACTATAGCCGGGCCAAAATAGAAAAAACCGGACTGATAAAAGCTGTGAGGCAGATAACAAACACCTGCAAGAATGAAAGAAAGATCCTCATAATAGATCCACATTACAATTTCCGTTCGATCTTTCTTTCTGATCGTACGATTGCCGCTCGCGCCGCTTTCGATAGCGTTATTGAAAATCTGTTTGAAATCCGGCCAGTCATTTCCCTTTCCTTCAAAATAAAGGTCTTCAACATCAGTGGTGTTTCGTGATGCGATATTGATAAAAATCTGACAGTCACCGTCGCTGCGTTGATGAAATTTATCAGGATACCCGGGCATCGATAAAATCAGACCATGGTGGTTCATGTTTCTCTGGTTGGTAAGCATGGCAATTGCTGCAGGTTTAACCGGCCGACTGCCTTCCGGGTCAGGCAGGAGAAAAAAATTCATGCGCAAAAGGGGCGATGCCTTTGAAAAATCAGGCATATTCTTGATTTCTTCCGCCATAATCGCGCTGTAATCGACAATGGCCACATAATCCCCGATTAAAGCATCTGACATGGAAACCCGCTCGAGCTGGTTGCGAATTTTCCCGATTCCCGTATCGAGCTCTCTCAGATTATTCAGAAATTTTACGCAATTATTATGCATAACCAGCGGAAGCTTGGAAAAGGGATAAACCAGCCAGGTCGGATACAGCATGTAATCGCCCAAAAAATGATAAAGAAGGCCAAGATGCAGATTTACCACTTTCACATCGGTTACCTTCTTCCAGGCCTCAAGGTTAATGAAGTCTTTTTCTTTCAATTCAACCAGCGCATTTTTGAGCATCAGCGTGTTCAATGACTGCCTTTCGCCAACTTCGTGCACCAGAAGCTCGTTTTCATGCAGATAACGGGCCAGACGGTTAAATGCCTGCGACAATCTTTCTGCACTCAGTTTTTCGGCGGTGAGCCATGAAAAAAGGCTCAGTAGAAATGCGAAAGGAAGAAGCACGGTTCCAACGATGAGAATAAATTTGCGGCGAAGTGGCAGGCTTAACCTGAAACCCAACAGTGCCGTATGAACCGCCAGGGCAAAAAAAAGAAGAATGAGAAAAAACTGGGTAATACCAGTCAGTTTATCAAGATTTTTCAGGCGCAGATGTTCAGGAATGGATGATCCCACGATCAGAACATCGTCGAAACTGGCGTAATCAGCACAATTACCGGTCAAAAAGGAGTTTCTGATAAGATTCGCATGTTCAGCTGAAATCCGGTCGAGGTAAAAAATTTTCCCGCCATTGAAAAAGAATCCGCTCCTGATATTTTTGCCTGAACGAATTCGCTTAATTTCCCTGGTTATGCCGCCTTTTTCCTGATTGAGTGCAAAATCTCTCAATGATTCAGCGCTGATATCACATTCACCGATGCCGATCGTAAAATGACCAAGTTCAATGCCATTTTTTTTGAGCTTCTGATAATAAAGATAAAAACTTTGGAAATTTAAAAAATCAGAAAGGAATCTACCGGGAATATCAGGCATTAAGAAGCGGTTGTCAAAAGACGAAACAACTTTTTCTAATTCGGAATAAAGTTTGCTATTAACTTCTCTAGGTTTTTCCTTTAAATCAGGGTAATCGCCGATAACTTTTCGCACAGAGTTGATCAGACCAGCATTAAGAAGAATCTCAATCAGTTTTTGATCAGAAAAACCGCCACGCTCAAAGGTTTGCGAAAAAACACCGGCAGGTCTGGTCAATTTCGGGTCGATAGCAACGACAAACCTTGGCTCAATGCGGTATTTATCAATGTATTCGCGACAAAGTTCACGACAGAATTTTTCCGGGTCAATGGCCTGGCTTGAACTGGCAGCACTCAGTATGTCTGAAAAAACAGGTAAACTACCTGCAAAAAATCTGTCTTCAAATGCCTTTAATGATTTCTGAAAGAAAATTTCAGGTTTCAAATCGGCTTGAAAGTCGGCAATTTCCTGAAGCAGGCGATCTTTCAGATCAACAAGAAGGGCTTCGTTTTCTTTCTGATAAAGAAGAAAGATTTTGTTTTTAAAAATTGAAAGCGGCAGAAAAAGAAGCAAAAACAGGCTAAAAACCAAGATCAGGGCCATAACCCTGTCGTTTTTCGATTTCGCTTTTGCTTCGAACATGCAGACAATTATACATTTTTTTGGGCTAAAAAAAAGAATCCGGGAGCTATCCCGGACTGAAAAATAAGGAGGCAAACAAATCCATAACCCCTTTCGAACCAAAGTGATGTTTTGTTTACGAAAAAGATTCAGCCGTTAATCAGCGACGGCAAACAAACTTAAACATCCACACCATTGGAGAAACTGCGGTACGTACCAGCAAACCTGAATTATTTTCCATAAGTTTTATCGTGTGGCAAAATGATTCATACTCACGAGGGTTAAAGACGAGCTGGTCGGCTTTGACTGCTTGAAAAATGAAACCTATTTATTACCCTGCTCATCTTCATGGTTTTTGAAAAAATCAGGAAAAACTTTTTCAATAACTTCTGAATCATTCTTTGCACAACTTTCCAGCTGAGGGTCTTTTTTGACAATAAAAGAAAGATTCTTTTTAACCAGATCAGAATAAGAAGTTTTGGGAAAATAATCCAGAATCGTGATGTAAGATTTATACGCCCACTGGTGCTTATCTCTGATCTGAAACTCCATGGCAAATCTGAACAAAAATGCGTCGCCAAAAAAGACGAACAGAATAGATATGGAAAAAACCAAAGCGATTAAAACCAAAATTATTTTCCGTTTTGACATATTCTGCTCCCGCGCACATAATTTGTTCGGATCTGATTTGAATTACCTGGTGAATTCCAAAACAAACTCAGAATCAACGATCACCGGGAAATAGATCTGTGAAAAGCCCTCGATTGGCAGGATCAGTTCTTTTTCGGGTGAAGAATCGGCCATCGATCTTACAACGGTAACGAAAAAACCGTTGCGTAAAGACCGAAAAATCAATTGAGCGCCATCGGTAGAAAGCGAAGGTTGCCAGTCATAGGTTCTGGCATTGGTAAGATTTTCGTATTCCCATTTCTGTTCATCGGTGCGAAGCAGGCGAAAAATACTGCCGATCTGGCCGGCACGTCTGACAAAAAGATTATTGCCGGTTGCGACATTGATATGGCTTTGCCAGTTATTGCCGCCGCTGACGATAATTTTCTCTTCACGGGTCTGCAGATCACGATGAGTAATCACAAAACCAGCCTGAGTAACCCTTGAAAGCTGAACCATATCAGGTGCCAGCCAGGCCAGCTGACCACCGGAAAGTCCGTTAAATTCAAAAGGCTCGAAATTTCCTTCGGGCATGGTTACCATGCCTGGTTGAACCGTTCCATCGCCACATTCTCTGACACAAAGAATGCGGTTATCCCATGGTGACGGAACCGGCCAGCCAAGGCTGCCGATCGGGTCTTCACAGGTCCAGATGGTTTCAAGCCGGGAATCTATTGCGACCAGCCCATAGCGCCCTGGTTCGGTTTCACGCGAAGCAAGAATAAGCTTTTTTTGCGGCCACCAGCAGGCATTGCCTTCTTTTTCAGGAGTAATGGTCAAAGCCTTTATTGAACCATTTCCAGAACCCGACTGCCATAAATAAATATCTGAAGTTTCGTCTACAACTCCAACGAACAAAACTCCTGCTGGCGTTTCAACTGCCGGAAGACTGGCTGCGACAGAAAAAATAAAACAAATATTTAAAATAAAATACTTAATTTTCATCGGGCTTTTCTTCAGCAATTATCTTCTCAGCTTCAGCAAACTGTTCGGGCGTCATTTCCCCTTCAATCTTTTCGGCCAGCTTTTCAGCTGCCTGCAATACGGGAGAATTTTCATTTCCATCCGGGTCATAAGCTGACAGGTCATACAACAGGGCATAGGCGCGCACCGGGCTTTTATCAACTCCACGACCGAGATAAAGATGTTCGGCCAGATAGTATCGGGCTTCAAAATGATCCTGGGCAACGGCTTTCTTGAACAACTTAACCGCCGCCACATCGTTTTTTTCTACTCCAATTCCTTCGGCATAACAACGCGCCAGCTCAAACTGGGCATCAACCTGCTCACCTTTTGCGGCAAGCTTGAGCAATTCAATGGCTTTGGCTTCGTCTTTTTCCACTCCCCGGCCGTCAAAATACATGAAGGCCAGGTTAAACCGGGCTTCTTCGCTTCCATGATCGGCGGCCAGTTTGAAAAAGTAAACGGCATTCGCCAGACTTTTTTCGACACCAGTTCCATCTTCAGAAAGCTCGCCCAGAGCAAGAAGCGCGTCTGGATGCTTCTTTTCAGCCGCTTTTCGGTACCAGCTTACGGCCTTCGTCAGATCTTCAGCAGTTCCCATGCCAGTGCGATAGCAATGTGCCAGACTTGCCATGGCCGCAACATGATTTGCTTCGGCGGCCTGACTGAACCATTTGAAAGCTTCTTTTTCGTTGGCCACTGAGTCAGAATGAAGAGCCAGCTCAATCACCCTTATTCCATAATCGTGCTTTTCTTCCGGGCCACCGGCTTCAGCGGCCTTTTTAAACCATTCCCAGGCTTTTTGAATGTTTACTTCGACCCCATTACCATCCCAGTAACGTTCGCCCAGCTCAATCATCGCCGGCACGCTGTTTTTAGCGGCAGAATCCAGAAGTCTCTGAACATCAGAACTTTGCGCCTGAACCGGCAGGGAAAATGCCAGCAGAGATACGAGCAGTAATGCCTTTGCACCTCTCATAAAAAACCTCCATTTACCCATCACGAATCAAGCAGCTGTTTCTGGATTTTCTCTGCAGCACTGGTCAGCGCATCGCGCACCGATTTCTGCCCCGAAAGCGCCGCTTCCATTTCGGGATTCACAATATCTTCAAGCAGACCATAGCTGGTAACGACAGGGTTTACCCCCGCATGTTTCATCTGTTCCATGAAGGTCTTGAGATGCTCGTCTTCAAACTTAACCAGGTCGTAAGCACCCAGGTTGATTGGCAGTTGATTCAGCTCAGAGCACCAGCGCGCCTGGTTCTGGGCATTGGTGAAAAAAGTAAGAAAATTGTAGGCTTCTCTTGCATAGGGTGAATGCTTGAAAACCACGGTGTCGGTTCCACCGACGTTCGTCGATGTTCCTGCCGGACCGCCAGGAATAAGGCCAACGCCAAAATCCATATTGGTATTTTTGAATTTTGCCAGGTTCCATGGGCCCATAAAGATCATGGCGTATTTGCCGTTAACGAAGCCCTGTTCCGGGGAAATGGCTCCCGGGCGCCAGGCACCGGCTTCAACCTTGTGCTCGTTTACCAGGCTGGCCATCATTTCAAGAGCGGCAACTGCCTTATCTGAAGCCAGTTCGCATTTTCTGCCATCGGCAGAAATGACTCTCGCACCATAGGAATTGAAAAACGGCAGGTTCCACCACAGGGTATTGGTCATGGCAAACGCATACTGGCCATTGGATGAATTGGTCAGCTTTTTGCCCACTTCGATGAATTCTTCCCAGGTTGTGGGCACTGCAGTTTCAAGGCCGGCATCGCGAAACATCTGTTTGTTGTAAAACATGGCGACACAGGTGGTCTGATCGGGAATACCATAGTAATTGCCATCGACAAACCCAGTTTCGAGCGGAGCTTTCAGATACTGGTCGCGGATTTTGGAAAATTCAAAGGATTCGAGGTTCACCACCGCATTTTTTCTTGCCAGTTCGCAGACAAAAGACCAGTCAACCCTGGCCATATCAGGCCCCTGACCCACCGTAAGCGCAGTGCGCAGCTTCGGCTTGTGACCATCGAATGGAATGCGCACCGGTCTGACGGTAAAGCCCGGGTTCAGCTTTTCCCAGTCTTTGATGATTTCTTTCAGAACTTTTTCTTCAAGATCATTGTAGGTATGCCAGAAGGCGAGAATTGTACGCCCATCGGCGGTGGTGGCGATCGAGTCGTCCCAGCACACAAACACCAGAGCGAGATAAGCGATGATGGCAGCAATGAAGATTTTCTTTTCGTCCATATTTCGCCTCCTATTCCTTTACCGCGCCCTGAGTCATGCCTTCAATGAAGTAGCGCTGGGCAAACAGGAACAACACTGCGATCGGAACGATCGAGAAACATGAGGCCGACATGATCAGCCCAAGTTCAGAGGTGTACTGACCACGAAACAGCGCCAGACCAACCGGAAGCGTAATACTCAGCGGATTTTCAAAATTGGTGACGATCAGCTGCCAGAGGAAGTTTGACCAGTGGAACAGGAAGGTCAGCAGGAAAAGTGTCAGAATGATGGGAAATGCGAGCGGAATGATGACGACTCTGAATACCTGCCATTCAGATGCTCCATCGATCTGGGCTGCTTCAAGCAGAGAATTGGGAATCGTATCCATGAACTGCTTGAGCATGAAAATGCCAAAGACAGAGGCAAGATGGGGCAGAAACATCGCCCATTTGGTGCCGAAAAAGCCCATCTGACAAACCATGAAAAACTGGGGAACCATGAACATCATGCCGGGAATCATCATGGTTGCCAGCAAAAGCATGAAGATCTGCTGCTTGTAAGGCAATTCTTTTTTGGAGAAAACATAGGCGCCCATGGAAGCAAAGAGTGTAACCAGAAAAGCGGCGGTGGTAGCCACAAGCAGGCTGTTTAAAAAATAGGTGCCAAAGTTTTTCTTCTGCTCGATCGGATCTTGAGAAGCCTGAGCAATAGAAGCTTCATCTATTTTAAGTACTTTTTTGAAATTCATCAGAGTTGGTTCTGAAGGAACGATGTCGAAGGGATTTGCCTTATTGATTATCAGTTCCTGACCGGATGGTTTGAAAGAGGTGCACAACATCCAGAAAAATGGAAACAAAACGACGACAACGCCAACAACCAGAGCTTCAAAGAGAAACATTTTCTTAAGAAAAGTGGATCGTTCTTCGGCTCGGGTGTTGATATACCACTTGACCGTCAACATGACCAGACCAATGGTCAAAATAATGGCCAGCCCGTTGTAAACTGGAATCAGCCGGGTCATCATATCGGCAGTCTGAGAAGGCCCCGCAGCGGGAGCAACCGGATCACCAGCAGCGAAAGCGGTTATAACCATCGCGGCAAACTTGAAAAGCTGGCCTGAAACCACATAACAGATCGAAATCATGGCGGCGAGCAGAACCATGAAAATGGCCACCCGCACCGGACTCATTTTTCCATGGGAATGACCGGTCATTTGGCACCTCCCGGGGCTTTGCGCTCGGCAATTCTCTGTTGCAGCCAGGTGATGCCGAGGGTAATAATCAGAAGCATATAAGAAATCGCAGCGGCATAGCCGTAATTACCCGACTCGAACTGTTTGTAAAGATAATAACCGGCCACCGAGGTCGAACCAACCGTTTCGCCCATGACGACCTGCTGCGGGCCGCCTGAAGTCATTGCATAAATTTCGGTGAAGGCATTCAAAGCACCGATCACACCGGTGATACACATAAAAACGATGATCGGCTGCAGCAACGGCACCGTGATCTTCCAGAATTTCTGCCATTCGTTGGCACCATCGATATCGGCTGCTTCATAAACTGTTTCGGGAATATTCTGCAGAGCTGCCAGAAACAGTACCATACCGAACCCCGCGCCTTTGAGAACCATTGCCAGCACCACGGCCGGCAGTGCGGTCAGCGGGTGTCCGAGAAGACCGGTGGTATTGAAAAAATTGTCTTCGGAAAAGAAAAAAGTGGTAATCTGGGCCAGGGCCCCAAATTTCGGGGCATAGATCAACGTCCAGATAACCCCGACAACCAGCATGTCAAGAACATTGGGGAGAAAGAAAGCGCTGCGAAAAAAGCTTTTTCCGAACAGCTTGTTATGCAACAGCATGGCCAGAGCAAGAGAAGCAGCGATACCCGACGGAATGGCAATCACTCCATAAAAAGCCGTGACCATAAGCGACCACCAGAACTGAAAATCGGTAAAAATTTTCTTGTAGTTCTGCAGACCGACAAATTCAAGATTGGTCAGACTGTAATCGGTAGGTGAGCCAAAGAAGCTCAGATAAAACGAATAAAAAATCGGGAAAATCAGGAATACCACGAACAACAGCATGAAAGGTGCCAGAAAGGCAGCTGACGCTGTGGTTTCCTTTGAACTTTTGATAGCCAAAGTCTTGCCCTCCCCCCGGGAATTTATCAGTCTGATTCTACCACAAAAGAGTGGAATTCTAACGAATTCAATTTTTCTACGGTTCTTTCAGCTTCTGACTCGGTATTGAAAGGCCCAACTGCAACCCGGTAAATCTCAAATTCCGAATCTGGTTCTGACAAAACCGGCGAAAAACCATGACCTTTCAAAGCCTCAATGGCTTCTTCCGCACTTTTTCGCTCGGCAAAGGCTCCAAGCTGAACCATGAATTTTTTAAACTGAACCGGTGGAGGGAGCGGTTTATCTACTGCGGGTGGCAGCTTATCGCCTGAAACGGTTTTTACCGGGCTATGGTCAACTTTAACCGTGGTTCGCTGACCGATATCGAGAAAGAACCAGGCTGCAAGCAACAGCAAGGCAAACAGCAAAAGATAAACCAGCCATTCTTTGAAAGATTCAAAAGTACTGTTTCCTGGTGGGCCCCAGTCAAACTCCCGTTTGGTTGCATTTTTTTCCAGATTGTCGTTCAAAGTTTCACCTGATTTCAAATGATTATTGGCAATTCTTGTCCGCACGAGCATTTTCCCCAGGAAAACAAAACTCTGGTATGATAACCGGTTCTTTCAATCAAAGTTTTCTTGCAGGCAGGACAAATGGTATTTTGAGAAAACCCGATATTTCCGGCATAAACATATTTCAATTTTTCCTGCGCAATTTCCACAAAACGGGCAATGGTTTGCGGGTCAGTTGCCTGAGCGGTTTCCAGATAGCGGGGAAAATATCTGGAAATATGCAGAGGTATTTCGTCTGACAGTTGAGCGACCCATTCAACCAGCCGGCGAAACTCGTTTTCATCATCATTTAGACCGGTTACCACAAGATTGGTCAGTTCAACATGAGTTTTCGACCGAACGGCGGTGGTAATATTGCGCTTAACCGTTTCAAGGTCACCCTGGCAGACGTTTTTATAAAAAGACGGGGAAAATGCCTTAAGATCAATGTTCATTGCATCGGAAACTTCGCAAAGACGGCTGAAAGGTTCGTTGCAGAGATAGCCGTTAGTGACCAGAACGGCTTTCAATCCTGACTTTTTCAACAGATCGATGCAATCAAGAAGGTATTCATACCAGATTCCCGGCTCATTGTAAGTGAATGCAACACCCAGATTGCCCGCCTGATGGAAGGCCCGCTGTACAAGCTTATCTGGCAAAATCATTTTTCCTGGCTGCTCGAATTGGGAAATATCTGAATTCTGGCAGAACCGGCATTTGAGATTGCAGCCATAAGAACCGATTGAAAAAATCATACCGCCGGGATAATAATGATAAAGCGGCTTTTTTTCTATGGGATCAAGGTTTTCAGCAACAACGACCGCGTAATTGAGCAGCCGCATTTCACCGCCGCGCACGCCACGACTGAGGCAGCGACCATTTTCACCTTCTTTGATGATACAGAAATTCGGGCAGAGCAAACATTTTACGCTGCCATCTTCCTGTTTTTGAAAAAACTCGGCCTTACGCATCTACTGAATCTTTATTTGAATCTTGCTTCATTCTCGGCGGTATTGACAATATAGTCGACGGTAATAGAAGTTGCATTAATCGTTTTAATTTTAAAAATCGCATAATTTTTCGTTTTGGGAAAATATGCGCTGAACACATCGCCAACTTCGATGCCGCGATCTTTGTAAATGGCTTTTAAAGCATCTCTGGTTGTAATGTGATAGTTCCCACCACCATCGAGATAGCGTTCAGCATAGGAAAGGTTGATAAGCTCAGGCTTTCCGTCGATCGAACGAACCAGTCTGGTATCCCCACTGCTACAGCCAAGACCAGCATCGGCATTGACAAATGTAAGAACATAGGGGCCCGGTTCGGCATCGGTAACGAAATTGGTTGCGGCCACTGCTCCTTCTACCGCATTGGCTCCCTGCAGAAGCAGAGTTTTTGTTCCGCTGACAATTGCTGTGGTGGTAGTGGTAACGAATTCATATTCAACTACAGCCCCTTTGAAAACGCCATTAGCCAGGTCAATGCGACGAATGAACAGTTTCAGGTAAATATCGGCAGCCGCTGATTTTTTAAAATAGAGACCCAAAGAGAAATTGGCAGCATCACTGGCAAAAAAGCGTGAATCACTGGTCAGATTATCCTTGAAATCTTGAATCAAACGTTCATTTGAATATGCTGAAAGACTGGCGATATCGGTCAAAATCGATGTGTAGCTTGAGAGGGCGGTAAGAAATCTGATACGATTGTTTTCGATGTTCGGCACGATCCTGACATCCTCAGTTCCATCGCCGTCAAGATCATTACTTAGCTGCAGATAAGCCAGTTTTCCCGTGGCGCTGACATTGCCAAGTTCATTGAAAAAAGCTTTCTGATCCTGAATAACTTTTGTCAGGGTCGCCGACTGAACCACAACCCCAATAAGCTTGTCCGATTCAAGTTTGCACATATCGAGAAACGAATTCTCGACAGTACTGATGAAAGAAGGGAAAGATGCCAGCAGCTCAGAAGTGCTGCGGCCGGTTGCATCTGCAAGAAGCAGAGCAGCGGTAGTTTCGGGATTGATTTTGAAACTGTTGATTTCGCCAGGCTCAACCATCGATCGCATATTGATCTTGCCGACCAGTACTTCGATACGATATTTTCCATCAGCTGCTTTTGCAACCCCTGGAATTCTAAGCTGCCATTCAGGATTTGAAGAAAGGGGGCTCAGCGAAAAAAGTGCATTGGGCACGCCATTAACAGTGACCAGCCCTTTTTGAAAGGCATTGCGCACCTGGCTGTCGGTATTCTGCAGCAGGTTTCCCAGCAGCGAAGATTCGAGCTGACCTGGAGCCGTCAAAGTACCATTCAGGGTAATCAGTTCAACGGGCACAACCGGCCCGGCATTATTGTCACTACCGCCAAAGCACCCGACCATGGTTAAAACGACACTGACCAACAGCAGACTGAAACAAAACCCGAGATTCCGGTGCATATTCTTTCTCCACAGATATTTGTTGTGCACAATAGTACCAGATTTATCGCCCAATTAGAACCCCGTCAAAAAAAAAGCTGCCCGGTGATTAAACCGGGCAGACTCTTGTTCTAACTGAATTTTAAAGCTTACGGTAGGCAACGACCTTGTCAAAGGTCTGCAGTCTGAAAGCTTTGGTAACATTATACAGGGTTTCTCTGCCGGCAATCAGCAGCACACCGCCAGGAACGAGAATATTGTAAATATTCTCAGCCATTCTTTCGCGGCCTTTCTGATTGAAGTCACCAAACAGGTTGCGGCAAATCACCACATCGAATTCTCCAAGCTGATCCATGGCTTCTGAATTGACGCTGTTGGTATATTTGAATTCAACCAGGTTCTTGACCTGGTCTTTTACCCGCAAATCACCACGGTCATCTTCGAAATACAGATCGATATACTTCTGATCGACCTGTCTGAACATTTCTCGCTTGTAGATTCCGCGTTTGGCAGTATTCAAACAGATATGTGAAATATCGATGCCGTTTACTTTGATTCTTGCCTTGTCAGAGTGAACGTCTTCAAGTACATTCATCGCGATTGAATAAGCTTCTGGTCCGAATGAAGTGCCAATGCACAGAATCTTGATTTCATCGACGCCTTCTTTGCCGCGATCTTCGATAATGTTTGGAATGATAGTATTGACCAGAACTTTACTCTGCTCACTTTCACCGAAGAACTCAGTTGCAGGGTTGGTAATCGAATCATACAGGCTTACCAGCAGCTCATCGCCTTCTTCAGCACCATATCTGAGAGCGTGATAATATTCGATCCAGGATGTGATGAAAAATCGGCCGAGATTTCTGCCAAGCTTCTGTTCAAGAACTTTTTTGTCAGAGAGTTCAATGCCGCACAGATCGGCAATGATATCATGAAGCAGCAGAGCTTCTTCTGTATTGACGCCTTTTTCTTCACCGGTCTGAGTTTTCAGTCTGGCAATATAGCGGGCCTGACGCGGTGAGATTACCGAGCCGAGCACCTTTTCCAGGAAATCGGATTTGTTCTGGGCGAAGGTCTGGATAAAATAATTCCTGATCCAGTTGTTTTTCAGGAAAATATCTTTGAGCTTCACTTCAAGACCCGGGTGATCAGTTAAACCAGACTGACAGAAAAATTTGATTGCGGCAACCACCAGATTGCGGTCGGCGTGATCAAGAACCTTGAAAATTGTTTCACAGGCGCTCTTTTCGCCGATTTTGGCGAGAGCCAGAATCGCTCTCGAACGAACTGCGGGATTTTCATCCTTTTCGGCCAGCTTAACCAGGGTGTTAACGCTTGAAAGGCTTTTAATGGTGCCCAGGGCTTTAACAATCTGATATCTGACTTCCCAGCGGTTGTGATTGAGATACTTCTGGAAATCGTGATCGAGTGATTTATCACCCAGCTCACTCAAAGCAACCACAGCGAGTTTTGCTACCTGAGAATTTTCATCGGCAAGCAACGGCACAAAGAACTGTTTCAGTTCTTTGCTCTTGAAAGCACGCAATGCAGAGAGGGCTGCGATGCGAATCTGCCAGTCACTGTTCTTGAGGAGTTCTTTCAACGGAAAGATCGATTTGAGATCTTTCATGTTTTCGAGAGATTTACATGAATTGACCACCACGCGCCATTCTTTATCAGAAAGCTTCTGAATCAGGGAATCGACGGCAAGAGTCGAACCACACTGCCAGATGGTGCGGGAAACGGTTTCGCGAATGCGTGAATTGTCGCTGTCGAGCAATTCAAGCAGACGTTTGGTAATTTCTGGGTCTTTGCGGCCGGCAAGCACTGATGCCGCGGCTTCACGAACGTCACCGTAGGGTTCAGTGATGATTACATTGAACAGAGGTTCAACGACCTGGCTCGAAGATGATTTTCCAAGGGTCAAGGCCGCTTCTCTTCTGACGTGACCGTTGATATCCTTGAGCTTGTTGATCAAAGCTGTCAAAGCTCCGTCATAATCAAGCATCTTGGCAATGCTCATGACCGAGAACTTGCGCACCATTTCATCGGCATCGTTAAGCATTTCCTTCAAAGTGGCAAAGGAAACATCGGACGGGTTGGCACCAAGGGTGCGGGCTAATGACTGTCTCAGCCCATCATCCGGGTTATTTGCAAATAATGATACAGCCCCGGGGACTTCAGGGCTGGGATTGGCGGCCAGGAAATCGAGCAGCATGGCTGCTACCGGCGGTTCAACTCTACCGACTTTTTCGAGGGCAGCTTTGACCGCTTTGCGGCCCAGAACCTTAACACCGGCAAAAGCGATGTCAACGATTTCAGGTTCGTTGACCTGCATTGCGTTGATCAAAGAACCGGCATAAGAATCATCGCCCACTGAAGCAGCGACTTTTACCATATACCTGAATTCCGCAGCATCCTGGTTTTCCATCAGAGCAAGCAGAATCGGGCGCAGAGTGCCTTTGTCGAGGTTGGCCAGCGAACCGGGGTTAGCGTCTTCGATCTGGGCAAGAGATTTGAAAATCAGGCGGCGGGTGCCACTGTCTTCTTCTTTTACCAGCTTATTGAAAAGAGGATTGATGCCTTCAACGCTTTCCATTGAGCCAAGAGCACCTATTCCAGTGAAATATTCAAGAATATCTTCAGATTCCAGAGAGCCGAGAAGAATCGGCATAGCCTTGTCTATGGCAATGTTGCCCAAAGCTTCAACAATTGAATATTTGAGAATATCGGTGTTTTTATAGGTTTCGATCAGTCGATCGATGGCGGTCGGGTCTTGAACTTTGCCAAGTGATTCAACCGCGGTGGTTTTGACGTTGTCGTCTTCGTGATCGATGAATTTGACAATGGTTTCGGTTGCAAGAGGAGAGCGAATATCGCCAAGAATGACGAGAATCTGGATGGTTTCATCAACATCGGTTGACGCATTGATTGCCTTAACCAGTGGCGGAATAGCCATCGGGCCAAGATTGCGCAGAATGGTCATGCCGGCGTTGCGGGTATTCAAATCCGAACTGCGAACGACCGGAATCAGGCCATGTACCACGTTTTCATGCAGCATCTGAGAGAGAATTTCGATGGTGATATTCTGAACGCCCTTGTTGGGATCGCCAAGAGCATCACACAAAGCTTCTACAACTTCTTTGCTGTCAGCAAAATTGACCAGTTCGCGAACTGCCTTGCGACGCAAACCAGGATCGGAATTTTTCAACTGCTCGAGTAATACTGCTGAACTTGCCATAATCAGCTTCCTTTCCCTGATGCTTTGCTCAGAAGTCTGTCAACTTCCTGTAACATCAGATCAGGCTTGATCGGCTTCTGCAGAAACGAATTGGCGCCAAGGGTCAGACCCTTCATTACCATTTCTTTCTTGCCTTCTGTAGTAAGAATAATAATGGGAATATGCTTGAATTTTTCGTTTTCCTTGACCTGGGTGATCAATTCAAAACCGTCCATACCAGGCATATTCAGGTCAGTGATGATTATGTCGACTTCATTCTTTGACATGGCTTCGATCGCTTCGATGCCGTTGTTGGCTTCGAGAACCTTGTAACCTGCTTTTTCAAGCGGGAAACAGGCGACCTTTCGCAACATCAAGGAGTCTTCAGCCACAAGTATTGTTTTGGCCATTATTTTGGAATCCTCCGGAAATTCTGGAATCTTAACTGCAGATTATAATGAGAAACCATAGAAAAATGCAACCCATTTACGAGTTGCATTTTTGTACAGAACCATAACGTTGTATTGCAGCGCCACACAGACAGCTGAAAAACTCAGGCCTGCCAGCATCGGGCATATCAGTCTGTGGAATTGGTTTTACTTGAATCGTCTGGCTTGTTGATAGTGTCAAGCAGAGCAGTCAGACGCTGACGGGTGCCACGCTCAGGATTTCCGTTCAGGCCTTTCTGCACCGCCTGGCTGGCCTGCAGCATTTCATCGCGCTCGAAGTGATACAGCGCCAGATAAAGATTGGCCCGCGAAGATTCAGGGTCACGGGCCAGTTCGTCTTTAAGTGCCTTAAGACCATAACCGGCAGCTATTGACGCTGCTTTATCGTCTCCACCGATGTGTAGAGCAGAAGACAGGCCAAGATAAGTGCGGCCGACTTCAGAAAGATCCTGGGCCATCATAAAGTATCGCATTGCTGAGAAGAATGATCCCCGTTTGAGATAATCGGTGGCAATCAACCGATAACTGCTTTTGGGAGCATGTTCGGCACCGGGAAGGGCCATTACTTCAACAAAGTCGATGCGCTGGCGACCGCTGGTACTGTCAGCATACTGCCCGTCATCGATAATGCGCCGGCAGATTGTACGAAAACCCTGATCTTCAACCTGGGGAAGCAACTGCTGCAATCTGGCTATACCCGTTTCGATTTTTCCTTCGGCATAGTCAAGCAAGGCAAGCAGCACTGAAATTCTTGGATCATCGGGTTTGAGCATGCGAGAATATTCAGCACATTTTTTCGCCATATCAGGGCGATAAAAAGCTGTAAGATAAAAACGTGCCAGATTGAACCAGGCTTCGGCGTTTTTTGGATCATTGCGGGCAATGTCTGAAAGGGTAATTTCAGCGCCCTTGTAATCCATATTCTGCATTTGCGCCTCGGCCAGCAAGCTTGCGAGCAGCGGCTCAGACGGGTTTTTCGCAAGGGCATCCTTCAGCATACCGGCCGCCACGGCGTAATGCCCGGCTCCCATCGCCACACCTGCGGCCAGACGGGTCAACTCGACATCATTTTTCAGCTCACGGGCCTGATTATAGATATCAAGAAACGACTGATAGGACTTTTCTGAAAGAAGAGGCTTAAGCTTCATCAAATGCTTGCCAAAGGCCAGATAATCCTTGCTGTAAACATATACCAGGCTGGTCAAAATCTGTACTTCGAGAAAACGTCGGGTATCCTGCTGCTGTTTTGCCAGTTTTTCTGCTTTAGCAAGGCGTTCTCGGGCAGTTTTCAGCTCATTTTTCTCGATTGCATAGCGGCCATACTCAAGATTTACCATGAAAGAATCAGGGTTCGCGGCAATGAATTTCGACACATCCCAGTTGTCAGCGCCGGCAGCTTCGGGGGGTAATGAGCCACCAGATTTCTTTTCTCTGGCCTTTTTACTTTTTTCCGCTTTTTTGCCCCGGTCGGCCTCAATTTTTTCAACCTCAGAACTGCTGAGATTCACTTCTTTAACCGGCAGAGGTTTGAAACCATCTGGAACAGCTTCCTTACCCCGCCCCTGTATTTCCTGCAAAAGTTCGGCGGCCCGCACATGTCCGGGCTGAACCTTCAATATCCATTCGAGATGGGCTTTTGCCGCATCATCCTGCCCAAGCTTGAGCAGGTTTTCCGAAAGGTAAACCCGGGCAATGATATTGTTGGGCGAAGCTTCGAGTACGGTCTGAAACTGACCGATGCTCTCCTGGTAGCGGTTCAGCGAAAACAGCGATTGACCATAGCGGAATCGGCTTCGGGTATCCTGTGGTGCAAGCTTGACCGCCTCAGCAAAGTGGCTGGCAGCCCTGGCGAAATCATTGCTTCTGAATGCCGCTTCACCGTTCTGAAACAGCTTGCCGGCATCTCCCAGCGAAGCCGACAGACTGCTGCCGACCATTCCAAATATAATTAAAACAGCAGCAATAGAATTTTTCTGCAAAACTCTGCCTCCGTTAAAGAAACTGATTCTTAACGGATTATCGACTTTTCACCGGCAAAAGTTTAACGCTTATCCGATTCACATCAATGCTCGTTTGTTGTCAAAATTCCACCAGCAGAAATCCTTACATCAACAAAAACGGCACAAAAGTTCGAAAAAATCAGTCTGGAAGGACAAATTGAGAAAGGAGATCCTGCAGTTTTTCGGCCTGTTGGGCGAGGTTTTGGGCATCAGAAAGGCTCTTCTCCGCCTCAACCGCATTTTGTTGAGTAACTTTGTCGATTTGATCAAGACCAGCATTGATCTCAGAAACGCCCAATGATTGCTCCGAGGACGCTTTGGAAATCTTTTCAACAAGTCCTGAGGTGGCGGTAATTGATTCGACTATCTCAGCAAGAGCTTCAACAGTATTTCTGGCTATTCCGGCCCCTTGATCTACCATATTGGATGAGTTTTCAATCAATTCAGAGGTTTCTTTCGCCGCTTTTGCGCTTCTGGCTGCAAGATTTCGAACCTCTTCGGCTACCACAGCAAATCCTTTTCCGTGGCGCCCCGCTCTGGCAGCTTCCACGGCAGCATTAAGAGCAAGAAGGTTCGTTTGAAAGGCGATATCTTCTATAACCTTCAGTATTGAACGAATCTTGTCACTTGAAGCTCTAATCTCACCCATCGCCAGATTCATTTTATTCATCCGCTCATTACCAATATTCGCAGAGTTCATAGCTACAGAGGCCGCTTTACTGGCAATTTGGGCATTTTCTGCATTCGATTTAACCTGTGCGCCAATTTCATTCAAGGAACTGGAAAGTTCTTCCAGGGAAGAAGCTGATCTTACAGACCCGGCAGAGAGTTGTTCACTGCCTTCATAAACTCTTTTGGCAATTATTGAAACGTTGCTGGCGCAGACATTGATATTGGAAAGTACATCTGCAAGACTGCCAGACATATGATTAAAAGCCTGCCCAAGAGAATCATCCTGTGATGAAAGGTCAATTTTACTGGTAAAATCACCTTCGGAAATTGATTGAGCAACTGCAATTTTTTTCCTTTGCTCTTTAACCATTTCCTTGAATGCCGCCGTCATTACGCCGATTTCATCATTCGATTCATGACTGATTTCAACATTTAAATTTCCTTTTGCAATCTCTTTTACGAGAGCTGTTACTTCACTTATTGGCCTTGTAATTTTCACTGCAACAGCAATTGAAAAAAGGATAAAAATAATAAGAGAGCTCCCGATCAAAGCTCCAAGGTATACAAAGGCTTTGGCTTTTTCTCTGATTATTAAATCATTTGCTGTGACTCTCAAATTATCAGTGCCTTGTATAACCTTGTTTCCAGACTCGTCAAGCTGCCTTAGAAGCATCTGGTGTTTATTGAAACTTGCATCGAGCTTTTCGGGAACGGCTTTCAGCAATTTAAGAAAACTTCCCAATTTTTCCGCATTTTTGGTAATTTCTTCATCTTTGACAATCTTAGCTATCTGTACAAGTCCCGCGCTGATTTCAGCAAGTTGTTTTTCAAGAATGCCTTTGTATTCATCAAGAAACTCGCCTTTTCCAGACACAAGAAATTCCTGCTGTAGAGTCTGCAGCCTGAAAAGGATTGCCGAAGCCTCGTTTGAAAGGGTAACCAGGCCAAGATAATTACTGTCAAGCTGCTCTCCTTCCATTTGAAGCTCAAGCTGCTTTTCTGATATCGCTGTCTGGATCTTCGCCAAATCTTTTCTAACTTCAAAAATTGGTTCAATTGAACTGGAATATACCGCAGCGTTTTCTTCGATCGTCTTACATAGATCATTGAAAAGATCAACGTAGCTGATAAACAAAGAGCCAACCTTATCAATTCCAGCGTCATCCTGATCACTGAAATTTTTCAGGGTAGCGAGATCTTTTTGAACCTTTAGCCCTGTTAATGCAAATTCTTCTTTAAGTTCTTTTGTCAGGAATTGAAGATATCTTTTTTCAAGAACCCTTCCTTCAATTATCTGATTTGAAATCCGCGCAATTTCTTCTTTGTATGAATTTACCTGGCCTACGCGATGGTCAAAGAAATACCAGGCCAACCACGCTGAGAAAACGATAAAGATTATGGCGAGACAGACAAACATGCCAAGTCGCTGTTTTATTGTCATATTTTCCTCGCAATTAATTGAACGGGAAAACCATGAAAACTCTTCAATTTTGAGTAATCTGGCAGGTAGTTTGGTTAAAGCAGTTTAATTAATCAAATAGAAATTTAAAAATTCTAATTTCCTGATACCAACTTCTCAATTTCTGCATCTGCCATTCCATAAATGCCACAACCCACTACAAGCTTGTCTTTCTCTGGAGTCTCACAGTATTTTACAAATGAAACTTTTCTGCCGATTTCTTTTGAACCGGGAATAGGCCAGAGATAATCAACCCAACCAGAGCCTTTTTCTTCTGCTACTTTATTCATTTCCACAAAAAAACGTTTTCCATTTTTATCCTTGAAAATCAACAAGGGGGTGCCTTCCAGCTTAAACTTAATGGGATGCATCAACATAATGCCTTCAAGGTTGTGAATCCAAATGTAAGTTCCGGCAAATAAAAACTTACTATCTTTCCCCATGAATTGCGAAAAAGCCTTTTTTCCTTCTTTGGTAAGAATTTCGCATGCTTCTTCGACCTTCTTGATTATCATTTCAGCGGTCGGCTTTTCACCAGATGTGGCGGCACAAGCTTCTTCTGTAATTTTTGCCAGTTCTTCCCGAGAAATCTGATCAACTGGAGCAGCTACGACAGGATCAGGGTCTTGTGCCATCAGATTAAAAGAAGCAACAAAAAGAAAACAACCCAAAACAAACCACAAACTTCCAACCTTTTTCATATAAACTCCAACATTATCAATTTTCTAGTTTTTAATATAATAGTGCGACTCTACAATAAAATTACATCTTGAAAAAAAAAAAGACAATAAAAATTTGCCGATTATTCTACCCAACAACCAAAATACTTAAGTAACAGGTTTCAAATCCATCAACCCAACAGCTCTTCCGGTGAATCCGGTAAAGCTGACCCTACTGCTAATAGGCCTGTTAATAAGTAGCACATTTTTTTTATCTATAATTTCGTTGCATTTTGGGGGGTAAACTTTTTGCCCTTTTATGACGATAATTAAATTGGGATAAGGGAAAAAATTGCCTTTTTAACATGGAAGTTACGAGGGAGATAGATAATGGTTGATTCCATCAATGGACCTGGGAAAAGAATAATTATAACAACAAAGCCCAAGTCGAAAGAAAGCACGGAAAATAAAGACGGCTCTTTTGACAAAGCTTTGAAAGATAAATCCGGCGCCACCGACAAGGCCGCCGGCAATCAGCCTGTACTGAATCCGGCGCAGAATAATTTAAAAATTATGCAGCAGCAGGAACTGGTACGCATGCAGCGCCTGCAGGAAATCACCCGCCAGGTTCAGGATGGTACCTATAAAATGGTCGATCCGACAATCCTGGCTGAAAAAATTTATCAGGTGATTTCCGACAGCAAAACCCGCGAAAAATTCATTAAAAAGCTTTTGCAGGAAGAAGCGGAAAAGATTCCGCACAAAGACAAGCACCATCTTTCCGACCTCGAACTCAAGAAACTGGTTTTCATGATTCGCGAAACCCAGGATGAGCCCTTCGAAGACCCTGAACTGGAAAAGATGCTCAAAGAGCTGAGCTGATCAGCGCTGGTAAAACCCCAGAAAAGCTTTCTGTGGCTTGACATACTGGTCAGGATAGCCCGGCACATCCGGCTTCAATTCACTGAGGCGGTTGCCTGGTTTTCCGGCCAGCGTCATAACCTGGTAATAATCATAGTTCAGCAGGTCGAGTGGCGGCCGATTCAGTTCGAATTCCCTGAATAAGAATTCTTTGCCGAGATCGGCACTGTAAATCAGCTCTGGGCGGTTATTTCCAAACCAGAAAACATTCTGCGAATAACTCCGGGAAAAAACGATATGACCCCTGACCTGCTCGGGAATTGTTGAATTCACGTATTTTCCCTTCTCTTCATCAAATTCTGCCACTCCATCAAGACCATACAACTGCATGGTTTCAACTTCATAACCCGGTTCAACATCCTTTTGAATCAGACATTCCGCCTGCTGCATGGCGGTAATGTAAAAACTGCCGCTCAGGTCAAAAAGTATGGCATCGGGTTTCATATCGATGACGAACTGCTCTGGCGAACCCATAAGTCGATTCTGCTGGGTATCGTAGAAAAAACGATAGAGCTTCTGGTCAGAATTTGAATAAACCATGATCTGCAGAAGATTCGTTTCCCATGAATAGTGGAAAGCTGCCAGCGAGCACTCCGCAACCCGCGCGGCCTCCTGCATCGACGCTTCTGCCAGCCAGCCGCGCATGATGTCGGTTCCGATCACCACGGCTTTCATGCCCGCGATGCCGACAAACCGTTGCCCCGGCTCTTTAGATTCGAACCCAGTCTGAAATTCGCCGGGGCGACCGATTACCCTTAATTTGCCGGGCTTGTCTGCGAGCCATGAATAGAGCAAAAGCTCACCTTTACTTACATTGAAACCAGGATTGAATGCCCAGGCGTAAGAAGCCCTTTTTTCGGCCGCCACGAAACTCTTTTCGTAACCATTCACCAGTTCAAGCGAGCCATCGGTCAGGGCACGTAACAATCGCGAGCTTTCGAGCTGGTGCAATGGGCGCTGGGTAACATAAGCCGGATGCACTCCTCGCCAGAGTGTTTCAATGACCTCAACCGAGCCCTTCTGCCATTCATCGAAATGAATAAGATATGAACTGCGTTCACCTTCAGAAATTTTGTGCCAGGTCTGATACCAGCTGCCATTGGGAATCTGATACCAGTCATGATCGGGCAGAATTTCACATTCACCAGGCAAAAAGTTGCTTTTATCAGGCCGCACGCTGATTTTTCGGCCCGTACCGCAGCTTAATGGCGCGCCGACGGGACGAAACACCGGCCTGGCAAGACTGTCAGCAATCAACTGGTCGCGCATATCCTGATGTGTCATGCTCTGCAAACCGTTTTCAGCATCGGCAACCGTTCCATCAAAAACCTGTCTGAACAAAGTTCGGTTTTCGGGTTCATACAGGTTGGAATCTCTGGTGATCAACAATCGAAAGTCAAAGTAGTTATCAACAAAAAAACCATCAGCCGGCTCAGACTCGAAAAGATAACCGGTTGGCAACAGACCCTCGTTTGAGGTTTTTACCCGGTAAACCCGCCCCTTGTCCTGATACGAAAGCATCAGAAAAAGCTCTAAAGCCGATGCCCCCGCAGGAATCGCAAGAATGAACAGAATAACCAGTTTCAGCCAGCGCTCTTTAAGAATTCTCATAAAACCTCAACTCTGCATTTTTTTTGCATTCTACACCATAACGACTCAATTTTTTATGGTTGCCAGGCAAATTCCTCAACTTTGAATTTGCACTGAATTACGCTAAATAATACAATAAATTACCGAGAAGAAATTTTACAGGAGATTGTATGAAAAAAATCATAGCCTTTTCAGTGATCGCAATTTTTTTGCTCAGCGGAAGTCTGCTGGCTCAAAGCAAAAAGAACGATATTCCGGTGAAGCAGACGCCGACGGAAGTTATTGCGGTTTTGCAGGAATATGCAACGATTCTCTCTTCTGAAAGTCTGGAAAAATGCGCCGAAGCTTTCATTGCAATAGCAGGCGGGTCACTGGTCGATGAATCGGCAAAAAAGCTGCGAGGCGACGTTCCTGAATTTTCCCTCAAGAAAGATTTCAACAATTTCAAATTCTATGCCCAGCCCCTCGAAATCACCAGGGTTAACAAAGGCTATTCAAACGGTGATGGTTACGGCGAAAGTGCGATCAAGGGCGTGGTATACAAAATCTGGATCGGCAAAAAACAGGGTGTAAGCGGCATGCCAGCCCCGATTTCAATTCTGGTACCAGAAGCCCACCCGACGATAAAAACTCCCAAGGTAGTCGGCATTGGAAGCCTTTAAACCCGAAAACCCTGTTCTCTCTACAAATTAAACGCTCATGTTTCAAGATTACAAATTTCTGAGAACCTGCTAAACTGCCAAACGAAAGCTCATTGAGTTTTTCCCAGGGGCGGGCATTTTACGAGTCCTTCGCGTCCGACAGGCTCGATGATCGCCTTTTTTCGGTCGCTGAATCCGTCGAAACATGGAAGCGAGAGAAATAATAGGGAAAAATTCAGATGATCATTCGCTTTTAAATTTTCTGATTTAGAAACAGGCAGGAACTTGCAGGCAAACAAAGCAACCTGGTTATTGAAAAGAATCAGCCAGATAACTCTTCTGGCGATTCTTCCCCTGTTCGCGGTTTTTTCCGCCATACAGATTCACCTGACGGTTAAAGAAAAAGAAGCGGGAAAAAAAATCGAAAGCGAACTGGCATCGATCCTTAACAAAATTGAACCGATGCATGACGACCGGAAATTTTTTCATGTTTTTCTACAGAACCTTTTTAAACGCTGCGAAAAAGATCCAGGCCTTTTTTATCGTAGAGCTAAATCCGCATTCCAGAACAAGATTAAAATAATCACCTGGAATGAAACTGGAAAGCTTATTCCTGAGCTCTGCGACGAAAAGAAATTCTCATATCTTCTGGGCAAAATGTGGCAGGCCCTCAGGCTGATAAACGACACGTTAAAAAATGACCCGCTCAACAAAGTTTCCCGACTCACTTTTCTCAACGAAAACATTCATCTGCTTCGCAAATATTTTGGAGTTTTCCTGGTGGAAAATGTCATGGACCGGCCTTTTCTACAGGGGCAAAATGGTTCTGCACTTTTTGTCAGTGCAGATGAAGATAAAGGTTTCGTCTGGTACCAGTTCGGCCAGGATTTTTCAGTTGCCTGTCTGATACCCCGGATTTTCAAGCATCGCAACATTGCCCTGAAAAAGCTTTGTCGAGATTTTTCCCGATCAAAACGATATAAAGCAGGCTTTTACCTGTCGAGCAAAGAATTTTTAAATGCGCCATGGCTGACTGATCGTTCTGAATTTGACATGCAACTTCAGGCCTTCAGAAGCAACACCGCTGCATTTCAGGAAAGCTCGGCACATTATTGGATTTTCCGGCAAATTACCCCCGAAATAGCTCTTTTTGCGGCAGTTGAAAAGAAAACCGCTCAAGTTTCAAAAGATATTTTAATTTTTGCCGGTAAAATTTTCAAATTTCTGCTAATTTCTGCCTTTATTTTTTATTGCGCCTGGTTTCGCTTTGATTTACAGCTTTCAATCAAGATGCGACTTCTTCTCATTGTTTCATTTTCCACCGGACTTCCCCTTCTACTCCTGGTTTCTTCATGCTATGAGTATTTCAACTTTCAGAAACAGAATTTAATTTTCAGGCAGCATAATGCCAATCTTGGCATAATTAAAGACCTCGACCATCGCTACGTAAGCTTTCAGAAAAATCTTGCTGAGAATCTGAATCAGACCATTAGCAGGCTGCAGGACAAGCACGGTTTAAAAGTATGGCCACCAGAAGCAATTAATGATCTCGAACAGAGACTGGAAAAATTGTCCGCCTCGGAGTATGGACTGTTTAAGCCCAAATCTGACACCTTCTTTTATGGCGGCGAACAGGTAGATAATCAGACATACAAGCGCATGATGCTGCTTTTCTCAAACATTCTCGACAGCATGAACAACAGCAAAAATCCCGCAGTAATTTATAATCACATGAACACTGATGGATTTTTTGCCCAGCATGACCTCACTGCCGAAGTTCTCAAAGACACCGGAAAAATTTCATTTAGAACCTTGAGTACCGGCGAAAGAATTGTTTATTTGAATTTTCTTGGAAGCCAGGCAGATTATAACTGCTGGGGAATGCTTTCAATTGCCTGGGATCCGTTTTCTTTTCACCGATTTTTCTTTCGCAGAGAACTGGATAATTTTAAATCTTCATTTGACCCTGGTAAGATTCTTGCATTCAACAATGTTTCAAACCAGAACTTCGTCACCAGCGATGAAGTTCCCGAAGAACTCCAGGATGTATTTGAAAGAGCAAGAAAAGAAAAGTTCGCTTTTTCTGATATGATTGACCTGAATGGAAAACAGTTCGTCGCCTCAGCAATGAGCGGAAATAATCTTAATCGTTCAGTAATCATTGCATTGTGGCCAACCAGACTTCTTTTTTCGGAAATTGACAATCTGGCAAAACGAATTTTAATTGTTTCTTTGATTTTTATTTCATTTACCATTTTTGCAACTATACGATTTTCAACCAATCTATTCAAACCATTGACTAAAATTGAAACAGGTCTGCAGGAAATTCAAAAAAGGAATTTTCGCCATCGACTTCCCATCGACGATATTGATGAATTCGCAGAACTTGCAGCAGCCTTCAATAAAGCCATTGAAAATATGGCAGATCTTTCACTTGGTTCTTCAGTCCAGGAAGCTTTACTTCCAGCTGCTTCTATGACTGACCCACAGTTCGAAATCTCTGCAAAAGCCAGTTACATGACATCAATGGGAGGAGATTTTTATGATTATCACAAAATCAACGATAACCTTCTTCATCTTGCGTTTGGAGATGTGGCCGGACACGGCATTCCTGCTGCCCTGATAATGGCGATGATCAAAGCTCATACTACTCTTCCTGAAGAAATGATCAATCCTTCCAGGTTTTTGCTTGAATGTAACAAGATATTCCTGTTCCTTCGTGAAAAAAACTGGCGACGCATGATGACGCTGATTAACCTTACCATCTGCCTGAAAACAGGAAAAACCAGTCTGGCAAATGCCGGACATTGTTATCCCATTCTGATTCGAAATTCTGGAGACGTTGAATTCATAGAAATCTCAGGAATCCCACTTGGCTCAAAATATGCCAGAGATTATTCAGAAGTCGAGTTAAGCCTGGGGAATAACGATATGCTGCTGTTCTACTCTGATGGATTTATCGAAGATGTTGGTTCAAACATGGAAGCATTTGGATATCCTCGTTTTCTTGAATTGATAAAAAGCCTTGCTCACCAGAATCCGGAAAAAATTCTTGAAGAAGCTTTTCGATATCATCATGCCTGGTCTCCAGTTCAAAATGATGATCTGAGCATGTTGATCATGAGATTCAAAGGAAAATCAGATGAGAACTGAATCGGGCAGAAAAACGTTTCAGAATGGCCTTGTCTGGTTGTTGATATTATTTTTTCCAGCCATGGTTTTCAGCTATCTATGGAACCTGTATTCCAAATATCTGTTTAAAAATAATCTTGAAAATGAAGTTCAGCGTGTTCAGAGTGAATGTGAAAACATCAAAATTACCGCCGCCGACTCTGAAAATTACCTGAGTTCAAATTTACGGGACATCTACTATGGCAATGTTTTCGATCCCGGGAAAATGGAAATCGCGGTTCAAAATTTTTTAAACAAAACAGATCTGAATTGTCGAATCATGATCTGGAACAGTAAAGCTGAAATCACATATTGCAACTTCAACTGGACCTCTGACAGGCATGCCTGGGAGAAGGCAGCCAGAACCATGATTCTCGAGTTTACCGATCAATACGACATTCGTTTTGAAGATTATCCTGAAGATGAAATCATCAATCTGCGAACCATGATCGGTCCAATTTTCTTTACCCAATCCCGATTTATCTGCTCTCACAACAGTTCACCTTCTCTTGCCAGGGTTTCATTCTCCGATAAAGCCGACAAAATTTGGCTCGGAATGGCAGAATCGTCTGGTCTTCTGGTTTTTTTCAATCCTGACAAGTTGAAAAACTATTCATCAATTAAAAATCATATTACCCAGATTAACCAGGAAAAAAACAGAAAGAATCCGATTTTTCTTCTTGAAGGCTCTTCAATAATGCCAGAAACAAGAGATCATTCGGCAAGCTTAAAAGCCTTTTCCGGGATTTCCAAAATCAAGACAAATCGAGTTTTAACCCGTAATGATTTGACTTTGTGCGTTTATCCTCTGGATGATTCTCGAAAACTGATTGGATTAATCGATCACCACAAGATTCCAGGTTCAACCAGGGTAATTCATGAAAAAGTTTTCCTTCTTTTCTGGTTTTTCATCGCGACTTTACTCGCCCAGCATTTTGCTGCGAGCGGTAAAAAACCTGCGCCAGGCCGACTTCAACTCAGACTGATAGTACTGTTTGTTTTTTCCAGTTTTCTGCCCATGCTTTTTTACCTGGTTATTGGCCATGATTACGTAAATGAGTTTCGAGAAAGCAGAATCGGCGACCTTAACCGCAGCAGCCTGGATTTCCTGCAAAGTATCGATGAAGGAGTTGTTTTTTCGGAATCAGCTCAACTCGCCACTCTGGAAAAAACCATTCCGGCCCTGGAAAATTCATTGCAGAAAGAAGGAATTACCCGACAGGCAGTTTCTGATTTTATAAGCAAACAGGTCCCGGAACTGAGAAACTTTTTTCTGATCGGTAGCCAAACCCCGTTGATAGCCAATGAAAGAGCGATTCTAACCCGAAACCAGGTCATCAATTATCTTTTTCAATCAGATCAGGGGCCCATTGAGCCTGATAGAATAAATAGAGTTCGAGCCTTTGATATAATTTTCAAATTTTTTCTGACCCTTATGAATGGAAGCACACCCTCAGATAAACAGGGCCTGGAAGCGGAAATGGTTTTTGACGCAATGGGGCAAAGCAACCAGATGATCATTTCTCAAAGCTACTTTGAATCTCTTGGAACACTTTGGCGATTTGGTTTTGGCAGCCAACCCTTCAAAAGTTTCATTAAAATACTCCGTTTAAATTCTTCAGCTTACGATTACAACCTGTTGGCGATTTTGAGCAGCGGTGACCTTGCGAGACATTTTGCCGAAAAAACGATCAATAACCTAAACCGCAACAAATATGGCTTCCGAATTTTTATTAGAACATCTTACGACGCATATTTTCCGGAAGGAACGATTAATGATTACCAGATCAGAGTTTTCCTCGATAAAATTAACGCATCAAATAATGGCATTTCTTCCGTTATTGATTATCAGGGCAAAAAACACTTTTTCATGCCATATCAGGGCAATCATAATGACAATATTTCGATGGTGGCCATTTTTCCACTCGAAGTTATCGATGATGAATCGAAGAAACTGATAAAAAACATCCTGCTTGCAGGTATTTTAACCGCTCTGGCAATTTTTGCCCTGAGCCTTTTGATTTCAGGAACTGTAACCGAGCCAATAACCGTACTCAAAAAGGGAGTTAACGCCCTGGGCTCAAGAAATTTCAGTTATCGCCTGCCAGACCTGGGAAAGAACGAATTCGGTCATCTGGCCCAGATTTTCAACCGAACCCTCAACGACATGGAAGAATTGCAGGTTGCGGGAATAGTTCAAGAAAAGCTTTTACCTCAGCTCAATGAAGAGCAGGTTCACGGAAAAATAAATTTTTATGGAAAAACTGAATCGCTCGATGACCTTGGTGGCGATTATTTTGACATACTTAACTCTTCTGATGGAAAGACCGGTTTTATGCTCGGCGACGTTTCGGGTCATGGAGTTGCAGCTTCTCTGATAATGGCCTTCGTAAAATCGGCGGTTATAAAGCTTTTTGATCTTTACAACCAGCCTTTAGCACTTGCAAACCGTTTAAATAAACTTTTGAAACAAACACAAAACCGAAACCAGAAAAAATTCATGTCTTTTCAATATCTGCTCTTTGATAAAAACGGGCAATTTACCTATCTCAATGCCGGGCACTGCTTTCCCATTCTGATCGACAAAAATAATAACCGGGTTGAAATGCTGGCGATGATAAATTCTCCGCTGGGAACTTCAAAAAAAGACTATGAAAAAACCGCCTCTTATCAGCTGGAACCTGGCCAGGCACTGGTTCTCTATACAGACGGCTATTACGAACTTGAAAATATGGATCTTGAAAAGTTCAAATCGGCACTACTGAGCAGTTTCAACATTTCCCCCCTGAAATATTTCCAGAACGTCAACCAGTTTTACCAGAAAGCCGGACTTATTCAAAATTCTGATGATAAAACTCTGGTTATAATAACCTGTTCAACCGATTGAAAATCAAATTTGAATTAATTAAAATTCATCTCAAAATTCATTAACGTCATGCCTGCGTAGGCAGGCATCCAGTTGGCATTTTAATCATGCTTTCGAGGCAATTTTGAGATGACTTCCAGTCCAGCAAAATATCTTTGCTTGTTTTCAGAAACTTTTACCAGGTGATATAATTGTTTTGAAGTTTTTCAAAGAGGGGATTTGTCATGACCAGAAAATTTCTGCTTATTCTCGCGTTAATCGTAGCTTTGAACCATTCATCTTATGCCCAGACGGCCACTGACCCGATTTTTGATGAGGGTTGGGATAACGGCGTCGGAAATGTTACCCCAGAAATCAAAGATCGATTTGATTTTGACAAAAACGGTGATTTAAGCCCCGACGAAAAGAGCGCAATGCAAAACACCCTGAAAGCAGAACGACTTGCCAGATTTGACAAAGACGGTGACGGGCAGCTGAATGGCCAGGAAAAAGAAGCGGCGCGGCAGGCGAGTGGAAATACCGGAAAAAAAGCCGACAAACCTGGAAAATTCGACACGGATGGTGATGGAAAGCTGAGCGAAGCTGAAAAGGCGGAAAAGAAGAAACAAAAAGAGGCCAGAAAGCTCGAAAAATTTGACACCAACAAAGACGGCAAGCTTGACGATGCTGAAACCAAAGCGATGAAAGAAGCCAACAAGCTCAAAAAATGGGATGCCAACAATGACGGGCAACTCGATGAGAGTGAAAAAGCCTCAATGAAAAAAGCTGCAAAGCTGAAAAAATGGGACAACAATCATGACGGCCAGCTCGATGACAATGAAACCAAGGCAATGAAAGATGCCACCAGATTGAAAAAATACGACCTGAACAAAGACGGGGTTCTCGATGAGAATGAAGAAGCTGCAATTAAAGCTCAAAAAAAAGCCAAACGCCAGGAAAAAATGGATACGGACAAAGACGGAACCGTGAGTCCTGAAGAAAAAAAAGCAGCCCAGGAAGCAAAAAAAGAAAAATCCGGTAAAAAAGGAAAAAAGAAAAAGTAACCATTTTGCGCCAGACAATGCGAAGCTTTGGTTACCCGGCCAATCACTGGCTGGATAACCAAAGCTTTTTGCCATGCCCCTCTTTTTTTCGCTTCAAAACGTAAAATTGCCCAGTACACAAAGAATTTAGAAAAAAGCAACTCGGTGGCTTGTTATACCAAAGCTCATTAACTATTTCTCAAAGGCGGGCATTTTACGAGTCGCGCTGAATCCTCAGGCGACTCTGCATTAGCGAGTCCTTCGCGTCCGACAGGCTCAACGACCGCCTTTTGTCGGTCGCTGAGCCCGCTTAGCGGGCGGTTGGTGAGCCTGTCGAACCATCGAAGCGACGTGGTAATGCGAATTTTTCAATGAGCTTTTGTATAACTTCGTGAGATGTTATTTTTTCGGGCCCTGCAAGTTTGGTTTATTTTGAAATGCTATAAATTATTCTGAATCTCTGCCGAGAATAAAAAAAGTGCTGATTCAAAACTGTACCCTGGTTTACATAAGACCGTGTACACAGATTATGTAAACAAAGCTTTTCCCCAAACTCCACATGTACAGACAACATCGCACTTTTGGCCCCCAAAAACCACCACACAACTTTTTATCAAACCTTTTTTCCTGACCCCGGTTAAGTTAAAACCAGGAAAATTTATGTACACAATATTGACAAAATCGGTTTTCATTTTGGCAAGACTTTTTTTCGGCCACTGGAAAAATCTTCGCAAATGCTTTTAAACAGTCTTTGTCAAGAGGGTAGCATTTTTCTTTTTCCACAGGATTCGATTCAGTATTAATGCTTTTCCCCATGGTTTTCCACATTTTCCACTAAAAACCTTTGTACCATAGTGGACATATGCACAATCTTTTGAAAGACCTTTAAACAAAGGTTTTTCAATGGGCATTTTCTGGACGGATAAAAAAAAACAGGGAAAATTTCACAATGAAAAGGCAATATTTATCACTTTTCTGATATCAGCTTTCCAGGTCGAGTATTTCTCCCCCAAAAACCTCGATAGCATCAGCAATAGCCGGTTTTGCCAACAACTTTTTTCTAGCCGCGTCGTCAATTCTCGCAATCTGCTCGCGATGACTGATTTTTTCCGGTACCCTTTCGCTGCTTTCGCTGCTTTTTCCAGGCACTTTGAAGTCTACCCTGTCGATTGCCCCAAAAGCTTCTCGTGCTGCTTCAAGCAGAACGGCCAGATTCTTTTCCTCTTTGAGCTTGTTAACCGCAAATTCCTGCTCCATGGCTATGGTCAGTATCCCGTTAACCGGTTTGCCGATTTTTGCGGGGCCAATTAGGGCTGAACAAACTCGCGACCGCGAAGCCACGGCATTTTTGAAATCAAGCATCACATCTTTAACCAGGTTTAACACGGTTTCTTCTTCTCTGGGTTCGGGGCTCTCATGCCGGCGAACGGGCATCACTGCTTTCACAACCGGTCGACCGGTTGGCACACCACCACGTTTCAGCCCGGCCAGTTTCTGCTCAAGAGCTTCAACTCTCTTTTCAAGCTCTTCTGCGCTAAAAATATCATTTCCCAGGGTAAGGCGAATCATTTCTGATTCAAGCAAAATTCTGGCCTGAAAAGAGCTTTTTAAATTCATAATCGCCCTTTCGACTCTGCTGACCGCAGTGACCAGATATCGTGGCGCAAGATTTCTTATCATTGCCAGGGTTTCATCAACCTGTTCCTGTGGCAGATCTAGAATCTGGTTTGCCTCACTGTCTATTTTCAGTAACATGCAGCGCCGCAGATGCTCTAGAAAGTCACGGGCAATAGTCGAAGGCTCGTAACCCCGGAAAAAAAGCTCATTCAGAATCTTTATAACGCTTGCCGGTTGGTTGGTAAAAACTCCGGCAGACAGGTCACGAAGAATTGAATAACTCAACCGCCTGGTCATTAAAAGAACCTGGTCGAGCTCTATTTTTCCGGAAACGGCAGTCGAGGAAATCTGGTCAAGCAGGCTCAATGCGTCACGAAAACCTCCCTGAGCACATTCAGCGATCATTCCCAGTGCTTCTGCATCAAATTCAGGAAACTCGCCGGTTTCCCGTTCAAGCCTGACTATTTCTTCCAGGCGGGCTTTGATGGTTTTGCGCGAAACCGAATGAAAGTCAAAACACTGACAGCGGGAAATGATAGTTGCCGGAACCTTTTGTGGATCGGTTGTGGCCAGAACGAAAATCACATTTTCCGGCGGCTCTTCAAGAGTCTTGAGAAAGGCGTTGAATGCCGAACCTGAAAGCATGTGCACTTCATCGATAATGTAAATCTTGTATTTCCCCTCAGCCGGGCGGTATCTGACCTTTTCCCGCATCTGCCTGATGTCTTCAACGCTGTTATTGCTCGCCGCATCGATTTCAACGATATCCATAAAATTCTGCGAATCAATACGCCGGCAATTCTCGCACTGGCAGCAACAATCAGGTAACCCCGCCAAATCGCTGACCGGCGACAGGCAATTGAGAATTTTGGCAAGCAGGCGGGCACTCGAGGTTTTTCCCGTTCCACGCGGGCCGGAAAACATGTATGCATGTGAGGTGCGTCCCGATGCCACCGATGACTGAATGGTGCGTGAAATATGCTCTTGCCCAGCAAGTTCAGAAAAACGGGTCGGGCGATATTTACGATAAAGATTCTGCTTCACTGGAACAGTCATGGCTTTCTCCTGTGGGATTACACTCTCATATAAATAACCTTTTTTGCCGGTAGAAGCAAATTCGTAAATCAAACTAAAATATAAAAACCCTCAATAAAGAGGGTTTTTAAAAAGTCGTGCACCTGACTTCGAACTTACATCAATAGCCCGTGTCCTGAACTATAGGCTCCGGACAGGCGCTGCCACATCACCCGAAAGCGATCGCTTACCGTTGCTATCTTCCGATCCTGGCGGGGTTCACGGACTCTCGCCGTGTGGAACCCGTCCTTCGATGCTTTTAGAACCGGCCGGTACTACCAATAAAGCCCTCTGTCAGGAATTCAGTCCGCCTGACGGGGATTTGCGGTTGATAGAGGACCCCGAGCCCTCCACCTAGCACGACATCGGAAAGGGCGGGATTCGAACCCGCGGTAGTGTGACCTACACACGCTTTCCAAGCGTGCGCCTTAAGCCACTCGGCCACCTTTCCATTGGCAATCAAGGTTGCCAGAAAAGAACAGCGCGCCCGAGAGGACTCGAACCTCTGGCCACCAGATCCGCAATCTGGTGCTCTATCCAAACTGAGCTACGGGCGCAATTTTTTTACTTCGGAGAGAGGGGGATTCGAACCCCCGGTACCAGTTACCCAGTACGACAGTTTAGCAAACTGTTGGTTTAAGCCACTCACCCATCTCTCCAGAGTAGAAAGCGGAGGAAGTAGGATTCGAACCCACGGAGCTTTCGCCCTTCGGTTTTCAAGACCGACGCCTTCGACCACTCGGCCATTCCTCCAAGTGTTTTTTAATTTAACACAGGTACAAAATAAAATCAACAAAAAAATAGCAAGTAAACTACTGGCCGCCACCCATATTCTGTGGCTGGTTTGCCGTATCGGTGGCCACAGAATCGTTAACCGTATAAATTACCAGTTCTTCTGGTTTGACCAGGCCAAGACGTTCACGGGCCAGTCTTTCAATGCCTTCGGGAGTAGAAAGTGTGTCAAGATTCTGTTTTAAATGCCGGTTTTCACGCTCGAGCGCTTCAATTTTTTCTTTCAGTTCAGTCTCGCGCTGCAGAAGACTGCGAATGTTGTTGTATCTCACCAGATAGGTAATTGACAGTGCCACGCAGAAAAGAACTGAAATAATAAACATTATTTCGGTTGAGAACCTGACTCTTTTTTTTCGACCAGTTTTATTTTCTTCTGACATTGGTTTAATCAGGCCGGGGAATGACCCCCGGCCTCCTGCTTACTAATCAGCGGCCTCTTCTCTGGAAGGGATTCTTACGACTGAAATCAGCTTGTCATCATCATCGAGAGTGATCAGCTTAACCCCGGAGGCTGCCCTGCCGGTATTTCTGATCTTATCTGCATCGAGTCTGACAACTTTACCATTGGTCGTAACCACCATCAGTTCATCTCCTTCAAACATACGTTTGATTGACAGAACTTCACCGGTTTTTTCCATGATCTTGAGGTTGATTACGCCTTTTCCGCCGCGATGAGTTACGCGATAGTTGTTAATATTGGTCTGCTTGCCAAAACCAAGGGTTGAAACCGTCAGCAGCTTACCTTCGTAAACCACTTTGTCATCGATTTCTTCGCCTGCGGTTTCTTCGGCCAGTTCTTCAGCGCCTTCATCTTCGACCATCAGTTCTTCGACGATCTCTGCTTCTTCACCGTTTTCATCGACCGCGGCCGCCACGACCTGACGACCTTCTTTCAGCATTTCATCAAGCTCTTCCTTGGATTTGGAGGTGCTGAAAACTTCCATGCCGACGACCTGGTCATCTTTGTCTCTGAAGGTGATGGCCTTCACGCCACGGGCTGAGCGACCCATTACTCTGACTTCACTTTCGGTGAAGCGTATCGCATAGCCATTTCTGGTTGCAATAACCACCTGCTCACCGCCAAGAATCGGTTTAACGCCGACCAGTTCATCGCCCTCATCAAGTTTGAGGGCAATGATTCCGCGGGCCATGGGCCGAGCGAAGGCTGACAGCATAACCATTTTGCAGACACCGTGACGGGTCACCATGAACAGGCGACGCACAGCGTCAAACTTCTTGATCGGCAACAGGGCAGTGACGAATTCATTTTCCTCTAGCTGGAACAGGTTTACTATTGCACGACCACCGGCCTGACGGCCGCCTTCCGGAATCTGATAACCTTTGATCCAGTGAACCTTACCGATGGAAGTGAAGGCCAGCATGTAGGAATGGGTTGTGGCCAGGAACATGTGCTCCACGACATCGTCTTCTTTAACGCCCATTACCGAGCTGCCCTTGCTGCCACGGCTGATCTGCCTGAAAGCGGTGGGGGACATGCGTTTGATATAACCATTTCTGGTAACCGTAATGATGATGTCTTCTTCCTGCATCAGATCTTCGATATCGAGCTTTTCAGCTGAAGATCTGGTGATTCTGGTGCGGCGGGCATCGCCATAGCGCTCTCTGATTTCGACCAGTTCTTCTTTAACGATTTCGCGAACCTTAACATCAGATTCAAGAATACCTTTGAGCTTTTCGATCAAAGCCAGGGTTTCATGGTAATCTGCGATGATCTTGTCGCGTTCGAGACCGGTAAGGCGCTGCAGACGCATTTCAAGAATAGCCTGCGCCTGTTTTTCAGAAAGCATGAAAGTATCCATCAGGCCCTGGCGTGCTTCGGCAGGATCTGGAGATTCTTTAATCAGCTGAATGACCGCATCGAGGTTATCGAGAGCGATGGTCAAACCTTCAAGAATGTGGGCCTTTTCTTCGGCTTTCCTGAGCTGGAACATGGTTCGCCGGCGAATGATTACCCGGCAGTGATCGATGTAGAATTCCATCATCTGCTTGAGATTCAGCACCAGAGGCTTGTTTTCAACCAGCACCAGATTGATGATGCCGAAACTCGATTGCAGCTGAGTGTGCTTATAAAGCTGATTCAGCACTACATCAGTGTTTACACCCTTGCGCAGCTCGATGCAGACGCGCATGCCTTCATGGCTCGATTCGTCACGCAGGTCGGTGATGCCATCAACCTTCTTGTCTTTGATCAGGTCGGCAATTGATTTAACCAGTTTGGCTTTGTTGACCTGATAGGGCAATTCGGTAACCACGATGCGATCACGGCCCTTATTGAATTCTTCTATGTTGACTACCGATCTGATCACGACACTGCCACGCCCCATGCGATAAGCCGAGTCGATGCCTTCGGTTCCCATGATGATGCCGCCAGTCGGAAAATCCGGGCCGGGAACAAATTCCATCAATTCTTCAATCGTCAGATCGGGGTTGTCGATCAGCGACACCACGCCGTTGATGATTTCGGTAAGATTGTGCGAAGGCATGTTGGTTGCCATACCGACCGCAATACCGGAAGAGCCGTTTACCAGAAGATTGGGAAACTTGCTCGGCAGAACGATGGGTTCATTGAGTGAACCGTCGAAGTTCGGCATCCAGTCAACCGTATCCATTTCAAGGTCGCGCAGCATTTCTTCTGCCAGAGCCTTGAGACGGGCTTCGGTATAACGCATCGCCGCTGCTTCGTCGCCATCGACTGAACCAAAGTTGCCGTGTCCGTCAATCAGCGGGTATCTCAGGCTGAAATCCTGGGCCATGCGCACCAGCGTGTCATAAACTGCCGCATCGCCATGCGGATGGTATTTACCCAGGACTTCCCCGACGGTACGGGCAGACTTTACAAAAGCCTTTTTGCTGGTGAAACCCTGGTCGAACATCGCATAAAGAACACGGCGATGCACCGGTTTCAGACCATCACGCACGTCTGGAAGGGCGCGACCGACGATTACGCTCATCGCATAATCGATATAAGAAGACTTCATATCGTCTTCAATGTTGATGAATTTGGTTCCCATGGGGGGCATCGGCGGTGGAGGAGGTGCCTGAACGTCGCCGGGATTGCCGTTTACAGGGTTTTCATTATTGGTGTCCATTTACTGACCCCTTTATTAAATATCAAGGTTCTTAACCTGTTTTGCATACTGGGTAATGAAGTTTCTTCGCGGTTCAACCTTGTCACCCATCAAAACAGAAAAGATCCGGTCTGCTTCAGTTTCATCATCAGCTCTGACTTTTTTGAGAATTCTCGAATCCGGGTTCATGGTGGTATGCCAGAGCTGTTCGGGATTCATTTCACCAAGACCTTTATAACGCTGAATCGTTACCTTTTCGCCGCCCTGGAAATCAGTTGCAAGCAACTTGTCTTTTTCTTCATCGCTGTAGGCATAAACTTCCTGTTTGCCTTTTTTAAGCTTGTAAAGAGGCGGGTGAGCAATGTAAAGAAAGCCTTTTTCAATAACTTCAGGCATGTAGCGGAAAAAGAAAGTCAGCAGCAGGGTGCGGATATGTGAGCCGTCAACGTCGGCGTCGGTCATGATAATCAGCTTGTGATAGCGGATTTTGTCGATGTTGAAATCTTCTTTGCCAATGTTGGTACCGACAGCGTTGATCAGATCCTGGATCGTTTCGCTGCCGACCACACGCTCGAGGCGGGTTTTTTCAACATTGAGAATCTTGCCGCGCAATGGCAGAATAGCCTGGGTTCTGCGATCGCGGCCCTGTTTTGCTGAGCCGCCTGCGGAGTTACCTTCGACGATGAACAGTTCGCATTGAGCCGGGTCACGCTCTGAACAATCGGCTAGTTTACCGGGCAGCGAGTTGCCTTCGAGGGCGGTTTTGCGGCGGGTTAGCTCGCGGGCATTCTGCGCTGCCAGACGCGCCTTCATGCTTACGAGAATTTTATCCATCACCGGTTTGGCAACCGAGGGGTTCTGCTCAAAATAATCAGCCAGGAAATCGCCGACCACCTGATCTACCACGCTTCTGACTTCCGGGTTACCGAGTTTGGCTTTGGTCTGGCCTTCGAACTGCGGTTCGGGAACTCTGATCGAAAGAACCCCGATCAAACCTTCGCGGGTATCTTCGGTGGCAAGTTTAACTTCTTTGGGTTTGCCTTTTTCCTTGCCGGCAAGGTCAGGATTTTTTTTCAAATAATTATTGAAAACTTTAGTGAGAGCTGATCTGAAGCCAAGAACATGGGTGCCCCCATCGATGGTATTGATATTGTTTACGAAAGCGTAGAACTGTTCGGCATAGCCATCGTTATAAGACAGGGCCATTTCGATTTCAATGCCGTCTTTCTCTTTCTGCATGTAAATAACATCGCGGAAAACCGGGTTTTTCGCTTCATTGAGGAATTCAACAAAGCTGGCAATACCACCCTGATATTCGAAAAGGTGGCATTTCTGTTCAGCCTTCTGGCGCAGAACGATTTTTATTCCCTTGTTAAGAAAGGCCAGCTCTCTTAAACGCTTCGAAAGAATGTCGAAACTGTATTCAACATTTTCAAAAATTTCGGGATCAGGTTTAAACCTGATTTTGGTGCCAGTGCGGTCGGCGCCTTCACTTCGTGTCATTTCGCTGACCGCAAAACCACGCTTGAAAGACTGCTGAAAAATGCCGCCATCGCGCCAGACCGTTACTTCAAGCCATTCAGACAGGGCATTAACCACGGAAATACCCACACCGTGAAGCCCGCCGCTGTATTTGTATGATTTTTTGTCAAATTTACCGCCTGAATGCAAAACAGTAAGAATAACTTCAAGCGCCGATTTACCTGTCTGTTCATGATAATCGGTGGGAATACCACGGCCATCGTCGAGAACGGATATGGACCCGTCATCGTGCATGTTAACGTGAATCGTCGAAGCATGACCGGCCAGAGCTTCGTCGATGCTGTTGTCGACTACTTCCCAGACGAGATGGTGCAGACCATTCAGGCCGGTGCCGCCGATATACATACCAGGTCTTTTTCTAACCGCTTCGAGCCCCTCCAGAACCTTGATGTTTCGGGCCGAATATTCAGTGTTATCATGGTTTCCGCTGGCAGTCTCAACCTGCTCAATGGGATCTTCCTGCTGCATGGTTACAGGATTTTCCAGTTCAGTCATTGTATAACTCCTTGTTGTTGACCATCAATAATGGTAATGGTCACTTGTTTTCCAATCGTCTTTTAAATAACAGGCACTTTGAAATGGGTGGCAGATGCCTCTTTGGGCCAAAGCTTCCGGCGAAAGAGTCGAGCCGATCCATTTCCCTTCGATGGTCAAAATAGCGGCACGATAATCATCACGATGCTCCTGCGGCAGTTTTGCCAGAATTCTTTTTCGGGAATCTTCATCGATGGTTTGAAGATTAAAAATACTTTCACAATGCTGAAAATCAACGAACTCATTTTGACCGATATGAATCAGCATGCTTCTCCCTCCGTATTGATCGAAAGCAGCTCAAGCCACTCAGGATCTATTATCTGATCGGGTGATAAATGAAACAGATCGACCTGATCGGGCATATCGCCGGTAACCAGCATAATTGCCCGAACCATTTCTTTTTTCATCTGCACCAGAATTTCTTCATTCAAATTTTCTTTTAAATTAATCGCAAGTTCCTTAACCAGATCGAGACTTTCTGCAACAAGATCTGCTTTTACCGCTTCGAATTCATAAGATTTGACAGTGCTCTCAAAAGCAAGAATTTCGTCATAATCGAGCCATGGCATTTCTTTCAACAGGTTTCTGACCGGCAAAATCTGTTCTGAGCGCTCTACAGAAACACATAGGGCACAAACCTGATTCTCTGCCGTGGTTAAGCCAGATCGGCACCTTACACAAACCCGGTAACCACGCTTCAACAAGCCTTCATTGCGGGCTATCAGATGCTTATAGCAGCGATTTATCTGTTCACCCAGATCTTTATCGATGGCATCGGGAATCGGCAGATTTTCTTTTTCTTCCCATTCTGGCCATTCCGATTCAGAAACCAGTTTTTCAACTTCAACCGGAATACGACCAGGACGACCGACCAGGTCAACGATCTGCAACTCGGGAAAACGTTCTTTGAGCTTCTCGATAATTTTGCCCTTAACAAAAACAAGGGTGTGAAGCCACTGACTGTCAGAAACGGTTAAATAAAGCCGACCGCGAATCAACCTTTCAGGGCAGGTTTTATGCGCCAGTTGAATGCCGACAATGTCTTTCCAGGAAAATTTTAGGCGACCGAGCATAAGCATTTCTCTGGCAGTCAGGCAAAATCGCTGGCTTTCAGGTGATGCCTGAAAATTCTTCTCGCGGATTCCGCCAAGAACCTTAAGCAGATTCGAGCCTACCGGTAATGTCTTACCGGTTTTGGTGGCTGTTGTTGTTTTCCGTCCTGCCATTTCACGCCTGCCATTTTCTCTTGAGAAAGTCTATATAGAGTTTCAGACTTCTTATTGAGAGAAATTTTTTTCAAAACCCCACTAGAATTTAGTAGGTCTGTAATGATACCGCAAAACGGCAAAATTTTCAAGAGAAATTACAGGTTCAATGGCGGTTGTCGAGCGGTTTCAGTCAGGATTTTTCCGGGTCAACAAAACGCTTGACCCGTTCGAACTCTTCATTGAAACTTTTATCGTTCTTCAGCATGCGATTTATTTTTTCGCATGCATGCATAACTGTTGTGTGATCTCTTCCACCAAACTTTTCGCCAATCTGGTTGAGGGAAGTGTCGGTAAAAATCTGACTAAGCCGCATGGCAACCTGACGCGGCAGTACCAGATTCTGCGATCGCTTTTTTCCAACCAGCTCTTCTTCTGGAATGTCGTAAAATTCGGCAACTCTCTTTTGAATCCAGGGAATGGTTATTTTACCACCTGAATTTTCGCGCAGCACATCTTTGAGAACCTGATCGATCAGATCTTTATTGATTGGCTTGCCCATGACTCCTGAAAACGCCAGAACACTGTTGAAAGCGCCTTCAAGAACACGAATATTTGAAGTTACACCCTGAGCAAGATACATGATTGCATCGTCGGGCACTTCTACCATTGATTTTGCAGCACATTTCTTTAAAATGGCCGCCCTCATTTCCAGGTCGGGAGGTTGAATATCAACGACAACGCCCATGGCAAAACGAGAAGCCAGACGCTCTTCTAATTTCTGAATTTTTTCCGGGGGTGAATCAGAAGTGAGAACTATCTGTTTTCTTTGCTGAAAAAGTTCGTTGAAGGTATGAAAGAACTCTTCCTGGGTCTGTTCCTTGCCGGCGAAAAACTGAACATCATCGATCAGCAGCAGATCTATCTTTCGATATTTTGACCGGAAAGCCTCTGCTTTCTTGTCTTTCAGTGAATCAATGAACTCATTGGTAAAGGTTTCAGAAGAAAGATATGCCACCCTGGCTTTGGGATTGTGATTGATGGTGGCCTGTCCTATGGCATGCATCAAATGCGTTTTACCAAGCCCCACGCCGCCGTAAATGAAAACAGGGTTATGCAAAGTTCCCGGGTTTCTCGTTACCGATTGACAAACCGCATAGGCAAACTGATTGCTTTTACCTACCACAAAAGAATCAAAGCAATATTTGCTGTTGAACATGCTTTCATATTTTGATGAAATGTTTTTTTCATTCCGGGGCGGCGTCTGCTCTTTCTGCTCTGAAATAATCGGCAGATCAGGCTGTACGAAAACCTCTTTTTTGGGTTTGGCCTTAGTTACCAGCCGATGTTTCATTCCCGGTTTTTCCTTTTCGAGAATGCGGTCAATAACGTTGGCGTAACGTTTTTCAACAATTTCACGGGCAAAATCATTCAAAACCTCAATAACCAGACAATCATCGGCAATTTCCGTTGGTTTGATGGTATTGAGAAAAACTTTTGAACTGTTTTTACCAGCTTCGTCGGAACCTATTTCGGCGGTGATTTTATTCCAGATGTTTTCAATCGATGTCATGTACAGCGACCTCTTATTTTCTTTGTACAGCAACCAAATAAGAAAATCAGGGCGTTAACGGCGATAAATACCGTTTTTGATTTGTTTGCCGGGGTTGCTCAAGCATAGCAGAGACAGGCCATTTTCGCAAGGTTTTTTAGCATCAATGATTTGATAATGAGATGGAAAACCCGGTGGAAAACCTGTGGAAAATCTGTGGAAAAGAATGCCATGTTGAAAAGCTGTATAAATTGTTTATAACTCGATAACCTCATCAACATGTTTTTCCACCCGGGCAAATCAAGATTGGAAAAGAATTCTACCGGCTTTTCCACTTTTCCACCGAAACTAATAATAATACGACTGATTTAAAAAAAGAAATGTACACAAATAATAAAAGACAATGTGCAAAAACAAACATCAGCCAACATCGAAACCAACAATAAAAAACATCCAGGCACATGGAAAAAATTCTATCACATAAATAAAAACTTTTATCTTTCAGCGCCGGTTGACCATGAAAAAATCTATCTGTTATACTCGTTCGACTTAAAAAAGAGGTAAAACTATGCCTAAAAGCAAAACCATGCCCACCAGCAAAAAGATCGAAAGCACAACCGCCGACAAAAGCGGCAAAGCTATTGATAAAGTTATTGAAATTATCCAATTCATGGGAGATAACCATCTGGCCGAACTGGAACTGGAAACCACTGAGCTCAAAATGAAGCTTAAAAAGCATTCCAGTGTAACCGTTCAAACGGTTCAGCCTGTTCCAATCAGCATCCCTGGCGTTCCTGCCCCAATTTTAAAGACTGAAACTGCCAGTAAGCCTGCAGCACCGGTCGCAGCTCCTGCAGAAAACAATTTTCATAAAATCAATTCACCGATGGCCGGAACTTTTTATCGCGCCCCGTCTCCAACTTCAGCGCCATTCGTTAACGAAGGTGACCAGGTTAATGCCGGTCAAACGGTCTGCATAGTTGAAGCAATGAAAATGATGAATGAAATCAAAGCAGATAAATCGGGCAAAATAGTTAAAATTTTGTTTGAAAATGGTAAACCGGTAGAAAAGGGCTCGGTTCTTTTCCATATAGGTGAATGAAATGCAGAAATTTGATCTGATCATTATTGGTGGCGGCCCGGGCGGGTATCCTCTGGCGACTTTGATGTCCAGAAAAGGCTGGAAAGTTGCAGTCGTTGACAAAGCCGGTGAATTCGGCGGAACCTGTCTCAACTGGGGTTGTATTCCAACCAAGGCATTGCTGGCTTCGGCCAAAGGACTGCATTTTCTTAAGAATGCCGGATCTTTTGGCCTCGAAACCGGGCAGACTTCATTCAGCTGGCCGAAAATTCAGGCCCGTAAAGATCAGATCGTTAACCAGCTCAGACAGGGTATCGTAAAAATGCTGGAAAAAGCCGGGGTGACCATTTTTAATGGTTATGCCAGGCTTATGCCTGATAAAACAGTGGTTCTTGCTGATAATTCAGAAACGCTGCAGGCCGATAAAATCGTTTTGGCAGTTGGCTCTGTTCCTGCTGCTCCGCCGGTTTTTCCCAAAAACCGGGAAATCTTCTGGACTTCGGATCAAGCTTTGCAGGCCGGCGAGATTCCAGAATCTCTTCTGGTAGTCGGTGGTGGCGTAATCGGTCTTGAACTTGGCCAGGTTTTCTGCGAGTTTGGCAGTAAAGTTACTATTGTTGAAATGATGCCCCAGATATTGCCTGGTCTTGATAATGCCACCGCCAAGCGGTTACTGCCGGTTTTCAAAAAAGCCGGCCTCGAAATTCTCACTGGTAAAAAGGTTGAAAGCCTTGAGCAGGATGGAAACCGGGCCAAAGCAGTTATCGATGGTAGCGAACGGCATTTTGACCGGGTGTTGATCGCGGTTGGCCGCAAAGTAAATCATGCTTTCATGCAGGATACCGGTTTGAGCATTGAACTCGAAAATGGTTTTATCAAGGTAGACGAAAATTTCTGTTCGAGCATTTCCGGTGTTTATGCGATCGGTGATGCGATTAAAGGGCCGATGCTGGCACATAAAGCTACTTATGATGCAATGACCCTTGCCCATCAATGGCTGGGAGAAAAAATAAAAGCCGATTATTCTCTCGTGCCTTCATGCGTCTATACCTACCCCGAAATTTCATGGGTCGGTCAGAGTGAAGAAAGCTTGAAAGCATCCGGTGTCGATTTCAAAATAGGCCGCAGCCTGTTTTCTGCCAATGGAAAAGCTTTGACTGCCGGTGAAGGCGATGGTCAGATCAAAACCCTTCTTTCACATGATGGAAAACTGCTGGGGGCAATCATCTGGGGTCCTGAAGCAAGCAACCTGATCAATGAAGGCACGATGATGGCTCAGTTCAATATCGATTCCCACGCTTTTTCACGCATGATTCATCCTCACCCGACTCTTTCTGAAGCATTCATGGAATCAGTGGAAAATGCTTTTGGCGGCGGAGTGCATGGTTGATGATAACCGGTGCCGGTTTTTTAAACCTGCCGTATTGGCAAAGCAAACTCCAGGATATCCTTACCGGATTGAACCGTCAGGATTTCCTGCGTTTGCCGGTTCTCGGTGCTGAAAACGTTGAGCGCCCCTGGGTCGCTTTAGAAGCAGAAGATTTCTATTCGGCAGTTTCTACCGGCATTTTGTTTGCTTCTGATCATAAAATCAGTCGTTATCCCGAAAGACTGGTGACAGATGATGCCCAGCTTGCCCTGAATCGGCTGAAAAATGGGCAGAAATCACAGACTTTTTATAAAGCAGCCATTGGAGCTACTTTTCCTTTCTTGCGCATTCTTTCTGGCGATGGTGAAATTGATCCGCCGACAAAGTTCTATGTACAGAACGACGCGGTTGCCGGATTTATACTTTCTTACATGGAGCGTCACAACTGTAACCTGGAAAAAGCAGCCGCAGCCGCCCAATGGGAAAAGATTGCGGTGAGCAACCCCAACCCCAGTCTGCACGGTCTGGTAACCAGAAATCGTCTGGCTTTGCAGATCGCTGAGATTTTCAAGCTGGTCGTGCCTTTAGAAAAAATTCCGGTAACCGGTGTCAGTTCGATCGATCTTCAAGACTTACAGATTGCCGATTCCTATGGCTATTCCATCAGGCTTCTCGGACTTGCGGAAAAGAAGGATGGTAGTTTAAAAGCAGCGGTAGAACCCTGTCTGATACCGAAAAAGTTCTTTCTTGCCCAGGCGCGTGGTGGTTCTGAAATTATTTACACCCAGGATCGCAAAGGCCAGGGCCATGTTTATGCCTGCCCCGGGACTTCTGAAGAAACCCAGGTTCGCGGCATTATCGCAGATTTGAATGATATTGCCACCGGCTCAAAAGATGTGGAACAACTACAGATGTGTGAATCGGTCGAAAGTTTTTGTGATCGGTTTTATCTGCGTTTCAGACTGGTTAATCTTACCAGTACTCTGGCTCAATTGCTGGGTATGTTTTCAACCGCCGGAATCGATATTGAGTCTATTCTTCAGCCAGAAGAAGTTTCACGGGAAACGGAAAGTACATCTACCGTCATTCTGTTAACCGGTCGCACCGATACAGGAAAATTGCAGAGTGCCATTTCTCAGATCAACAGCCAGCTTAAGCTTGCTTCGCTCTGCTCTTTTTTCAAACTTTTCAGGTAAATTCCAATGTTTGCAAACGGCGATGTTCTGATTCAGAAGTTCGGTGGTTCTTCAATGGGCTCGGTTGACCGAATCAACCGGGTCGCAGAAAGAATTGCGGAAAAAGCAAAGCGTGGCAGTCGCCTGGTCGTCGTAGTTTCTGCGATGGCAGACACTACCGATGATCTTATCGGGCTGATGAACAAGGTTTCAATAGATGTTGACCGTAGAGAATACGATCAGATGCTGGCAACCGGCGAAATGGTCAGCGCATCTCTTGCCGCCGCCGCTTTACAGAAACTTGGAATAAGGGCCCGTTCATTTAATGCTTTCAACCTGCATCTTCTTTCTGAAATGCAGAATGATGAATACAACATCGTGCAGGTTGGCCGGGGAAACAATCTGGCCCGCTTTCTCGAACCCGGAAGTGTGGCGGTTGTCGCAGGATTTCAGGGAATTACCGCCGAAGGTGACCTCACGACTCTTGGTCGTGGCGGGTCAGATCTTACTGCCGTAGTTCTGGCGGCAGAACTTGGCCAGAAAGTCTGTGAAAAATACACCGACGAAGAAGGTATTTACACGGCTGATCCTCGCATTATTCCGCAAGCCAGGAAAATCTGGCACCTCGATTACGAAGAAATGCTTGAGCTGGCAGCTTTTGGCAATGGAATACTGCACCCGCGCGCTATTTCCTGCGCCCGCGACCATCAGATACGAATTCATGTGCGCTCAAGTTTTTCAAGAGCAGAAGGAAGCGTGGTCGGCCCCGATGGTGAC